>JAYVXI010000110.1:0-45688 GCA_043785305.1 Limnoglobus sp. | reverse complement strand
TTTTCCGGGTTTTGAGTCCCCAAAATGGCACTTTTTGATCGCGTGTCGCCGATCCGTTTGCCGTATCGCGAAGCCGGTTCGTGGATTACGCCGATTGCCATCGATTCGACACTCAGCGCAAAAATCGACCGAGTGCGACATAAAATCGACCGACCACGACATGAAATCGACCGCGCACGACATTCTCACGACATTTGGAGACAGTTTCACGACACTTCGAGACACCACACAAAAGTCGACTTACGTCAATTCGCCTCCGATTTTTTGACTTCGGGAATTCGTGTGGGTGTGCCCAAAACTCACCCGTAATAATATCCGCATATCCGTCGCCGTCGATGTCCGCACTCGCCACGTTGACACCGCCGTGGAACTCTTCGGCATACGCGAAAAGGCTCATCAGTTCGCGGCCGTCGCGGCCATTCCAAACGCGTACATGCGGGCCGCCACCCGGCCCGGCTGCGGTGATGATGTCGAGCGTGCCATCGCCATTGACATCGGCTGACACTGCGGTGACACCGCCGCTAAACTCTTCCGCGAAAGCGTAAAAGCTGAAAATGTCCAACCCCGTGGCGGCGGCGATTCATGGCAATGACTTCTGGGGAAGAAATTTACGTGGCAATGAGAATACGATAGCCGCCCACGATGCGTCGTGCAAGCAAGAACTGTGCGTTTCGGCAACGTGGGGCACGTTTTTTACGTGCCGTTGTTGAGAATGGCACGTGAAAAACCTGCCCCGCGTAAACGGATTTGTAGCGGAAGTCGTGAGACTTCTGACGCAGCGACTTGGCGCATCCCGAAGTCTCACGACTTCGACTACGTAAGAATGGCTTCGCACGTCCCGAAGTCTCACGACTTCGACTACGTAAGAATGGCTTCGCACGTCCCGAAGTCTCACGACTTCGACTACGTAAGAATGGCTTTATAGTCGAAGTCGTGAGACTTCCGACGCAGCGACAAGCGAAATAATCGTTCACGGCGTTGCCCGAAGGGGTCGTAGCGGCTTCCTCTCCGGCATGCGGTATCCCAATCGAGGGGGCGATTCGCTCGTGAATCTCTCTGCGAACGATGCGATGACGCCGCTACGTCCCCATTCGGGGTCGGTGGAAATTCGCTCGTACCCCAGGTGCGCGAACGCGACCTGGGCTAATAGCTGGTATCCCTTCGGGATAAAGAAAGCGATCAACCACGGGAGGAATTTCGGATGAATTCGCCGTCATTGCCGTAATAGAAACGGGAACAAGAATTTCGCTGAAATTCAATAAAAAGGCCTATTTCACATCACCTGGGGGTTGCACCCATTGTCATCGTGCCGAATGCGTCGCATCTCGAAGACTCGCCACGACTGGTTTTCGTGGGTAATTGCCCGTCCCATGGTTTCACCATGGGCTGAAAGAGCGACACCTTCAGTGTCGGGTCTGTTCTTCGGTCCTGAAAGGATCGCTCACGTAGCCCATGGTGGTACCATGGGACGGGGCCGCACCCATTGTCATCGTGCGGATTGCGTCTCGTATGCGTACCTGCAAATCGCGCAACTTCAAAACGCGCCAGCGAGGGGAACCCACAAAACACAACCACCACTTGGAAGTAAACTCACTTCGCGACGATTACGAAAGACTCTTCCGCAATTTGTGTGAGGATGAGCTGCCGGTGTTCGCTGCCGGAGAGTTTCAATTTCCGCGTCACTTCGTCGGGTTCCAATCGCGAGCCGCGATTGAGCAAGGTGATTCTTCCAACCCGATGTTCGCGTAGCCATTCGTTGAGCTTGCGAATGTGAAACGGCAGCACTTCGACGATCTCGTATCGCGTGGCAAATGGCGTATTGATGGCGGTATCGGATGTGATCAGCGCAATCCTCTCGTCGAGCATCTGGCCGTTCACTGTTTCGCACAAATTCGCTTCGAGTTCCGCACGAACGACGGTCGGATCGGGATCGTAAAGGTATTGCAACGGCGGGCCGGACATCGGTCGCTCGGGTAGGCTCATTGCCGTGAAGGTTTCGCCCGAAGGCAACGCAGTCGCACGACGCAGGCAGGTTTTCCCATCGCGCAGCCAGGCCACGCACTCTTTGAGTTCGCCGTTTAGCGACACGAATTCCATCTCGGCATCGAACGCTTCGAGTTCGGATCGCGGAATCCCCGGTGCCAATTTGAACGCGAGTAACTTTACCCCCGCGAACCGCTTCGCTACCTCGAGTGGATTCGGCTGGTAATCCCCGACTGCCAGGTAACGCCGTCCGGTCGAACGCCGCGAGGGATCGCAGAATACTGCATCGAAATCGCCTAAATTTTCGGCCATTACATCCGCGACAATCACCGTCGCATTCGTCGCGCCGTTCGCGATCAGGTTCGCTTCCGCCATTCGGCTCCGCAGCGGATCGAGTTCGAACACGGAGAGCGTCGTTGCCACTTTTGCGAGCGCCAACGCATCGCCACCGATGCCGCAACAAAGGTCCGCAACGTGCTGCGATCCTCGAAAGCGAGTCGCACGATGCTGTGCCACGATTTCGCTCGACGACTGTTCGAGTGCCTCTTTGGTGAAGAACATCCGAGCTGCATTTTGGAACTTCGACGCCGCTTTTTGGCGCAGGATCGCAGTTTCGAGCGCAGCCTTGGCGATCTCGACGGGGTAGCGTTTGCGGAGTTTCTCGAAGCACGGCAGAAATCGAGCTTCGCTCGGCGAAAGCGCCATCGCGACGGCCAAGGCTGCCTCGCCGGAGGGCGTGCAAAGAAAATCGAAGGTACTCAGTTCCATCACTTTGAAGTATGGATTCGTGCGACGCCGTTCCGGTTGATGCGCGAGGCGTACGGTCGGAATTCGATCCGATCCGTTGTAATCCGTTGCAGAGCCTGCGAGATCGGGATACAATTTCCACGTTCGCAGAACTATGCACCTAAAAGGATGCTCTCGTGCAAATTAAGGTTTCCGCCCGTCACGGGCATCTCGACACTGTCACCCAAGAGAAAATCCGCGAAAAAGTGGAGAAACTCCTCCATTATTTCGAACGGGTGAGTCAGATCGAAGTGACCGTCGATCTGGGTGGGGACGAGAAGAAGGTCGAAATTCTTCTGAATGCGGAACACAAGCACGATTTCGTCGCGCACGCACAAGCTCCCGAAGTGTGCGTGGCCGTGGCCGCTGCGGTCGATAAAATGAAGATTCAGTTGAACCATTATAAAGAGAAGATTCAAGATCATCGTCGCGACCCGGCGCATGGGTCGATCGAAGGTAAAAAGAACGGAAGAACGGACGATCGGGATCTCACCGATGGCGAATGACAAACGTGCGATCCGCTGCACCCGGTATTCCCGACAGGAACGATGCTGATGCGAATGGCTCACTTTATCATTCGAGATGCCATCATCCCCGAACTGCGCGCGACGACTCGCGATAATGCGATTCGAGAAATGGTCGACGCACTCCACGAAGCCGGTCAATTGCCGAATGCGGATCGCGATGACATCGTGAGAGCTGTGCTGCGCCGCGAGACGCTCGGCACGACGGGTATCGGGCAGAATATCGCGATCCCACACTCGCGACATCCTGCCGTCGGGCAATTGATCGGGACGATCGCGATTACCAAACAAGGCGTCTCTTTCGACAGTGTCGATGGCGAACCCGTTCACGTTCTCGTTCTGCTCATCTCTCCGCCAGATCGACCGGGGGATCACTTGCGAGCACTCGAAAATGTCGTTCACTGCTTTCGCGATGAAGCACTTGTGAAGGCATTGAAAAACGCGACGACGCGCGATGAGATTTGGCGACTGTTAGACGGCGGAAGCGAGGCCGCACAATGACCGAAACGACTGGCACGAACGGCACGATTCACCCGACAACTGGCCCACTTCGGCGCACGGTAACGGTCGTAAACCCTTACGGGTTGCACATGCGGCCCGCCACCGATTTTGCCGAACTGGCTGTTTCCGGCCTCTGCGATGTCGCCGTCTGGAAGGGCGATAAGCGGGCCAACGGCAAAAGCCTGTGGGATCTCATCGGCTTGTGCGTCATGCAGAACAACGAAGTCATCCTCGAAGTCGATGGCGACGGCGCGAACGACGTCATCAACCGGTTGGCAGACATTCTCGCCCATCCCGGTTAACGCACTCGCAATGAGTGCGTACACAACGATTTTTGCTAGTAAACGGACTGCAACCACGCGTTGCGGTGAATTTGAAGGGTTTGGCAGAGGCGAATGCAAACGAAGTATGGCGTTGCCGCATCCCCCGGCGTTGCGATTGGCTATGCACTGGTGCTCGATACGGAAGGCGTTCGCATTCCGCGTCGTGTCGTTTCCACCAGTGAGGTACCGCACGAACTCCAACGTGTCGCCGTAGCGATTCAGCACGTTTCGGAACAAGCACGGCGACGCGAACGCGAAGTGACCGCGAAACTCGGCCGCGATGCGGGGAGAATCTTCGCTGCGCACGCCTTTCTACTCGAGGATCAGCTCCTCCGCTACGACATCGAAACGCTCATTCGTTCGGAAAATTACTCAGCGGAATACGCGGTGAGTCGGCACATGCGGTCGAAGGTCAAGATGCTCGACGAGTCGGGCGTCGGCGAACTCTCGACGCGCGGCAAAGCGGACATCATCGACCTCGAAAAGCAGCTACTTCACGAACTCCTCGGCGAAAAACGCGAATCGCTCGACAACATCACCGAGTCGGTGATCGTCTTCGCGCACGACCTCACACCGAGTGAGACGGCACAGTTCGACGCCAAAACGGTCATCGGGATCGCGACCGAAAGCGGTGGACCGACGAGCCACACGGCCATCCTGGCCGGTGCGTTGAATATCCCCGCCGTCGTCGCCGTGGGCAAGTTGCTCAACGATGTTTCCGGTGGCGATCTGGTGATTCTCGACGGTGGCGAAGGCCTCATCATCATCGAGCCGGATCGCGATACGATTCTCAAATACGAGGAACTGCGTCGCACGCAGTTGGCCGTCGGCGATCCTTACGAGTCGCTGAAAGACGCCGAGGCGATCACCAAGGACGGCACGAAAGTGCTGCTACTCGGCAACATCGAGTTCCCGAGTGAAGCCCCGACCTGCCTCGAACGCGGCGCGGGTGGCGTCGGGCTTTACCGTACGGAATTCCTGTACGTCAACAAATCGACCGACCCGACCGAGGAAGAGCACTTCGAGGCTTACAAGGAAGTGCTTTCGGTGATGGGGCCGTCGCGCCCGGTCGTCATTCGTACGCTCGATCTCGGTGCGGACAAGTTCACGCACGCAACCGGCGCGAACGTCGAGAAGAACCCGTTTCTCGGGTTGCGCAGCGTCCGCTACTGTCTCGTGAACAAGACGATATTCAAGACGCAGTTACGCGCGATTTTGCGGGCGAGTATCTACGGCAACGTGCAGATTATGTTCCCGATGGTGAGCACCGTGATGGAGCTTCGTCAGTGCCGAAGCATCCTCCGTGAAGTCGAAGAAGATTTGGCAGAAGCCGGAATTGACTTCAAACGGGGCATCCCACTTGGTACCATGATCGAAGTACCATCTGCGGCGATCATGGCCGACGTACTGGCGAAGCAGGTCGATTTTTTCTCGATCGGCACGAATGACCTCGTCCAGTACACGCTTGCCGCCGACCGGAACAACGAAACAGTCGCCAGCCTTTACAGCCCCGTAGACCCCGCCGTGTTGCGGTTGCTCAAGCTGGTTTCAGAGGCAGGAACGGCGGCAGGAATCACGGTGAATGTGTGCGGGGAGATGAGCGGGGAACCGCTGTACGTCTCCTTGTTGGTGGGGCTGGGGTTGCGACAACTCAGCGCCACGCCGAGAAAGATTTCCGAAATCAAACACGTCATCCGCAACTTGACACTTGCGGATGCCAAGCGGGTCGCCGACGATGCCTTGCAAATGGAATCGGCCCGCGAAGTCACGACATACTTACGAGAACACTTGCGCCGCTTACTCTCCGATACAATCGATCGTTAAACCGACGAGAACGCAGACCGAACGCCGCCATCAACGGTCGTTCGGCGACAACTGCTAATTTCCGTCGCAGCGATTGCGGGGACAGCGGCCGGAGGGGGTTCCTCGGAGCGCGAAAACGGGCGACTTCATCATCGCCCCGATTCTGCGCGAACGAGTTCCCAACACCCTGATGGTCGGCGAAAAAATCCGGTTCCGGTTTCAAAAAATCGGCGACCTACGACTACTGAGCCACCACGACCTCATGCGTTCTTGCGAGCGCATGTTGCGGCGTGCCGAAGTTCCCTTCGCGATGACGAACGGTTTCCACCCGACCCCACGCTGGGTATTCGCACTTTCCCTGCCCCTCGGTGTGGCAGGCTACAACGAAGTCGTCGAACTCGAACTCAAACGACCGCTGGATATCTATTCGGTTCGCGATTCCATCAACACGTGTGCCCCGCAAGGCTTTCAACTCGTTTCTGCACAATCGATCGATCCGAAATCGACTGCGGTTCCCCGTCGCGTGATGTATCGCCTCGCCGTTCCGCACGATTTAAGTGAATCCGTGCAAGCGACCGCGAACGAACTACTCAGCCGCGAGAAAATTTGGACGGATCGACATTATCCGCGGGCGCGCCGTGTGAACATCCGCCCGTTCATCCGCCATTCGTACGTCGAAGACGGTTACCTGTACCTCGATCTCTGGGTCACCTCGACCGGTACCGCACGGGCCGACGAATTGATCAAGCTGTTTGGCCTCACGGAACTGCACCGCGATGGTGCCGCCCTCGACCGCGTCGAACTCGATCTCCAAGATGAAGTCGAAGCGGATGCCACCGATGGCCCGCCGACCACGCCAGCGGAAACGCTGCCCCTCCATACACCGGCAGGACAACGTCCTGTCGACGACGAAGCACCGGCGACAACGGCCACGTGGGGACTCTCCCCCAATGGCCCCGTCGTCGAATGAAGACACGCGATCGGCGACGTTCGCCGAACGCACATGACACAGCGACACGCACGAGTGTGTTGCAGCGACTATTTGAGGACCGAATGAAGAAAGAAATGCTGATTAACGCGAACCAGGCCGAGGAGTGCCGAATCGCGATTGTCGAAGATGGGATTCTCGAAGAACTTTACGTCGAGCGATCCAGCCAGGAAAGCTACGTCGGCAACATCTATAAAGGTAAGATCGTCAACATCGAGCCGAACATCCAGGCGGCGTTCGTCGATTTCGGCATCGGTCGCAACGGCTTCTTGCACGTCTCCGACGTCGACCCCGTTTACTACAAGCACCTGCTGCCGAAGGACGTTCTCGCACGGATCGAAGCCGAAGACAACGAAGCCTACGGCGTGGATCGTTCGCCGACACGACAAAACTCCGGTGGCCGCGACAACAAGCCAACCCGCGACCGCGAGCCAGATCGTGTAACCGCCCCCCCAGTCCGGATCGAGCCGCGACCAACGCCGGTCGCCGTGTCTTTCGATGCCCCGCCGCCGTTACCAGCCGTCGCGTTCGCAAAAGCCGAGGAACCCGAGGCATGGAACGACGACGAAGGTTTCGGCATCGGCTTGATCGACGAAGATGCCACCGAAATCATTCCCACGCCGGCACCGCGCACGCCGATTGCACCGCCCGTTGAACGACCGAAGCCGGTGGCCATCGTTCGTGAAGTGGCACCCGTTCCCACGCCGAAGGAGGAATACTTCGACGATGGTTTCGGGGCCGGTCTGCTCGACGATGATGCGGTCGAAGTGATCGATCTGCAAGTCGCCACGCCAGCAGTGGCAGCCGTAGTTGCGGAAGAGATTCCCGAAGTCGAAGCCGCGCCATTGAAGCCACGCAGTCGTAGCCGCGCGAAACCCAAGGCCGATGAGCCAGCGGTGGAAGCCGAAGAAGCGGTGGCGAAAACGAAAGCGAAACCGCGTCGAACGACCAAGAAGAAGCCCGAAGGCGATGAGCCGGCCGACGATAAAACGCAGTTCATGAGCGGAGCCGAACGGCGAACGTCGCCCGACGACCAAGACGAACCAGAAATCAACTCGTTCTTCGGTGGCGGACTCGACTTCGACCCCGACGCACCGAACGACCGATTCGCAGGCCAACCGCAAAGCACCGACGACGAAGGCAATGGATTTGAAATCGTCGATGAAACACCCGATGGTTCCGCTTTCTCCGAAGAAACGACACCCGAACTCGACCTGCCGGAATCGGTGATCGGTCGCGGCTTTAACGACGACGAAGACGGCGAATATCGCGGGAGCGACGACCGCAAAAACGACCGTCGCGGCGGAAGTGGCGGTGGTGGCCGTGGCGGCGATCGCGACCGTGGGCGCGGTGGCGACCGTGGCGGGCGCGGGGATCGCGAACGGCCGCGGCCGGATCGTGGCGGCGAACGAAACGACCGTGGTGGCGACCGCAATGCGGATCGTGGCGCGGATCGGAACAACGACCGTGGCGGTGACCGCAACGCGGATCGGACCCGTCGTCCAAGTTCCGCACCGGCGGCTTCTGGCGGTGGCGGTGGGGGACGGCCCGCACGGGATCGCGGTCTGCCGCGATTGCCCATCGAGAAGGTGTTCAAACGCGGTCAAGAAGTGATCGTGCAAGTTATCAAGGAAGCCATCGGCACCAAAGCGCCGAACCTCAGCACGTACGTCAGCATCGCGGGGCGTTACCTCGTACTGATGCCGAGCCTCACGCGGTTCGGCGTGTCGCGCAAAATCGAAGACCCCGAAGCCCGTCGTCGCCTTCGCGATATTATGACCGACCTCGACCCACCGAAGGGCGTCGGCTTCATCGTGCGAACCGCCGCCGTGGACCGCGATGCCAACGAACTCCAAAGCGATCTCGCTTACCTACTACGCTTGTGGCAAGTCGTCGTGCGACGCATCAAGCGCGTCGCCGCACCGGTCGAGATTTATCGCGAATCGGACATGATCACGCGAACGATCCGCGACGTGTTTACGAAGGACATCGACGCCATCTGGGTCGATGACGCCACCGCGTTCCAGCACGCTTCGGAGTTCTTGCAGATCGTGATGCCCCGCTTCGCGGACCGCATCAAACTGCACGAACAAGCCGAACCGCTGTTCCACCGCCACCGCATCGAAGAGGAAATCGCGCAGCTCAACCACAAGAAGATCGACATGCCACGCGGTGGCTCGATCATCATCGAGCAGACCGAAGCGCTCGTGGCAATCGACGTGAACAGCGGTAACTTCCG
Organism: Limnoglobus sp.; assembly: GCA_043785305.1. GTDB lineage: Bacteria > Planctomycetota > Planctomycetia > Gemmatales > Gemmataceae > Limnoglobus. Next base: position 36,541 of record JAYVXI010000110.1, on the reverse strand, counting down.
TGCGGACAACAACGCCGAAGAGACCGCTTACCAGATGAACATGATCGCCGCGAAAGAGATCGCCCGCCAACTGCGCCTCCGCGACCTCGGCGGCGTCATCGTCAACGACTTCATCGACATGCGCGACGAAAAACATCGCCGCAACGTCGAAAACACGCTCCGCGATGCTCTCGAACGCGATAAAGCCCGCACGAAGATCCTGCGTATCTCGCAGTTCGGCATCATCGAGATGACGCGTCAGCGGATTCAAACCTCGCTGAAGCGGCGGATTTACAATGAGTGTACCCACTGCAAAGCGACCGGTTACATTCGCACGAACGAGACGACCGGCATCGAAGTGATGCGGTTGTTGCAACTCGCCACGCACCGTGCCATGGTCGGCACGCCGGCCGTGTCGAGCGTTCACGTGACGGTTCACACCGATGCGTCGTACTACATCCTGAATAGCAAGCGGAAGGAAATTGCCGCACTCGAAGAGCGTGCGAAAATCGAGATCGTCGTGCAGGGGATTCTCGGCGTGTCGCCCGATTACCTCGAACTGAAGTGCCACGACGCGAACGGGAACGAAGTGCGATTGCTGAACCCCGGCCCGCCGCCGAAGCTCGGCAACACTCGTCCGAACCGGCCGTTGCCCGAACGGCGATTCCCGGCACAGATCGACTAACCCGAAGGGCAGACAGCGATGTCTGCCCTTTCTTTTTAGCGTCCCGTTGGGCTGGGTCGGTCGATGTATCCGGACGGGCCGACGCTACGGTCGTCTTCAAATGTCGCGAGGCGATCGCGTCCGCGACGTTTTTGTTCTTCGATACTGTAACCGGGCAAGTCCGCCCGCGATTTGTTCCGTGCTTCCAACGGCCCCGAAATGTTACGGCAGCCCGTCGTGCCGAGTATCGCGATGAAGCCGATCAACACCGTTCGTCGTGACATGGTCATCTCCTCTAAAACCACCGCTCGCATCCCTACGACTTCATTATCGGTAACTTGCGTTGCGCAGAATGCGAAAAACGTGAGTCAAAATCGCAATCGACGGAATTTTCGCTCTCAGAATCGACGTAAGTCGAAGCGCAGTGGCGTGAATCGCATCATAGACAATTCGAGCATCGCACGGTACGCTTGAGTTGAGATGTGAGAGTTTCAGCCATCGTGAGGCAGTCGAAGGAGGTTCCGGTGGCGAAGACATTCTAACTTTAGGAGGCAACATGTCCAAAAATCGAATCGCCATCGCAGTCGCCGCTGTCGCGTGCGCAGTGGTGCTTTTGCTATCGATCCGCGGGACGGACATGGAAATAAAAGGGGTCGAGTGTCAGGTCCGCGTCGAGGACAAGGCCGCGTCGCCGTTCGCGGACAGGTACCTGCGGGTCGCCCTCTGTAATAACACGGCCAACGCGATCGACGTGAAGTCCAACCTCCCATGCGGCATCAAGGGGTGCCTCGATGTCGAGGTACAGGACGCGAACGGAAAGCGCGTCTCGCGGCAATTCTACGAGGCGAGCATTGCCTCGCCGTTCGCGACGGAGAAGGTAGTCGCGACCCTGACCCCGAAGCAGGATTGCACCGTCGATGTCTCACCGATGCGGGCCGTCCAGGAAACAATCGGGCCTGGTCAGTACAAGTGCCGGGTCCGCTTCCGGTACGAGGACATCGATGTGACATCGGAGTTCGTCGAGTTCACCGTGACCGAGCGTCAAATCAAGGACGCCCCCAGATAATCAAGACTGATCTGTCACGATACAGAACTGTGTCGAAGGAGATTCCGGTGGCGAAGAAGACCGTGAAACAGCCCGCGGCCGCGACGCCGACCCTTCTTACGGGCAACCCGCAGATCGCGAAGGCTGACGGCGATGCTCCCGTGCAGGCGTACATCGCGGCGATGCCGGGCTGGAAACGCGACGTCGGGTGCCGCCTCGACGCGCTGATCGTGCGCACCGTGCCCAACGTCCGTAAGGCGGTGAGGTGGAATTCGCCATTCTATGGCATCGAGGGCCAGGGCTGGTTCCTCGGCTACCATTGCACCGCGAAGTACCTCAAAGTGGCTTTCTTCCGCGGCACGTCGCTACTTCCCGTCCCGCCGGTCGAGTCCAAAAAAGCAGGCACACGCTACTTCCACATTTACGAAGGCGACCCTATCGACGAACCGCTCGTGACGAGTTGGATTCGGCAAGCATCAGAGCAGCCCGGAGACGACTGTTTTTGAGGATCCCTACGCTCGCACTACGGGATGCAGCACATTGCTGGGTCGCTCGCAATTCGTTGGAAATGGGCATGGCAACCTCCCATATCGAGCGTTGGGCTTACGGTTCGGTTCGCGATTGTTCGCTCGATGTGTCATCTTCGACCGCGAGACATATATTGAGCGAATCCTACCCTCGTTCCGCCAACCTGCTAGGCACCTTCGCCGCTTGGTTGCGCTACCGCCACCATTGCGGAGTCTGCTTCCATGCCTGCATCGCGCGAATACAACGACGATATTTTCGATAAATCTCGCATGTCGTTCGGCGATCACCTCGACGAACTCCGCTCGCGAATGATCAAAGCGGTTTACGGCTTGGTCTTCTGCATGACGATCGGCTTCGTGCTGGATTACATCGGCGATAGTACCGGCTACAAAAGCATCGGCGTCGGTAAGCCGGTCATGCGATTGATCGTCGATCCCGTCGAATCGCAAACGCGCAACTTTTACCTCCGCCGCACGCAGTCGTCGTTCGAACGGTTGCCGATCGTCGCGACTGCGCCGGAGGAAGTCGAGCGAATTCGCGCGTTGTTGAAAGAGAACGAATACGAACTGACGAGCCTCACGACAGAAGAACGAGCGAGCTTACTCGCGGCACCGCGCGAGTTGCCGTTGATCCTCCCCGTGGCCGATTTCATACCGGTGTTCGGCGAGCCGAAAGATCCCTCGATCAAGCAGATCACGATCAAAGCGCAAGTCTTTCCCGCGCACTTCAGCGCGTTCAATCAGGAAGGGGAAACGTTATTGGGGAACAAAAAGTACCTGACGACACTGAGTGCGCCCGAATCGATGGTCGTTTACTTTAAGGTTTCCCTTTTGTGCGGGGTCGTTATCGGTAGCCCGTGGATCTTTTACCAGATCTGGGCGTTTATCGCTGCAGGCATGTATCCGCACGAACGCGCGTACGTTTACAAATATCTGCCGTTCAGTATTGGGCTATTCCTGATCGGCGTATTGCTGTGTCAGTTCGTGGTGCTCCCGGGTGCGGTGAAGGCACTACTCGGTTTCAACAATTGGATCGACGTCGACCCCGACTTACGACTGAACGAATGGCTCGGGTTCGCGATTATCCTGCCATTGGTTTTTGGAATTTCGTTTCAGACGCCGCTCGTCATGATTTTCCTCAACCGAATCGGCATGTTCGGTTGGCAAGATTATCTTTCCAAGTGGCGATATGCGATGATGGTTCTCGCCGTGTTCTCGGCCGTTCTCACTCCGACGCCCGATGCGATCACGATGATGTATCTTTTCGTGCCGATGTTTGGATTGTACTTGCTCGGGATCTTTCTCTGTTGGCTGGTCCCTGCCCCACTCGGTTCCGATTTAGACAACGAGAGCGAAATCGCCGTCTGATCGTTGAGATTCTTCGATAGGAGCCAATGATGATCCGCTTGCAGAACGCACGATTGAGTGCGTTCGTCGTTCTGTTGGTGGCATTGCTCGGTTGTTCCAAAAAAGGACTCCCCGCGCCGACAGGGGGCGGGTCGGTACCGCCTTCCAAATCGAACTTGCGAAGGCCGGTGGAACTGACGCAGGCGGTTGAGAAAACGATCATCTCTGCCGTCGAGCAAGTCGGTACGCTCGAAGCGAGGCAGACGACGGACATCGCTGCCGGCGTCACGGGCATCGTCGACGAAGTGCTTTTTGAAGAAGGAATGATCGTCGATCCGGGCAAAAATCTCCCACTCGTACGCATCGATCAGGAGAAGTACCTTCGCGGTGTGGAAGCGTCCGAAGCCGTCGAGAAACGGGCCAAGGCGAACTTCGCACGGACGAAGGACGCCTCGATGCGGGCGGAGACGGGGGCAGCGGCGGTCTCCGATTCCGAACGGCGACAGGCGGCGGAAATGATGAACGCCGCCGAAGCCGATCTGTTTGCCTCGCAGGCAAATCTCAAATTGGCGAAGCACAACTTCAACCGTTCGCAGGTCATTCCGCCGTATCGCGGGCAGATGAATCAACGTCGGATTACACCCGGAACGTACGTGAAGGAAGACACGATCATCGGCACCATTGCCGACCTCAGCGAAATCCGCTTGCTCGGCTACGTGCCCGAATCGGCGGCCCCGATGATCCGCAGCCGCATGGAACAACGGCCGCGCGTGCAGGCGGCACGATCGATTGCGATCGCACTCGCAGGCAGCGACGGCGGCTGGGGTGGTGTCGCGGCTGAAATGCTCGTCCGAATGGATGGTGTTCCGAGCGGGTACGATCCCGAGTTCACGATCCCGTCGATGCCGCGACGGACCTTTCGCTCCAGCATCTTTTACATGAGTACGACTGCCGACCCGACGACGCATATGTTCGAGTGCAAGGCGAAAATCGACCCGCGCGAGCCGATGTTCGATCAACTGAAGCCGGGGTTCACCGCACGGATACGCTTCCCTTACGAGAGTACGGCGAATGCCGTCGTGTTGCCGGAAGAGTCGGTGCGAGCCACGGAGCGCGGGTCATTGGTGTTCGTGCCCGCGAAGAAAATCGGCAAAGATGGTACGGTCGAATGGGTCGCGAAGTCGCAACGCGTCGAGATCGGGGCGCGATCGCCGGGCTGGATCGAAGTTCGCTCGGGGATCAACGCGGGGCAGTGGGTGGTGCAGCGCGGCGCAGAATCGCTCGACGACGGCGTGCCACTACGCATTTCGGAAGACCAACAGAAACTATTGGACCGTTGAAAGCAGAAGAAAAGAATTTAACCGCAGAGTTCGCAGAGAGCGCGGAGTGAAGACGGATATGATTTTAACTGTTTTCTCAGCGTTCTCAGCGCACTTTGCGGTTAATGTTTCTGTTTTGTTTTCTGCGATGTGACTGAAAGCGAATTACATGACGTTGTCTGATTTGAGCATTAAGAACCCGGTGTTTGCGGTCGTGCTGTCGGCTGCGCTACTGGCGTTTGGCTATCTCGGCTACCGCGATCTCGGCGTGAGTCAGTTTCCCGAACTCGATTTTCCCGTCGTCAGCGTCAACACGTACTACGACAGCGCATCGCCCGAAATCATCGATCACGACGTGACGGATGTCATCGAAGATGCCGTCTCGCAGGTCGAAGGCATCGAGTACGTGCAATCGCAAAGTTCCTACGGTGTGAGTTCGGTGACGGTCTATTTTCGTTTGAGCAAACCGGTCGATATTGCGATGCAAGACGTTCGCAATGCCGTCTCCGCGGCCGCAGATCGTTTGCCGAGCGACATCGATCCACCTGTGATCTCGAAGCTGAACTTCAACAAATTTCCCGTCATCTGGCTCGGCGTTCACGGCAACAAGCCGCTCAGCGAGTTGAACAAGTTCGTCGATTCGACGCTGAAGCAAGACATTCAAACCGTCCCCGGTTGTGGCGGCGTGATGTTCGGCGGGCTACGCCAACGGACGATGCGAATTTGGCTCGACCGCGAACAACTGCGTTCCCGCAAGATGGATGCGCTCGATGCGTTCCAGGTGATACGCGATCAACACGTCGAACTGCCCGCCGGTTACCTCGATGGCAAGAGCCGCGAAGCCGACGTCCGCACGATGGGCGAGGCTCGGACGGCGAAGGAGTTTCGAGATCTGACGGCGATGAACGCGAAGGGTCAGATCGTGACCATCGGCGACCTCGGGACCGTCGAAGATGGCCTCGCCGACAAGCGTTCGTTTGCCCGCTTCAACCGCCTGCCAACCGTCGGTGTCGGCGTGATGCGCGCGACGGGCGCGAACGTCGTGCAAGTCTGCGACGAAGTCAAAGCCCGCTTGCCCGCACTCCGCAAGCTCGCCGAGCCGTTGGGCATCGAAGTGAGCATCTCGACCGATTTCTCCTTGTTTATCAAGGACGATATCGAAGAAGTGAAAGAGGCGCTGTTCCTCGGCGTCGTGCTCACGGCGCTCGTGACGTTCATTTTCCTCGGCTCGTTCGGCACCACTCTGAACGTGTGCATCTCGATCCCGACATCGCTCATCGGTACGTTTATTGCGATTAAGGCACTCGGGTTCACCGTGAACTTTATGACGTTGCTGGCGCTATCGCTTTCGGTGGGTGTCGTCGTCGACGATGCGATTCTCGTACTCGAAAATATCTACCGGCGCATGGAACTCGGCGAGAGTCGCCGCGAGGCGGCGATCCGCGGTGCGCGCGAAATCCGCTTCGCCGCAATCGCGGCGACGTTCTCGATCGTGGCGATCTTCCTCCCCGTCGCGTTCATGAAAGGCGCGATCGGTCAGTTCTTCTACCAGTTCGGCATCACGGTCACGGTGGCGGTGCTGCTCTCGCTGGTGATTGCACTGACGATCACGCCGATGATGTGCAGCTTGTTTTTGAACGTGCAACATCCTGGCAAGGCGGCCGTCAAGTCGCGCACTCGCTTCGGCTGGCTGTTGCTCCCACTCGATTACTTACACCATTACCTGTTTCACCCACTGTTGTTTTGGCCGACGAATCGCTTGCTCGATGCCACCGCGTGGGTGTACGTCCGCGTGTTGCGCTACGCACTGCGCCGCCCCGCCGCGTGGATGCTCCTCGGCGTCGCGATTGCAGCCGCAGCAGGGGTGTTCGTGTTCGGTGTCAACGTGGCGGTGCCCGATTTTGCTAGGAAAGTAACCGGTGCAGACCGTATCGAAGTCCGCCCGATTGGCCGCGAACTGATACCGAGCGAAGACCAAAATCGCTTCGTGATTAACATCATCTGCCCGATCAGTACGAGCATCGAATACGTCGATGAAAAGATGGCGTACTGCGAAGGGGTCGTCGCCGCAATGAAGGATCCGGAAACCAACGAAGACATCGTCGCGACGCTGTTCAGCACGATCTCGTTTCGGCCCGGTTCGCTCATCACCGAAGGCACGCTTTTCGTGCGGCTTGTCCCCTCGACGGAACGCTCCTTGACGCAGAGCGACGCGATGAACGAAGTCCGCAAACGCCTCGGTGGCGTGGCCGGCGTGCGTATCGTCGTGCTCGATTTATCGACGCAAGGCTTCACGCCGACCCGCGGCTTCCCCGTGAACTTTGCAGTGCAAGGCCCCGACTGGGACACCGTCGCGAAACTGTCCGAGCAGATCCGCCGCAACCTGATCGATAGCGGCGTCGTCAATGACGTGAATAGCGATTATCGGCCGGGAATGCAGGAAGTCCACATCGTGCCGGATCGCGAGAAAGCGGCGGCGCGAAACGTCTCGATGCGGCGGCTGGCGTTCACGATTGCCGTCGGTACCGGCGGCTTCCGCGACGGACGCTTCACCGCACCCGCCACCGCGAAAGGGAACGACACCTCCAGCCCCGGTGGCGGGCGGCGTTACGATGTTCGCGTGCGCTACCGCGAAGATCAACGATCTTCGCCCGATGCGATTCTCGACGACTTCGTGAAATCCGACGATGGCATGTTGATCCCGCTCCGCGACGTTGTCACGGTGAAGGTCATCTCCACGTTGCCGACGGTTCACCGCTACAACCATCAGCGCAAAGTCGAACTGACCGCGAACATGGCTCCCGGTGTGGCACAAGGCGAAGCGATCGGCAAATCGCTCGAGATTGCCGAAGCGACGCGGAACGAAATGGGGCTACCCGAAACGTATCGTTTCGTCGTGTTGGGGAATGCCTCCGCGATGGCGCAGACGCTCGAAAGCCTGCTCGGCTGCCTCGTGTTGGGCTTCCTGTTTGCGTACATGATTTTGGCCGCACAGTTCAAGTCGTTCATTCACCCGTTCACGGTGTTATTGGCGGTGCCGTTCGGCGTGACGGGTGCGCTTGCGACGCTCTGGTGGTACGGCGACACACTGAACATGATGAGCATGATCGGCCTCGTTCTGCTTGCGGGGTTGGTCAAAAAGAACTCGATCGTGCTCGTCGATTACGCGAATCAGTTGCGACGGCGGAAGCATTGCACGCCCGAACAAGCGATGGCCGAAGCGGGGGCCGTGCGGCTGCGACCGATCCTGATGACGTCGATTGCCACCATCGTCGGCGCGATCCCGTTAGCCATCGGTGTGAGTGCCGGTTCGGAGACGCGCGCCCCACTCGCCCGTAGTATCATCGGCGGTAGTTTGCTCGCAACCGTCGTCACGCTGGTCGTCGTTCCGGTTTTCTACTGTGCCTTCGAACGGGCCATTTCCTGGCTCGCATCGCAGACGAAAAACGTAGGATGACGCGATGACAAATCTCATCCGCATCGTCGCGATTCTCGTCGCGATGTTCGCAACGTTCCAAGCATCGGGGCAAAGCCTGGATCGCCCGAACGGGGTCGTCGTCGCGTTCGGCTGGACGAGCTTTCAGACGATCGAAACCAACAAGGCGGTCGGCTTCTCGCCGAACGGCCGCGATGTTATGGGGTTCGCGACGGACGAAATCCGCAGTTGGGACATCGCCACCGGGCTGATGACAAATCGAACGAGTCCATTCACGTTTCGCGAAATTGATCGCTTCTCACTCAGTGCGGATGGCAAACACGTGATCGTTATCGAAATGAGCACGCAGAAATCGGGAACGGTCCACGTATTCGAAACGCAAACGGGTCTGAAGAAATTGACGCGAAAGATTTTCGATCTGCAGAACATTACGGTTTCCGACGATGGCGGTTATTTGGCGATCGAGGAGATCGAGAACGGCGACGGTTGTCGAATCGAACGGGCCGACAGTGCGAATGCTGCAATTGTGATTCCGAAAGTCTTGAGTATCAACCGATTCTCGGCATCGCAAGATGGCAAACGCTTCGCCTACTGTCATTCGGCCGGCAGCGTGACGGTGCGCTATGCCAATCTGCCGATTTGGGAACTGCCCCCGTTGAAAGATCATGGTTTTGCCGCAGTCACGCTCAGCCGCGATGGCACACAACTGGCCACGACGTGCTACCGCGAAAACTTCGAGCACGCCAAACCGGCAGGGCCGATTCAAATCTGGGATGTCGCGACGCGGAAACATGTACGCGACATGACCCCGACGACGTGGTACCTATCGCACCCGACGCACATCCGGTTCACACCCGATGGCAAGATGGTCGTCGCCGGCGACCAGCAGCACCTCCGCGGCTGGTCGACGGCGACCGGAAAAATCGTATTTGCGGTGGAAAACACGCCCTGGACCGGGAACTTTCAGATCTCGTCGGACAGTCGCTACCTGGCAATCGATGCGGGTCGGCCAATCGTATGGGATCTTTCCACCGGCACGCAGCCCCCTGCCCTCCTCGGCCATGCCGGGTTGGTTTGTGACATGGCGTTGTCACCCGATGGCACGCTCGCGGCCACCTCGGCGCTCGGCAGGCCCGATGTCTACATCTGGAACACGACAACGGGAAAAAACGTCGCTGCATTACGTGCCGAGTTCGCAAAATCGACGGACTCGACGCGCGTCGATCCGGGCCGCATCCGGCTCGGATTTTCGTTCGACAATCAACGACTTTTCACGATGAACGAAGCGTCCGGCTCGGCAGGTCCGCTCCGCGTTTGGGCTGTGAAACAAGGCCAACTCGTTTGGGAAAAAGCGATCGCGACCCGCTTCGCGCCGGAAGCCGCTTTCACAAGGCACGGTTTGTTCGTCGGCGTCGATCGGACACCCACACTTCTCGATACCGATACGGGGCGTACGATTTGGACGAAACCGAAACAATCGAACGCGGTGATACCCGTGGTCGCACCGTTCGGCAATGCGCTGGCTTACGACGGAGGCTCAGAGATACTAATTCTCGACTCGAAATCGGGCCGCGAATTCGATCGTTTCCCCGGAATGCCGATCAGCCTTACTCCCGATCTCAGCTCGATGTTTTACGAGAATGAAGGCGTAATAATCTGTCGAGATTTAATCGCGAAAACGAATCGGCCCACGAAATTGGACAATATCGTGGCGATCTGCCGCGAAGCCGGCGTTGGCGCGATTTACGATCCGAACCTGAACTATTATCGCGTGGTCGATCTCCAAACGGGAACTGACATTTCACGATCCACGATGGTCGATACTCCGGTAGCAGAAAATGACACCGTACTGTCAGCGGATGGTCGGTTACTTGCTAAACTCAGCCCGACTTCAATTGTCATTTGGGAAACCGCCACGGGCGAGGAACTGATTCGACTCGAACACTCACTCGGCGAGCCGAAAATCGCGGTGTTCTCGAAAGATGGCCGAACGTTCTACACATCGCACGCGAGCATCGTGTATGGCTGGGATATGACTTGCGGTTGCTGGATATCGAAAGCGAAACCGACGCTAGAAGAAATCGCGAAAGCGAAGACCGGCTTCGGCGGCAAGCCGGCCGCGGCGAGGCGGGCGATTCACTTGCTAGCCGCCGAACCCGTGGCTGGTTTTGCTTACGCGAAAAATGTGACGACACCCGCAACCGAAGGCGACATTCAAAGGTACGAAAAGTGGATCGCGAACCTCGATGCTGCCGCTTTTGCGGATCGCGATACCGCCAGTCGCGAACTGGCGTTGGCCGGTTGGCGTGCGGAATCGTTGATGCAACGGACGCGGAAAGAAACCGAGTCGCCGGAAGTACAACAACGACTCGAAACGCTACTGACGAAGCCCGATGTACGTGCAATTCGCGCGATCGAACTCCTCGAACGGATCGGCACGCCCGAAGCCATCGCCCGCATCCGCGAACTCGCAAAACTACCGAATGGGCCGTTGGCCCGTGAAGCCTGCCGAACCTCTGCCCGCCTCCCCGCGAAGTGAGTCGATGAATAATTCCGATAGCGAATCGCTCCCGCGCGAACGTCCCAAAGGCGGCCTCGCCGATCAGAGCATCCGCAACCCCGTGTTCGCCGTCATGCTGGCGGCGTCGATGTTCGTGTTCGGCTATCTCGGCTATCGCGAGATGGGCGTCAGCCAGTTTCCCGAAGTCGATTTTCCCGTCGTCACCGTGGTGATCGCGCTCGAAGGCGCATCGCCCGAAGTGATGGATGGCGACGTGACCGACGTCGTCGAAGATGCCGTTGCGGGGGTCGAAGGCGTCGATTACATCGCGTCGCAAAGTTACCAGGGGATCAGCCAGGTCAACGTGTTCTTCCGGCTCGAACGCGATGTCAACATCGCGATGCAAGACGTACAAAACGCAGTTTCGGCAGCCCGGCGGAAACTCCCGCGCGAAATCGAACAGCCCGTCATCGCCAAGCTGAACCCGAATAACCTGCCCGTTCTCTGGATCACGCTTTCGAGCACGACGGTGTCGCACGGCAAGATTTGCGACTTCGCGGAGAAGGATTTCAAACAATCGGTCGCCGCCATCGCCGACGTGGGTGGCGTGCAATTTGCCGGTTTACGGGCACGAAACGTGCGAATCTGGCTAGATACGAACCGCATGTGGGCGTACAACCTGACCGCCGCCGAAATCCGCACCGCCATCCTCAGCCAGCATCAGGAGCTGCCCGCCGGGACGATCACGAGCCGCAGTATCGAGTTCAACGTGCGGGCGATGGGCGAAGCGTATAGCATCGACGAATTCAAACGCATCCTGCTCACGCGCCGGAACGGCCAACCGGTATACCTCGGCGACCTCGTCGCAGCGGTAGAGGACGGCACCGAAGACGAACGCAGCGTTGCACGCTACAACGGGCAACCCGCCGTGGCGGTGGGCGTTCGCAAAGCGATCGGCGGAAACCTCGTCGCGGTGTGCGAAAACGTCAAACAGGAACTCCCGAAACTCCGGCGCACGCTGCCCGCTGGCGTTGAGATGCACGTGCCGATCGATTACTCGCTGTTCGTCCGCGAGAACGTCAACGAGATGAAGTTCACGCTGTTCCTCGGCATCGCACTGACGGCAGTGGTTTGCTTCGTGTTCCTCGGTTCGATTGGCACGACGATCAACGTCTGCCTGTCGATTCCGACTTCGCTCGCCGGGACATTTTTCTTCGTGAACTACGGCATGAAGTTGTTCGGGCACCCGCCGTTCACGATCAACCTGATGACGCTCCTCGCGCTCTCGCTGTCGGTCGGCGTCGTCGTCGACGATGCGATTCTCGTGCTCGAAAATATCTATCGTCGCCGCGAAGAGGGCCTCAGCAGATTGCGTGCGGCGCTACTCGGTGCGCGGGAAATTCAGTTTGCTGCCGTGGCTGCCACGCTGTCGATCGTCGCGATTTTCCTGCCGGTGGCGTTCCTTTCGGGCACGGTGGGCCGCTTCTTCTTCCAGTTCGGCGTCACCGTGGGCGTGGCCGTGCTGCTGTCGCTGGTGTCCGCGTTAACGCTCACGCCGATGCTCTGCTCGCTGTTCCTCGATGCCCGCCACGGCCATCGCGTGACGATCCCGCGGCGGCGCAAGTGGTCGCTCGGCATCATCGGTGGTATCGTGCTGACGCTCCTGTTATTCGGCCTACGCGGCCTGATCGCGATGCCGTTTGCCAAGCCGTACGCGGCCTGGTCGGACCCGATTGCGCCGTACCTCGGTGCGCCGTACGCATTCCCGGCGGCGTTCCTGATCGGCTTCTTCCTCGCTACGCGGGGCCATCAGCTTTACGCACTCGTCGACCGTTTTCTGCTTACGCCCGTGCTGATTCTGCCGACCGACCTCGCGCTCCGTGGCGTCACATTCCTCTACCGTCGCATCCTGGTTTTTTCGTTGAAAGTGCCATTGCTCGTTCTGCTCGTCGGTGTCGGCATCGGCTCGATTGCGGTCTGGATTTTGGCGAACGACGTCATTGGCCGCGAACTCATCCCGAGCGAAGATCAAAGCCGATTCGTGGCGCACATCGTTTGCCCCGTCGATTCAAACATCGATCAAGTCAAGGATTTACTCGGCGAATGCGAAGAGATTCTGCTGAACCGAAACGACGTCGCAGGGGTCGTCACGACGGCAGGTAGCGAGAATGGTCAACTGATATTTGAAGCCGATCTGTTCGTGCATTTGGTGCCAAAAACCGAACGCGCGCAATCGCAACTCGAAATTATGCAAGCGATCCGTTTGCAGTTACAGCAGATCAGCGATATTCGCGTCGTCATGCGCGATCTATCGCAAGAAGGCTTCACCGCGCAGCGCGGCGACCCGATCGATTTTTCGCTGCGCGGCGAGTGGAAAGAGTTGCCGAGCCTCGCGAACCGCATCATGGAAGAGATGCGCGAAAGCGGCATGGTCGCCGACGTCGATGCGAACTATCGGCCCGGCAAAACCGAGCAGCGCGTGATCCCGGATCGCGATAAACTCGCGAGCCTGAACATCCCCGTCGGCCGCGTCGCGGAGGCACTGAGCCTGATGATCGGCGGGCAGAAGATCGCGAAATTCACCGACAATGGCCGCCGTTACGACGTTCGCGTTCGCCTCGCGGCGGGGCAGCGTGCGACCCCTGCGGACCTGAATATCGTGCCGATTCGCGTCGGCGAGAATCGCCTCGTCCCGCTCGTCGATGTCGTCAGCGTGCAACCGCAAGCGACGCTGCCCGTGCTCAACCGGTTCAAGCACCAGCGATCCATCGAGATCACGGCGACGCCTGCCGTGGGTGTGTCGCAAGGCGATGCGGTGGCCGCGTGCCAAGTGATTGCGAAGCGAATCCTTGGCGATGAAGCCGACATCGTCGAACTCGGTAACGCGCAGGCGATGCGGGAAACGAACCGCGGGCTGATCTTCGCACTCGCGCTCGGCATCACGATTGTCTACGGCATTCTGGCGGTGCAATTCGCGTCGTTCATTCACCCGTTCACGGTGTTGCTCGCACTCCCGTTCGCGGCAACGGGGGCACTCGTTACGCTGTGGTGGACGGGCGACACGTTGAACATGATGAGCCTGATCGGCATGATTCTGCTGATGGGCTTGGTGAAGAAGAATTCGATCATCTTGGTCGATTACGCGAACCGACTGCGTGCCGAGGGGCTGACGGCAAAAGAAGCGGTGCTGAAAGCGTGCCCGATCCGTTTGCGACCAATCCTGATGACGAGCCTCGCGTGTGTCGCAGGTGCCATCCCCGCCGCCATCGGCGTCGGTCCAGGTGCCGAGACACGTGCCCCGATGGCTCGCGGCATCATCGGCGGCATCATCCTCAGCACGCTAGTCACGCTCGTGATGGTGCCGGTGTTCTACGTGCTCGCGGAAAATATGCGGAACGCCCTGAAGCGATTGTTTGCGACCGCCGAGTTGCCAACGGCCCCGGTCGTACTCGTCGCATTGGAACCATTATCGACGAATGAGGCACCCGCGAATGTTGCGAGTCCGAACCCGTCGATTCCTCCCAGCTAAATTCTGCACAGGTATCCGCCATGAAGTCGCACATCCTATTCATCTGTCTTTTCGTGCTTTCTCCAATCGTCGTGCATGCGCAAACGCGGTCGCGATCCGTGACTGTCGCGAACAATGGCATTGTCGCAACGAGCCATCCCATTGCAGCACAGGTCGGCCTCGACGTGCTGAAATCGGGAGGCAACGCAGTCGATGCGGCAATTGCGACTTCGGCTGCGATGGGTCTCATGGAGCCGATGTCGTGCGGCATCGGCGGCGATCTATTCGCCATCGTTTGGGATGCCAAGACGCAAAAGATTTACGGACTCAACGCGAACGGGCGGTCACCTCTAAAGGCGACACGGCAGTTGTTCAAAGATCGCGGCCTCGATGAAATCCCCACCACTGGCCCGCTGAGTTGGTCGGTACCCGGTTGCGTCGATGGCTGGGACTCGCTCCGCAAAAAGTTCGGCACGAAGCCACTCGCCGAACTGCTCGCTCCGAGCATTCGCTATGCGAAAGAGGGCGTGCCCGTGCCGGAAATCATCGGGGGCTATTGGCGTAGTGCCGAGCGAAACGCGGATGCGGATTTCCGCGCGATTTATGCTCCCGGTGGCCATTCGCCGAAAGTGGGGGAATCGTTCAAAAACCCGGCACTCGGTCGCACGTATCAGCGGATCGCCGAGGGTGGCCGCGATGCATTTTACAAAGGGCCAATCGCGGAATCGCTCGTCGAATTTTCCGATGCGAAGGGCGGGTTGTTTCAACTTCGCGATTTCGCGGAACATGCCTCGGAGTGGGTGGAGCCGGTGTCGGTGAGCTATCGTGGATACGACGTGTGGGAGTTGCCGCCACCGGGCCAAGGGATTGCAGCGTTACAAATGCTCAACTTGCTCGAACCGCACGACATCGAGGAACTCGGGCCGAATTCGCCGGATTACTGGCACCTGATGATCGAGTCGAAGAAGTTAGCCTACGCCGACCGAGCGAAGTTTTACACCGATCCGCGTTTTGCTGCCGTGCCCGTGAAAGAACTGATTTCCAAGGAGTACGCGGCGAAACGGGCGAAGCGAATCGACATGACACACGCGATGCGGCAAGTGCCCGCCGGCGATGCGAAGATCGGTCGCGCCGACACGATCTACCTCTGCGTCGTCGATAAAGATCGCAACTGCGTGTCGCTCATTCAGAGCAACTATTTCAGTTTCGGTTCGGGTCTTGCACCTGCTAATCTCGGCTTCGCGATTCAAAATCGCGGCGCGCTATTCTCGCTCGACGAGCATCACGCGAACCACCTCGAACCGGGCAAGCGACCGTTCCATACGATCATCCCCGCGATGGTCACGAAATCGGGCAAGCCCTACTTCCCCTTCGGCGTGATGGGTGGCGACATGCAGCCACAAGGCCACGTGCAGGTGCTGGTGAACCTACTCGATTTCGGTATGAATGTGCAACAGGCCGGCGACGCTCCGCGAATCGAACACGTCGGCTCGGCGACGCCGACCGGCAAGCCCGGTGCGGCGAATGGTGGCACGTTGAAGGTGGAGCCAGGCATCTCCGATGCGGTCGTTGCGGAACTGCAAAAGCGCGGCCACACGATCGACCGCGTGAAAGTGAACGGCGGTGGCTTTCAAGGCATCGTCATCGACCCGCGAACCGGCGTGTTGCACGGCGGCACCGAATCCCGCAAAGACGGCGTCGCTGCGGGATATTAAGCACTTACGAACAGCCGCTGGTTTCGCCGCAGGTGTCACACTTGCAACACGCGCCGCTTCGCACCATCGTCAGTTGGCCGCAATTTGAACAGGGGTCGCCTTCGTAGCCTTTTTGCTTCGCGATGCGGATCTTCTCCGACTTCACCGCGATGGCGGATGGCGCGACCGTCGTTTGCCGCGACACCGCTGGCAGAGTCGCGGTCGCCCTCGGCGCGGCCACTTTGACCGCGGTCGAATCGTGGCCGTTCGCGGGCTTCACGTGAACCGAACGCGGTGGTGCCAACGACAGTTTGGCCGGTTCGATGGCGTCGATCATCCGCGTCGAGACGACTTCTTCGGATTCAAAATCATCTTCGGGGCCGTGCAGTGCGTCGCCGCGAAGGTCTTCGGGGATGACGTGTGCGAGGTCGTGGCGACCCAAATACGTGACGGCGAGTTCGCGGAAGATGTAGTCGATGATCGACGTGGACATCTTGATGTGCGGGTTGCCCTGCACGACGCCGTTCGGCTCGAACCGCGTGAACAGGAACGCATCCATGAACTCTTCGAGCGGCACGCCGTGCTGTAATCCGAGCGAAATGGCGATGGCGAAGCAGTTCGTCATGCTGCGGAAGGCGGCCCCTTCCTTGTGCATGTCGATGAAGATTTCGCCGAGCGTGCCATCTTCGTATTCGCCGGTACGGATGTAAACCTTGTGGTTGCCGATCCGCGATTTTTGCGTGTAACCCGCGCGGCGATCCGGCAGCCGGCGACGCTTCGCAAGGTAGCGGTGAATGACCTTCTCGGTAATCATCTCGGCCGCGCGAACCGGTTCGGATTTCGCTTCCGTTGCCGGTTCGTCGTCCGCAGAAATGTTCGCGAGCATTGCCGCTTCGGGCGAGTCGGCCACCGAGTTCAACGGCTGGCTGAGCTTCGAGCCATCGCGGTAAATCGCGTTGGCCTTCGTCATCAGTTGCCAGCTCAGCCAGTACGCCTTTTTAACATCTTCCGTCGTCGCTTCGTACGGCATGTTGATCGTCTTCGAGATCGCCCCGCTGATGTACGGCTGGGCGGCGGACATCATGCGGATGTGCGATTCCCACGACAAGAACCGCTTGCCGGTCTTGCCGCATTTGTTCGCACAATCGAACACCGGCAGGTGCTCCGCCTTCAGGTGCGGCGAACCTTCGATGGTCATCGTCCCGCAGACGAACGTGTTCGCTTCGGTCACTTGTTGCTTCGTGAACCCGAGGTGCGTGAGTAGGTCGAACATCGGTTCGGACAGCACATCGGCGGGGATTCGCAGCGTACCTTGAAGGAACTCTTCGCCGACGGTCCACTTGTTGAACACGAACGGCAACTCGAACGCGCTGGCGAGCGTCGCTTCGATCTTCGCGAGAACTTCATCGGTGAAGCCTTTCGCTTTCAGGCTCGCCGGGTTGATGTGCGGACAACCGATCAGCGTGGCGGCCCCACGGCACGAGCGAATGATGTCGTCGATCTGCCATGCTGCGTATCCGAGTTTCGCCAGCGCGGGCGGCACCGATTGATTGATGATCTTGAAATAGCCACCGCCCGCGAGCTTCTTGAACTTCACGAGCGCGAAGTCCGGCTCGATGCCGGTCGTGTCGCAGTCCATAATCAGGCCGATCGTCCCCGTCGGTGCGATGACGCTGACCTGTGCGTTGCGGAAGCCGTGCTTCTCGCCGAGTTCGAGCATCCGGTCGCTCTCGCTGCGAGCCGCCGCAAGTAGGTCTGGCGGGCAGACGCGGGCATCGATGCCGACGGGGTAAACCGTCAACCCTTCGTACTCGGCAGGGGCCGCGTTGTATGCCGCGCGACGGTGGTTGCGGATGACGCGGAGCATATGGTCTTTGTTTGCCGCATAACGCGAGAACGTGCCAATCTCGGACGCGATTTCCGCCGAGGCGGCATACGCACCGGCGTGCATGATCGCGGTGATCGCCCCGCACTGGGCGCGTCCTTCCGGCGAATCGTACGGGATGCCTTGCACCATCAGCATCGCGCCGAGGTTCGCGTAACCGAGGCCGAGCGTGCGGAAATCGTACGACTTCTGCGCGACCGGTACGCTCGGGAATTGTGCCATATGCACGCTGATTTCGAGGATCAACGCCCAGATTCGCACCGCGTGCTGATAGCCTTCGATGTCGAACGTGTTCGTCGCGGTCGAGAAGAACCGCAACAGGTTGATCGACGCCAGATTGCACGCGGTATCGTCGAGGAACGCATACTCGCTACACGGGTTCGTCGCGTTGATTCGGCCATCGACGGGGCAGGTGTGCCATTCGTTGAAGGTCGTATCGAACTGAATGCCGGGGTCGGCACAACTCCACGCGGCAAAGGCGATTTGGTCCCACAAGTCGCGGGCTTTCATCGTCTGCTTCGGCTTCGGCGCACGTCCCTCTTTGGCAGCACGTTCCTTTTCGGTGCGAAAGTACGTGTGCCACGGGCCATCGTTTTCGACCGACTTCATGAACTCGTTCGGGATGCGAACCGAGTTGTTGCTGTTCTGCCCGGAGACGGTGTAGTACGCCTTGGAAGTCCAATCGGTATCGAACTCTTCGATGTCGATGTGCGTGAAGCCCTGCTTGGAAAGCTGCACGACGCGGGCGATGTAGTTTTCGGGAATCAGCGAGGCCCGCGCATCGAGTACCGTCTTGCGAAGTGCGGCGTTCTTCGAGGGATCGTACTTGTCGGCGGCAGTTGCGTACGATTGAATCGCCAGCAGAATCGCGTTGAGGTGCTTGTTCATCAGGCGCGAGCCGCTGACGAGCGCCGCGACCTTTTGCTCTTCGACGACTTTCCAATTGATGTACTCTTCGATGTCGGGGTGATCGAGATCGAGGACGACCATCTTCGCGGCGCGGCGAGTCGTGCCGCCGCTCTTGATCGCACCGGCGGCACGGTCGCCGATTTTCAAGAAGCTCATCAGGCCCGAGGATCGACCGCCGCCCGAGAGCGGTTCGCCGTCGCCGCGGACGTTCGAGAAGTTGGAACCGGTGCCGCTGCCGTACTTGAAGATGCGGGCTTCGCGGACCCACAAGTCCATGATCCCGCCTTCGTTGACGAGGTCGTCCGTCACCGACTGAATGAAGCAAGCGTGCGGTGCGGGCCGTTCGTATGCCGAGGTACTGCGCGTGAGTTCGCCGCTGATCGGCTCGACGAAATAGTGCCCCTGCGGCGGGCCGGAAATGCCGTACGCCCAGTTCAACCCGGTGTTGAACCATTGCGGGCTGTTCGGTGCCGCCATCTGGTTCGCGAGCATGAAACAGGTTTCGTCGTAGAACGTCCGCGCGTCGGCTTCGGACGTGAAGTACTCGCCCTTCCAACCCCAGTACGTCCAGCAACCGGCCAATCGGCTGAACACCTGACGGCTATCGCGCTCGCCGACAATCGGCTCGTCGGCACTCGCGGGCACGCTGCGCTGCAACCACTCTGGCACGCCCTCCTCGGCGACTTTCACGTTGTTTGCAGTGACACCGCCACGGCGGAAATACTTCTGCGACAAGATGTCGACCGCGACTTGCGACCAACCTTGCGGTACGTGAATATCGTTCATCTCGAATACGACGGAACCGTTCGGGTTCACGATCTTCGAGGCACGCGGCACGAACGTGAGGGCGGCGAACGGGTCCGTCCCCTCCTGGGTAAATCGACGAGAAATCTGCATTGATGTTGCTCAGCTTCTGGGTGGTAATCTCTAACGAACCGAACCGAAAACACACGGGAAAGGTCACTGCCAAGTTTAGCTTATGATGCCTCTGCTCAACGTACGCGATCTACACAAAACCCTAACAGTTGAGTCACATAACACATGCAATAATCGCTACAGACGGCGCATTCGTTTCAATACTCAAATCCATCACTTCGGCGACACGAACGGCAGCGTCAGGCCGGGTTGGTCCTGGTACTTCCCTTTTTTGTCCGCGTAACTGGTACGGCAGACTTCGCGGGCTTCGAGGAAAATGATCTGGGCGATACCTTCATTCGCGTAAATCTTCGCGGGAAGTGGCGTCGTATTGCTGATTTCAATCGTGATGCGACCACGCCATTCGGGTTCGAGCGGCGTGACGTTGACGATGATTCCGCAACGCGCGTACGTCGACTTCCCCACGCAAATCGCGATGATATTGCGGGGAATATCGAGATATTCGACCGTTTCCGCGAGGGCGAAGCTGTTCGGCGGAATGATGCACTCGTCGGCTTCGACGTCCACGAACGACTTCGGATCGAACTTCTTCGGGTCGACGGTGCTACCCCAGACGTTCGTGAAAACTTTGAAGCGGCGGTCGACGCGAACGTCGTAGCCATAGCTGGTCACGCCGTAGGAAATGACGCCGGGCCGATGCTGTTGTGGGGCAAACGGCTCAATTTTGATCTGCTTTTCGATGAGCCAATCGGGTAACACGCTCATATTCAGTTGCCTTTTCGCAGACGGGTTTTCGACTGTGTCAGCGTATGAGAAAAGACGATAAGCGACAAAAGGAACTGTCGGTAAGCGACTGCAAAACGATACCTCCCCGTGTGAAGGTTTGACTACAGATTGTAAAGATGGGTTCAGATCGAATCGCGTTCGGGTTCTGGCACCGCTACTATCGCTTCGGTGCATACAATCCTAAGAGTCGCGAACGATACGTTTCCTGGCACTCAAGGTAGGTACTGCGATGAACGCAGCGATTGCTTCGACGCTCCTTCTGAGCATGATGCCTTCGATCCAACTGCCGATCGGCTTTTGGCAGGTTTCGCCCTCTAACCGCGTCACCGTCGATGGCGAAGCGGTCGAGATGAAGCTCGTCAAAACCCGCGCGGCAGTCATTATCCACGGAATGCAGTTGTATCCCATC
This sequence comes from Limnoglobus sp., assembly GCA_043785305.1. Lineage (GTDB taxonomy): Bacteria > Planctomycetota > Planctomycetia > Gemmatales > Gemmataceae > Limnoglobus. The sequence goes on along the minus strand of JAYVXI010000110.1, from coordinate 15,657 downwards.
CGTCCGGAGAAGGCAGCGAAGCCGCAACAGCACGATTATCAGATGCCGAAATCGTTGCTGGTCGAGGCGCTCTCGCCCGATTTTGACGTTTATTCTCTCAGTTACGCGCAAACGGTTACTGTCGATGGCATTTCCATTAGCGAGGGCGTGCGGTCGAACATCGAGAAATTGCGTGCGGCCGGTTACAAGGAAATCGTACTCATCGGCCACAGTGCAGGTGGCATGATCGCGAGGCATTTCGTCGAACGTTACCCGAAAAGTGGCGTCACCAAAGTGATCGAAGTCTGTGCGCCGAACCTCGGTTCGGACTTCGCGACGATCAATATCGGGTTGCCGAAACTGCAAATCCCGATCATCAAATCGCTCGACCCCAAGACGCGAACCAATATATGCGAGTATGCCACGCCGCTATCGAAGCAGATCGAGTTCGTTTGCGTTGTGTGCAAAGTCCGTGGCATACCCAGCGATACTCTCGTCGGCCTCGATAGCCAATGGCCAATCGACTTGCAGAAGCAAGGTGTGCCTGCGGCGCTCCTGGCCATCAATCACTTCGACGCGATGAAGGCGAGCCACTCGGTGAACTTGATCGGCGAACTGGCCCGTGAAAAACTCGTGCGCTGGACGCCGGAACAAGTCGAGACGGGCCGCCAAATCTTGTTCGGGCGCGAAGCCGACATGGCCGCGATTAAGAAAGCCGATGTGCGCGAGCGACCACTGCTGAAACTCCTCGGCAAAAAGCTCGCGGATCGTTAAAACACCACCCTCAATTCGAGCATCACTCATGGCGTTTTGGCTATTCAAACAAGAACCGGACGAGTTCAGTTACGACGACCTCGTTGCCGCGGGACGCACGACGTGGGAAGGCGTGACGAACGAACTCGCGCAGAAGCACCTTCGGGGGGTGTCAGCAGGGGATCGCGTGTTCCTTTACCACACGGGCAAGGAAAAGTCGGTCGTCGGGATCATGGAAGCCGTCGAATCGCACATCGACCCAGACAACGAAAAATTCACGATCGTGACGGTGAAACCGATCCGGAAGCTGAAGAAGCCGGTGACGTTGGCGGACATCAAAGCCGACGCGAGATTCGCCGCATGGGAACTCGTACGGATCTCGCGGCTGTCGGTGATGCCGGTGCCATCGGAGTTATGGAAGGCGATCGAAGTAATGGGGAAATGAAAAACGCCCAGCAGTTTCCTGCCGGGCGTCTTGGTTCAGGCGGCCGTCGCAGACAGTCGCCCGTCTTGCGGTGGTCAGGACGACCGCACCTCTAAACCTTGAAAACTATGACTGATCAAGTGGTCACCTCCTTATAATTTGCGTTTACTTACATCGCCCGTGATAGTGTTTGAGCGTGCAAGCCGTTAGTTCGTCGTGCCACGGTCGCACGACCCATACCAGAATAATAGACGTCGTTTCGACGGAGGGGAAGAGATTTTTCGCGACACGGCGATTTTTTATGCGAAGATCGAGTCACTATGGACCATGATCAACGATTCAAAGAGATGATCCGCCTGTTCTTCCCGGAGTTCATGAACCTGTTTTTCGAGAGTTACGCAACGGATTTCGATCTCACATCCCCGGAATGGCTCGACAAGGAAGTGCTGCCGAACCCGCCAGAAGGCGAGCGACACGTGCTCGATTTGGTTGCAAAACTGCGAACGAAACGATCTTCAACCACAGGTGTGCCGGAAGAGTGTCTCGCGCTCGTTCACGTTGAAATTGAAGCGCAAGACCGCACGACCAAGTTGAAGCCACGCTTGCCACGATACTTCTTTCACTTGCACGACAAGCACCGATTGCCGGTGTTGCCGATCGCGTTGTATCTGCGCGTCGGTATGGAAGGCATCGGTATCGACGAAGTGACGATCGACTTCGGTCCACTTCAGGTGATGAAGTTTCAATACTTGTACGTTGGGTTGCGCTCGCTCGATGCGTTACAATACGCACGTGGCGACAACTTGCTCGGCGTCGCGTTATCGGCACTGATGCATGCGAATCGCGACGACTGGCCGCGGCTCGGTGCGGATGCGTTACTAAAACTCGCCGACGCACCGCTCAACGACCAGCAGCGATTTCTTTTGAGCGATTGCGTGCAAGCGTACTTGCCGCTCGACGAAGCCGGACGTGCGACGTACGAACGAATCACGAAGGCCGAACCCTATTCGAGGATTATACCGATGAACAAGACGCCGTACGACTTGGGGATGGAAACGGGCGAAGAAAAGGGAGAAGTAAAGGGCATGGAAAAGGCACTACGAGATGTTGCGATTGCCTTACTCGAGAGCAAGTACCGCTCGGTGCCAGTCCACGTCATCGAACGGATTGGCAAACTCACTTACGCCGAACTGCGAACGCTCATCATCGGGATCCCCGGTGCGACGTCAATCGAAGAATTGTTCCTCACGACTTGATTCGGTGTCCATACATTTAACGTAGCACTGCGTCCGTAACCCGATTGGAAGGAAGAATCTCATGTGGGCATCGGCACTCCTCGTCACGAGCTTACTGCTCGCACCGGCGCAAGGTACGGGCACCGGCTTGCAACTCTCGAACGTCCGAAACACCTACGGCGAACTCGGTGGCACACGCCCCGATGGCAAGTTCCTGCCCGGTGATGTCGTGTTTATCGGCTTCGATATCGATGGTATCACCGTCGACGATCAGGGCCGCGTGCAGTACCGCATGGCGATGGAAGTCATCGACAAAAACAACAAGCCGATCTTCAAACAAGATCCTTCGGACAAAGTCGATTTCGTCCCGCTCGGCGGCAAAAAGTTACCCGCTCGCGCGTTCGTGACCATCGGCCTCGATCAAGAACCCGGCATGTACACGCTAAAACTCGTCGTGACTGACACGGCATCGAAGGCGACGCAAACGCTGTCGAAGCCGTTTGAAGTGACGAAGAAAGATTTCGGTATCGTCGCCGTTTACGCCAGTATCGACGAACGCGGCGCGATCCCCGCACCGACGACGGGAATCATCGGGCAATCGATCTTCGTCCAGTTCGGCATCGTCGGTTTCGACCGTAGCCCCAAAGACGCGACCGACCCGAAGAAGGGCAACCAGCCCGACGTGCTGATCGAGATGTCGCCGATCGATTCTACGGGCGTACCGACGTTGAAGAAGCCGATCGCGTACAAGCTCGAAAACGGCGTCGACGAAAAAGAATCGGGCTTCACGATGCGGTTTCTGTTGCCGATGACACGAGCGGGAAAGTACACCGTTCGCCTCAGTGCGACCGACAACCGGACCCGCAAAACGGCGACGTTCGATCTGCCCGTAACCGTCGTGCCATCGGCAAACTGATAAGCTAACCCGAGATCGATTTTTGTCCCATGCGAGGCAGTGATGAGTCAGCTTCAAGACCGGATCGCGCAGTTTCGGAAGATGGCGACCGACGACCCCGAAAACGAACTCGGCCACTTCCGCCTCGGCCAGTTGCTCATGGACGATGGGCAACTCCCCGAAGCGGCGGCTTCGTTCGCGAAAACGCTCGAACTCAGCCCGCAGTTCTCGAAGGTGTATCAACTGCTCGGCGAATGTTACATCAAGCAAAACGACAACGCGAAGGCGATCGAAGCGTTGACGAACGGCTACAAAATCGCCGACGAGCGCGGCGACAAGATGCCGCGCGACGCGATGGCGAAGATGCTAACCACGCTCGATGCACCGATCCCGAAAGCGGCCGAACCGACGGCCTCCGTCGACGATGGCCCCGAAAGCGGGTTCACCTGCGAGCGCCCCGGTTGTGCGGCGGGTCGGCGGGCCCAGCCACTCGCACTGCCACCGCTCAAGGATGAAATCGGCCTGCGGATCCAGCAAAAAATCTGTACCGACTGCTGGCAGGGTTGGTTCAAGGACTTCAGCATCAAGGTCATCAACGAGCTTCGCCTCGACCTCAGTTCTGAATCCGGACAAGCCGAGTACGACAAACACATGCGGGAATACTTCGGCTTCGAGAATTGACCATGACCGCCCTGACGTACCTCGTACAATACGGCCTCTCCGCACACATCGGTAATTTTCGCGCCCCCACTTCGGGGCGTTTCGTTCGTTCGGATCGCGTCGTCATCCGCAGCCCTCGCGGTATCGAACCTGGAACAATTTTGTGCGAGCCGAACCGACCGTTCGGCACCGCGACCGATGGCGAATTACTTCGTCCCATCTCCGATGACGACGAATCGAAGTGGTCGTTACTACTTCAAGAATCGCAAGAGATTTTGAACGCAGTAAACGATGCGGTGGTCGATCAGCCAGTGCAATTTGTCGATGCGGAACCGCTACTCGATGGCCGCACGTTCCTGCTACATGTGTTGCCGTGGGGTGAGGCGGACATTTCGCGAATACTCGAACGGTTGTCGGCCACGCTCAATCGCACGTTGCTCGTTCACGATCTTTCGCAGTTGCAAAGTCCCACGGAAGAACCCGAACCGAGCGGTTGCGGCAAGCCCGGTTGCGGCACGGAAAGTGGCGGCTGTTCGAGTTGCAGCACGAGTGGCGGTTGCGGTACATCGTCGTGTTCCAGTGGCAAAGTGAAGTCCGCCGCCGAGCTGACGGGCTTCTTCAAACAGCTACGCAAGCAGATGGAAACCGACGCGAAACGCACGCCACTGCTGGGATAGATTTCTTCCACCGGCAACGACTGAGGGTGTTTGCCCGTCCCATGGTTTCACCATGGGCTAAGAGAGCGACCCCTTCAGGGTCGGCGCGGGTTCTTCGGTCCTGAAAGGACCGCTCACGTAGCCCATGGTGGTACCATGGGAGGGGCTGCAACCATTGTCATTGTGGCATTTTGCGTCGCGTCTCGAAGACTCGCCACGACTGGTTTTTGAGGGTATTTGCCCCCGCGCAGGCTAAAGACCTGCGGCTACCAGAATAAGTCGAAAATCGATACGTCGTGGCATCAGAAATGGCATCTGCTTCTGCTGTGTAAAACCGAACGTGGAGAAGTCGCCGATGAAAGACTGGCCCTTCGATGAACTGAAGAACGTCGCCGCGATGTCGATGACACAGGTGATACGCGACGGTCAGCCAATTCTGTTTGTCTCCCATGATGCCGAGGACGGTATGTGGCAATTCCTATCGGGTGGCACGGTTTGTATGGCAGACGCCATGATTGTTGGTCTCGGAGAAGTCTACGAACTGGATTCTACTATCGGCGAACTCGCCGATTTACCGTTAGGTTGGACGGCTGAGCGATCATCACCCGGTCAGTGCTGGCAAAGAAAACAATAATCGGAAAACTCCCTCACAAAGAAAATGTTCGACTTTCGCTGGTCACTTCGCCAAACTAATTCCAACTACGACTTACCTTTCAGGAGATTCACCATGCTCGGGCGTTACCTTGCGATGGCTGTCGTGCTGCTGTCGCCGTTTGCGGCGCGTGCGGAGGTCGATGTCCCTGCCGCGATTCAGGCGATCAAGGCCGTCGGTCGCGAAGGCGCGGGCAACGAGGCGGCGGCAGCGGGTTGGAAGCAACTCGTTGGCGGGGGTGGCGTTGCGCTGTTCCCGACGCTGAAGGCGTTCGATGGGGCCAGCCCCACGGCGGCGAACTGGTTGCGATCCGCAATCGATGGCATCGCGCAAGCCGAGAAGAAAGCCGGGCGCAAGCTTCCGACAGAGGCGCTGATCGCGTTCGTGCAAGAAGCGCAGAACGCACCCGCGGCGCGGCGGATCGCGTTCGAGTTGATCGCCGATCAAGATAAAACCACTGCGAATGGCTTGCTCGAAAGCATGGTCAACGATTCGAGCCTCGAACTGCGTCGCGATGCGATTGCGGCCGAGATCGAGAAACTGAAGCCCATTTCGGCGGCACTCACTTTGAAACCGGCGTACGAAAAGCTGTTCGCCGCCTCGCGCGACCCCGATCAGATCGAGCATCTCGCGAAGCTCGTCGAAAAGGTCGAGGGCAAAGCGGACATCACGAAGCACATGGGTTTCATCACGAAGTGGCAACTCGCGGGGCCGTTCGATAGCCCGATGGGCGCGGGTTTCGGTACGCCGTACCCGCCGGAGAAAGCGATCGACCTTGCGGCAGAGTTTAGAGGTAAAACGCCCGAGAAATTCACCTGGACGCCGAGTGAAACCAAGCAGACCTACGGCATCGTCGATCTGAACGCCGTCGTTGGCAAGTACAAACACGCGGTCATTTACGCCTTCGCGGCGATCGATGTCGAGAAGGAAACCGCCGTCGATTTCCGTGCGGGCAGCCAGAACGCGCTGCAAATTTTCCTGAACGGCAAAAAGATCTTCGAGCGAGAAGAATACCACCACGGCACGAAGCTCGACCAACACGTCGGCAAGGGTACGCTTACCGCTGGGAAGAATCAGATTCTCGTGAAGATTTGCCAGAACGATCAGTCCGAGCAATGGGCGCAAGTGTTCGGCTTCCAACTGCGGATCTGCGATAATCTCGGCGGCCCCGTACCGATACAAATCGTCACACCCACCACCAACAAGTAACAGGAGTTCGCCGCATGAATCGCTTCATTGCATTGGCCGTGTTGGTCGTCGGTAGTCCGTTCGTACACGCGGAAGACTGGTCGCAGTTTCGCGGGCAGAACGGCACCGGCATTTCCTCCGAAGCGGGGCTGCCCGTGAAATGGTCGAAGACCGAAGGCCTCCGTTGGTCGATGCCGCTCCCCGGTCGCGGTGTGTCTTCGCCGGTCGTTCATGGCGGGAAGGTTTACATCACGTGTAGTTCGGGTGCGCTCGACGACCGTTTGCACGTGCTCGCCTACGACGTGAAAACCGGCGAGAAACTGTGGCACCGGCAACTCGCAGCCACCGGCGGTACGAACTGCCACCCGATGACTTGCATGGCCGCACCGACACCCGTTGCCGACGATTCTGGCGTGTACGCAATGTTCGCCACGGGCGACTTGGCCGCGTACGACACCGATGGCACACTCCGCTGGTATCGCTCGCTCGTCGGCGATTACCCGAGTATCACGAACCAAGTCGGCATGGCCGCTTCCCCGGTGTTGGCCGATGGCAAATTGATCGTGCCGATGGACAACGCCGGTGAATCGTTCATCGCCGCGCTCGACCGCAAGACGGGCAAGAACCTCTGGAAAATCAACCGCGAACGCGAAATCGGCTGGGTAACACCAGTCGTACGAACTCACGAAGGCAAGACCGAAGTGATCATGTCCGGGCGCGGCGTCGTGACCGCCTACTACGGCGAAACGGGCGAGAAGTTATGGTCGCAAAAGGGCACCGGCCCGAGCGACATTGCCTCCGCGACGTTCCAGGAAGGCGTGCTCTACAGCCCCGGTCGCGGTGGCACCACGGCACTGAAAGCGGAGAACGGCACGTTCAAGGAACTCTGGAAATCACCGAAACTCAACGGCGGAATGTCGTCGCCACTCGTTTACAAGAACATCGTTTATGCCGCCACGGGTGCGGGAGTTGTCAATGCCGCCGACGCCGTCACGGGGAAGTCACTCTGGGACGAACGCTTCAAGGGGAAAGCCTCCGCCTCGCCGCTCGCGGGTGATGGCAAAGTCTACGTCTTCAACGAAAAAGGCCTGACGACCGTGCTGAAAGCCGCAGATAAAACCGAGATTCTCGCGGAGAACGACCTCGGCGAAGAAACGCTCGGCACACCCGCAATCAGTGGTGGCGCAATCTTTATCCGCACCGACAAAACGCTATTCTGCGTTGGGGCGAAATAACTCCGCCCGGCTGCGATCTGTAAGAGAATGCGTGCGACAGGCGTATCTTGTGTTGGCGGTTACGACCCATGGACGCTGGCAGTCCGTGGGTTTTCTTTTACTCGGGAATCTCTCATGCGTGGGATCGCGAACATCGCTTTCGTCTTGCTCTTTCTTGCGATGCCCGTTCGGGCGCAGTTCGACGATCCGATTCCATCGAAGACCTCAAAGAAGGCCAACGCATTCGCCGGTGTCGCCACAATGACATCGGAGATCGTTCCTGCAAAAGCGAAGCCGGGGCAACTCGTCACGTATCGCCTCACCGTGTCGCCGAAGCCCGGTTGTTGGACTTATCCCGCCAACCCGCCGGCGACGCAACTCAGCAAGAATAAAATCAAACTTCCTCCCGCGGGCGACGTGGTTTTTGTCGAGCCAGTGACGGATCCTCTCGGTGCGAAGGAGAAAGCAAGCCCGCTCGGTGGGACCGATCTTTACTATTCTGCACCCGTCACGTGGGAGTTCAAAGCGATCGTGTCGCCGAAGGCGCTGGCGGGTAAGCGAACGATCACCCTGACGGGCACGAGCATCCAGACGTGTAACGACAACAACTGTTTTTACAGCGATTCCGCGCCATCCGCAGAGATCGAAATCCTTGCCGGCCCAGCAGATGCCGTTCCCGCGCAATATGCCTCGTTCTTCACTGACACCCCACCGTCACCGCCTACTGCGGCCGTTGTCGAACAGCCAACCGCCTCGCCGAAGTTGGGTGGCCTGATCCAGAAGACGCCGATACCCACGGCGGAGTACGAAAACGCGATGAAAGAGGTGCGAGCGAAGCTGACGAAAGGCGACTCGAAGCTCCCGTCGAACAGCCTGTGGGCGTTCCTGATCACGGCAGCGGTCTGGGGCTGGATTTCGCTGGCGACGCCGTGCGTGTTCCCGATGATCCCGATCACGGTGAGCCTGTTTCTGAAGCAAGGCCATCAGTCGCCACGGCAAGTATTACGGCTCGCGACGGTTTACAGCCTGACGATTATCGCGGTGCTGGGCGTATCTGCGTTTGGTCTCCTTTCGGTGTTCCAGGAGATGAGCGTAAACCCGTACATGAACATCTTCCTGGCGGCGCTATTTCTCTTCTTCTCACTCAGTTTGTTCGGCATGTACGACATCAGCTTGCCGGGGTTCTTGCTCCGTTACTCGGAGAAAAAACGCAGCGGCGGCGGAATGCTCGGCACCATCTTCGGCGCGATTGCGTTCTCGATTGTCAGCTTCACGTGCGTGGCCCCGTTCCTCGGTGGCTTCGCGGGAATGGCATCATCGGGGCAATTCAACATGCTGCAACGCATCGCCGGTGGGATTGCTTTCTCCGCTGCGTTTGCGTCGCCGTTTTTCTTGCTCGCTCTGTTCCCGAGTTTAATTAAAAAGTTGCCGCGATCCGGCGGCTGGCTCGACACCGTGAAGGTGGTGATGGGCTTCCTCGAAGTGGCAGCCGCGCTGAAGTTCCTGCGAACCGCCGAGGTGCGTTGGCCCCCCGTGACGCTGTTTACTTACGACTTCGTACTCTCCGCATGGGTGGCACTCGCCATCGCCTGCGGGTTGTACTTGCTGAATATCTTCCGGTTGCCACACGACGAAGAGAAGCCGAGCGTCGGCGTGACGCGGTTGATGTTCGCGCTCGGTTTCCTCGGCATCGGCGTTTACCTCGCGCCGGCCATTTTCAAAAATAACGACGGCCAGAACCAGCGTCCGAACGGCGTGGTGTATGCGTGGGTCGATTCGTTCTTACTCCCCGAGGCTACGAAAGGCCCGAAGGAATTGCCGTGGAGCGCCGACCTGCCCGCCGCCATCGACAAGGCCCGAATGCTGCCCGGCAAGGACGGGCGTTACCTATTCATCGACTTCACCGGCGAGACGTGTACGAACTGCAAGCTCAACGAAAAAAGTGTGTTCCCGCTGCCGGAGGTCGATGAACTGCTGCGTCGTTACACGCTCGTCGAAATGTATACCGACGGCGTGCCGATCGATTTCTTCCGCAGCCCGCCATTCGACCGAAACGCTGAAGCGCTGGTCAATCGCCAATTCGAGATCGATGCCTTCGGTACGAGCCAACTGCCGCTCTACGCGATTCTCGAACCGCTCGCCGATGGCACCGTTCGCATCGTCGATGTCTACGACGAAGGGATCATCAACGACGTCCCCCGCTTCATCGCCTTCCTGAAAAAGCCGTTCGCGAAGCCGTAGCAGGTGCGTCACTTCGCGTGACGCAGTGCCCTCCCAGCGAGGACTTCGGGCTTGCCGGTGTCGATCACCATTTTGCCGTTCACGAACAGGTAGCGAATCCCCACCGCGAGCTGGTGCGGTTTTTCGTAGGTGGCTGTTCGGAGTTTTCAGCTATCAGCGATCAGCTGTCAGCTCAGAGCTTACAGCGATCAGCGATCAGCAAACCAAAACTGACTGCTGACTAGCGTACGGAACGTAACGGCGACAAATTGCATTTTGCGGGAGATTCCGCTTCGGTGGGTAGTGCGTATCCGGATGCGATGGCTTATCATCGCAAGTGAGTGGTGAGCCCCCGTCCCAGGGTTTCACCCTGGGCTGGAGGAGCGACCCCTTCAGGGTCGTTGTTTGTTCTTCGGTCCTGAAAGGACCGCTCCCGTAGCCCAGGGTGGAACCCTGGGCAGGGTTGCACCCATTGTCGGTGAGTTGTGGCGTCGCGTCTCGAATACTCGACACGACTGGTTTTCGTGGGCGGAACCCTCCCACCGGGGCCAGCCCGGTGGCTCGTAGTGGTGTACTTTCATTACCTATTCCGGAGGCGTTCTACGTGAGCGACCAGACTACGCCCGTCGACAATGCCGAACGAGTCCGGATGAAACAAGTCGAAGGTGGCTCGAAGAAATGGCGGATCTGGGGGCCGTACCTCAGTGATCGCCAGTGGGGCACCGTTCGCGAAGATTACAGCCAGAACGGCGATGCGTGGAACCACTTTCCGTTCGCGCACGCGCATCAACGCGCGTATCGTTGGGGCGAAGATGGCATCGCAGGTTACTGCGATAATAACCAACGGCTCTGCGTCGGGTTGGCACTCTGGAACGGACACGACTCGATCTTGAAGGAGCGATTGTTCGGCCTGCCGAACGAGGGCGCGAATCACGGCGAAGATGTTAAGGAAGTCTACTTCTACCTCGATGCGACGCCTTCGCACAGTTACCTGAAGTACTTGTACAAGTACCCGCAAGCGGCCTATCCGTACGATGCGCTCATCCACGAAAACAAGCGACTGAGCCGTCTCGAACCCGAGTTCGAGTTGATCGACGCGGGTGGCTTCCACGAAGATCGCTACTTCGATGTCTTCGTGGAATACGCGAAAGCCAGCCCGACCGACGTGCTGATGAAGATTACGGTACACAATCGCGGGCCGGACGCATCGGACATTCACATCTTGCCGCACGTCTGGTTCCGCAACACGTGGTCGTGGGCTGAAGATGCGTTTCGGCCAATTATCACTGCCGTCGATGCCGACACGGTCCGACTCTTCCACCCCGACTGGGACGAGTATCGTTGCCATTTCGACGCGGTGGAAACTGCGAAACCCGCGCCGCTGCTGTTCACCGATAACGACACGAACTCCCCTGCCCTCTATGGCGTGAAGGCGGCGGGGCACTTCAAGGATGGCATCAACGAGTACGTCGTTCACGGCAACATCGCGGCAGTGAACCCCGATAAAACCGGCACGAAGATGGCGGCGCATTACCAGTACAGCGTGCCCGCAGGTGGATCGGTGACGGTGCGCGTTCGGCTTCGCCATGCGGCCGAAGAGCGTATCGATTCTGCGTTCGCCGATTTCGATGCGATCCTCGCAGATCGGGTCGCCGAAGCCGATGCGTTTTACGCCGATATTCAGCGCGAGATGCCGAACCCGGATTCTCAGCTCGTTCACCGTCAGGCGATCGCGGGGTTGATCTGGACGAAGCAGTTTTTCAACTACGACGTCTGGCGCTGGCTGAAAGGCGACCCCGCGCAACCGTTGCCGCCCGCTTCGCGCAAAGAACGCACCGCCCGCAACGTCGATTGGGAACACCTCAAGAATTCCGACATTATCTCGATGCCGGACAAGTGGGAATACCCGTGGTATGCCGCGTGGGATTTAGCGTTCCACACTCTCCCGTTCGCCACCGTCGATGCGACATTCGCGAAAGAACAGTTGCTGATGTTCCTCGGCGAATCGTACATGCACCCGAACGGGCAACTCCCCGCGTACGAGTGGAACTTCGGCGACGCGAACCCGCCGGTTCATGCCTGGGCGTGCTGGCGCGTGTTCCAGATCGATCGCCAACAGCGCGGCGACAAGGGCGATCTCGGCTTCCTCGAACGCACCTTCCACAAGCTGATGCTGAACTTCAACTGGTGGGTGAATCGCAAAGATGCCTTCGGCCGCAACGTCTTTCAGGGGGGCTTCCTCGGCCTCGATAACATCGGCGTGTTCGACCGCAGCCGCCCGCTCCCGACCGGCGGGTTCATCAATCAGGCCGACGCGACTGGCTGGATGGGCATGTACAGCCTGAACCTCATGCGGATTGCGCTCGAGTTGGCACTGCACAACAAATCGTACGAAGATATGGCCATCAAATTCTTCGAGCACTTCCTCGGCATCGCCCGCGCCATGACCGACATGGCAGGCAAAGGCATCGGCCTGTGGGACGAGCAAGATCAGTTCTATTACGACGAGTTGATATTACCGAACGGCGAAGTGCAACCGCTGCGCGTGCGCTCGATGGTCGGGCTGATTCCGCTGTTCGCGGTCGAAGTGCTCGAACCCGAACTGCTGGCGAAACTGCCCGAGTTCGCGAGCCGGATGCGCTGGATTCTCGAAAACCGACCAGACCTTTCGACGCTCGTATCGCGCTGGTACCAAGATGGCCGCGGCGAACGCCGGTTGTTGTCGTTGCTGCGCGGGCACCGGATGAAGAAGCTTTTGGGGCGATTACTCGACCCGAACGAGTTCCTTTCGGACTTCGGCATTCGGTCACTATCGAAGGCACACAAAGACAATCCGTTCGTGTTTCACGTGGGAAATGAGCCACTGACAGTCGACTATCAGCCTGCCGAGGCCACGATTGCGAACTTCGGCGGTAACTCGAACTGGCGCGGCCCGATCTGGTTCCCGATGAACTATCTCATCGTGGAAAGCTTGCACAAATTCCACCACTATTACGGCGAAGAGTTCCGCGTCGAGTGCCCCGTCGGCTCGGGCAATTCCGTATCGATTCTCGATGTCGCGAATCAAATCTCGGCACGACTCACGCAGATTTTCACGAAGAACGCGAAAGGCGAGAGACCCGTCAACGGCTGGTACGAGAAGTTCCAAACCGACCCACACTTCAAGGACTACATCCCGTTCTACGAGTACTTCCACGGCGACACGGGAATGGGCCTCGGTGCCAGCCACCAAACCGGCTGGACCGCCCTCGTAGCCAAGTTACTGTTCCCAACCAGCAGCGTCTTCGCCGACTTATGCAGCTCCGCCGCACAAGCCACCATCCGCTGCCAAGCGTAACGATCTTGGCGAGCGGTGGGTGTAAGCCCACTGATTCCGCCACGATCATGTGCAGTGATAATGTTCTGAGATTGCAGCACCCATACGAATTCGCGAAGTCAAAAAATCGCAGACGATGCGACGTAAGTCGACTTTTGCATCGTGCGCAAAGTGACCCAAAAGTGTCTCCAAATGACGCAGAAATGTCGCGTCCGGTCGATTTTATGTCGTACTCGGTCGATTTTGTGTCGCATCCGGTCGATTTTGGGGCGATAGTTGTGCCGAGCGTTGAATCGAGGGCCATCGGCGTAACCCACGACAAGCCATCAGAATAACGCGAAATCGCCCGGAACAAATCAGCGATTTGCGATCAAAAAATGGCAGTTTGAGACGAAAAAACACCCCAAAAACCGGTTTTGGAGTGTTCGCAATTGTGACTTACGTCAATTGTGAGTGTCATGCTTTGATCGCAAACACCTGCACACTCGCTGCATACTCGTTGAGGTCATAGCGCGTGAGGACTTCGCCAAGGCCCGCGTGAACGGCGGAACTCGTGCCGCAACAGCCTTGGCTCGCGTCGATCCATTCGCCTTCGGTGATCGTCGAAAGCGAGAGGCTACTCGGCGTTGCGGGCATTTCGGGGCTGCAACAGCCGCTCTGCCCTTCGACCAAACCGTAGGCGTTCAAGTCCTTTTTGGTGTCGATGATTTGCACGCCGACGAACCCGGCGTCTTTCAGGAACCGTTCGTAATCGGACAGCGATAACGCACCGGAGATGCAGCCGATAAACGCGGCCACGCTTTGCGCGACATCGTCAGGAAGTGCCTGTTTCAAAGCGATATCGCTGATTGCCAATCGCCCGCCGACTTTGAGCACGCGATACATCTCGTGGATCGCCGCCGGTTTGTCCGGGGCCAGATTGATCACGCAGTTCGAGATAATGCAATCGACGCTACCGGCGGCCAGCGGCAGATGTTCCATCTCCGCAAGGTGGAATTCGACGGGCAGTGCCTCGCCTTTTGCAGCGAGCGTGGCTGCGTTCATTTTGGCGCGATCGATCATTTGCGGCGTCATATCGATACCGATCGCCTTACCCGTCGGGCCGACTTTCCGTGCCGCGAGAATGACATCGATGCCACCACCGCAACCCAAATCGACGACGACTTCACCGGGCCGCAGGTTCGCCGTCGCGGTCGGGTTCCCGCACGAAAGCCCCATGTGCGCCGCTGTGGGGATCGTCGCCAGTTCCTCCGGCGTGTAGCCAAACGCCTCCGCAACCGCACTCACGCCAGGGTCCGAACCCGTAAGCAAGCTCGCCGCCACGCTGCCGTACTGGGCTTTGATCTCGGCGGTAATTTCCGTTGCAGTCATGGTCCCTCCTATTGTTGAACTTATTTCTATTTTAGGATTGGGTATCGACTTGGAGTGAGTAATCGCGATGAAAATCGGCGCATCGATCATCGCACCGTTACGATAGCGGTGCGATGATCGACGTCGGAAACTTTGCTGGCACGATACGATGGAGATCGCGATGAATGGACTCGGACATTTTATCGTCGTCATAACAGCGATCATGGCGTGTGCCGCCGATTGGCCAATGCTCGGTCGCACTAGTGATCGAAATCCCGTCAGTTTAGAAAAGAACGCACCATCGGATTGGCGAATCCAAACGGACACTGCCCCGTCGCGAAACATCAAATGGTCTGTGAAAGTCGAGTCCGGAAGTCGAGCGATCGGCGGGCCGGTTGTTTCCGGTGGCTATATCTGGGTCGGCAGTACCGACAACGATCCCGATCTGAAAGTCGACAACGCAGTCCTCGCCTGTTTCCGCGCAACAGATGGCAAGTTGATCTATCGACACGTTTCGCCTCGGCTGCCCAAATTCCCCGATGACTGGCCTGGGCAAAGTTTGAGCGGGTCGCCGCTAATCGAAGCGGATCGACTCTGGTTTTGCAACAATCGCCGGGAAGTGATTTGCTTGGACCTCGCTCCGCTTCACAACGGGACTGGGCTACCTCGCGAAGTGTGGAAAGTCGACATGATCGCGCAATTCAAAATCCACCCGCGAGCCATCATGATCCCAGGGCACGACACACATGGCTCGCCGGCAGGACACAAAGACTTTCTCTACGTCCCCACCGGCAATTCAAAGGGCGAACCGGGAGTGGCCGTAGTTGACCCGAAAGCGCCTGAACTCATTTGTCTGCGAAAAGGCACTGGCAAAGTCATCTGGACGGACAACTCTCCCGGCAAGGAGAAGATGTTCGGACATTACGCGAGTCCGACGGTCGTTTCGATATCCGGAGTCGCCCAGGTGATCCACCCACAATCCGATGGCTGGGTCCGTTCGTTCGATTCCGAAACAGGTAAGCACACGAAATTTAATAACTGTCCCATTTGGGGTTTTTGGCACGGGGTTTGGGTGGTAGGCTTTGCGAGCTTAAATCCCTTTCTCCTGGCAGGAA
>JAYVXI010000109.1:0-18904 GCA_043785305.1 Limnoglobus sp. | reverse complement strand
TGTGTAAGCACCCTGATACAGCCACCATCATTTACAATGGATATGGATGGTGATTGTCTCATTGAAATTGACATTGTTTCTGACACAGGAAGAATCAGGGTGCTTACACACCCCGCTCGCCTTTGCGTCGTGCTTCGCACGACGCAAGTGGGCCGAAAACGCTCCTCGCTCAGTCGAACCAACGGGTTGAGTCGAAAGACTCGATCACCATTTACCACACGAGCATCGCGCGATACGCTATGTATAAGATAGGCAAGTTCCTGTCATTGTGGGGCGGGGGCCTCCCCCGCGCGGCGTGGCCCCAGGAACTTCCCCAGGCGATGAGCGATAACCCGCCCTTGTGACCGGCACTCTGTATCACCTTCGGCACGCACTGGTTGCGATGGCCGTACTCGAATTTGCAAAGCCGCATCGTTTCCGAATTGTCAATTTCAGGTTCATCCGACAAGTGCGTACTTGGCCAGGTGGATCGCGAAAACGGGTCGGTTTTTGACCCTTGAACCCCTGCCATTCCAACCGTCACCGACTCGCGTATCATCAATCGGGTGGGCAAGTCTCTCACAATGTGCCAAATCAGGTGCGAACGATGTCGAAATCCAAAACGAAACTTCTACTCGATTCCTCTCCAATTCAGCGACTGGTGACGGCGATTGGGCAGGCGGCGATTTCGGCGAAGTTCTTTGTTGCGGGTAGTCTGCCTGCGGTCGATCCGGGTCTCGTCGTCGTAGGGATGGGTTCCGTGCGGGTTCCGCTGAAGCGCGGGGCGGCCGGCTCCTTCGAACGAACCCTCAAGCGCTACGAGGATGACCTCAAACTTTTGAGTGCGCTACCATCGGTTTCGTGATTTCTGCTGGCGAACAATGCCACTGGATTGGGTTAAAAATAATGCTTGCACTACCACCGTTTACTGTGATTGCCCCCGAGGCCGAACATACGCTTGCGAAAGTGTTGCGTTCGCGGTTGCACCTGCATCAGCCGTCGTGGAGCGATGTGAAGGCGCTCATCGAAAATCGCCGCGTGAAAATCGGCGATACGGTGTGTGCCGATGCCGCACGGCGGGTTCGCGAAGGCGAGATTATCGAACTGTTGATACGACCGGCCAGTGCGGCGCGGAACGCGGTTGCCGATACGCTGGTGATTCGTCATCTCGACGATCACGTGGTCGTCGTCGAGAAGCCATCGGGGATCAGTAGCGTTCGCCATCCGGCCGAACTCGAATGGTCCGAGCGACGCCGCGAACTCGACCCGACGCTGTACGACCTCGCACATGCCGCGATCGCAAAGCGACTGAATCGGTCGCTGAAAACGTTGCCACCGCTGCGGATCGTGCATCGTTTGGACAAGGAAACTAGCGGTTTGCTCGTGTTCGCACGCACGGTGTTGGCGGAGCGCGTACTCGGAATGCAGTTCCGCAAACACACCGTTGTTCGCAGGTATTTGGCGATTGTGCCGGGCACGATGATCGCCCGCACGATACGCTCGTACCTCACGCGGGATCGTGGCGATGGCCGCCGTGGCAGTACGCGGAGTGCCGATTCCACGGGCAAAGAAGCGATCACGCACATCGAAGTGCAAACGCGGTTGCCGAAGCATACGATCCTATCGTGCCGACTGGAAACGGGGCGAACGCACCAGATTCGCATCCACCTTTCGGAAGCGGGGCACCCCGTCTGTGGCGAGAAGGTTTACATCAAAAACATGAACGGCACGACCGTACTCAACCCCGACGGCGCGCCGCGACTCGCACTCCACGCCACCGAACTCGGCTTCGTGCATCCCGTGTCGGAAGTGGTGATGCACTGGGAAATGCCACTGCCCGCAGACCTCTTGCGCTTCGTCGCGAAACTGCAACATGGCCTCTCGTAATTCCGACTTACGTCACGGGGTTCAGCCCCACGATGTGGAGGAGGATTCCGAAGATCTGATCGACCTCTGCGATAACATACGTTCGGGTATCGATAATGAAGTCAGATTCGCGCAGCCTGTGAAATCGCCAATTGTCACCAGTAGTTACGACGCCGTAGACCGTATCGATGGTGTTTTTGGCTTTTTGGTTGAATCGCAACGATGCGACCATTTCGGCCGCTAACTGCCCTTGGCCGCTCGCGCTTTCCGTCGCATGGCGTCCGGAATACCTGCAACGAAATCCGTTCCTCGTTTAGCCGCGCAGCGCAGTCATCGGAGCGAAGCGCGGGCTCGGCGTATCGGATGACGTCATCACCGGGTTAACGCGCGGCTAACGAATAGGCTTAATACCGCACCCAGCCGAGTTGCTCGCAGAGTTGCAGGATCCAGGGGTTTCGCCACGGGTTCCAGGCGGGGTAGAACACCGATAGCACGGAGAATGCGAGCAGCACCACGATGGCGAATCGCCACCGTTTCGAGTCGGCGATGCGGTCGACGCCGTGGAGGAGGCCCATCAACCAGAGCGGCGAGAGCCAGATCAGCCAGCGTGCAACGCTCGTATTTCCGCCGTAGTTGTAGCTTTGGAATCGCGTGAGATAGAACGCAAAGACGATGACCGACACGGCAATCGTCACCGCGGCGAGTTTGCCCAGCATCGATTCGCGCAGACGCCGTGCCTGTCCGATCAACCCGCACGCGGCGACGAGCCAGACCGGCGTGAGGCTGAACCAGCCGTGATGGCCGACGAGCAGGTGGATTGCGTAGATGGGGGTCGATTCGTTGTTGAAGTCGATGCCACGCGGTCGGACTGGCTCCTTGAGTTTGAGCCAATGGCTGCCGCCGTAGTTGTACCAGGGTCCGCCGAACTCACCGTAGGCGGGTGTGATTTTGCCCATCGAAATGACGTTGCACGCGAGTAGCGCGACGATTGGAATCGCCAGCCCCGGCAGGAAGTACATCAAGGTTTGGCGGAATCGCGTGAGCAATAACACCAAGCCCAGACCGCCCGCGAATGCGGCCGCGGGCAACTCGAATGTTGCGGTCAGCCCCGCGAACAAGCCGCTTAGAAAGAGATCGCGTTTCGTGGGTGTTTCAGATCGTAGTAGCGGATAGATTGCGAACAGCGTGCAGAAAATTGCAGGCGTGTGGTTGTTCAACGTCGAAGAGAACGTGATCGCGAACGTACCGAAGGAGGCCACCGCGAAGGTGACGAGTTTGCCGAAGTCGCTGCGGCCATATTGCTCGATGAGTTTCGCGAGCAACAACAGATACAGCGCGAACGGCAGGACGTTCACAGTGATGAGAATGATGCCGACCACGAGCCAGCGGTCGCGGTCGATCGACAGCCCGAACAGCTTGTGGAGTAGCCAATATTCCCCCGCGAGCATCGTAGCGAACAGTGGCGGTTTGCTCGAATAAAACTCGCCAGTAGCGGGGTCCATCACCTTGTCGATCGAGTTGTACGATTCCTCGAAGATGATCCCGCTATCGGCGTACGGCGGTGCGGTGGCGGTGAAGTTCGCACGTTTGCCGATGACGTAAGTGCCGTTTTCGACGATGGCTCGCACGGTTGCCCAGCGCGACCGATCGTTGGAACCGAACATGAGCGTCGGTTCGGGTCGTTTCTCCGGCCACGCACGCTCAGGCGTATCGGCACGACTGGCATCGAACTGCGTGGCAAGGGGTTTGTAGCGGCTCGGTTCGTAGACGTTCTCCGCGCCGACGATCTTTGCCGTGGCAATCGCGAGTGCCATCGCACCGAGTACGAGATACATCGATTGGCGTAACGCGCGGGTCGGATCGGTCGTGGAAATCATTGCGGGTGGGCTTCGCGTGCAGGGACGGTTTCGGAAATCCGGTACGGTGCGTCGGGTGCGGATCGGGCGAGCGCCATCTCGGAGGAGATGCCGGTGAACGCCGATTGCCCCGCAAGGATGAACGACAGAAACGACAGCATGGAAACGAACGGCACGAACACGCTGCCGAGCGGCAGGAACATCGTGGCGACCCAGGTGATGGCACCGAAGAACGCCAGCAGAATCGCGAGTGTGCCGAAGGCGTGCATCGGGCGGTTGCCGAACGTCGTGCGCGACCAGACGGCGATCAGATCGATGAACCCCTTCAGGAATCGGCGTGCCCCGAATTTGGAATGGCCGAACTTCCGCGCACGATGGTGGATGACGAGTTCCTCGCAGCGAAAGCCTTCGGCGGCGGCGAGGACGGGCACGAAGCGGTGGAGTTCGCCGTAGAGTTTCACTTCGCGAATGACATCGGCGCGATAGGCTTTGAACCCGCAATTGTGGTCGTGCAATTTTACGCCGGTGAGCCACGACACGACGCCGTTGAAGACGCGGCTCGGGAAGACTTTGTGCCACGGATCGTAACGAATTTTCTTCCAACCGCACACGACATCCGCACCGGTATTGATGGCTGCGAGGAAGCGCGGGATCTCGCTCGGGTCGTCTTGCAGGTCGGCATCGAGCGTCATGACGATCGAACCGGACGCGATTTTGAAGCCTGCGGACAGTGCCGCCGCTTTGCCGAAGTTTCGCCGAAAGCGATAGCCTTGCACCATGTCCGATTTCGCAGAAAGCGCGCGGATGACCTCCCACGAACCATCGTTGCTGCCATCGTCGATAAAGAGAATCTCGACCGCCAGCCCGATGTCTTTCGTGGCGGCAACGATCTCGGCCACCAGCGCGGGCAGGCTCTCGACTTCGTTGTAAACGGGCACGACGAGCGAGAGCAGATTCGGGTTCGGTGCCGCGCGCGTCATGGTTTCGCCTCTTCCGGTTTCGCTGCCAATCTCCGCCCGAACAGATACGCCGAACCGGCGACCGCGACTTCGAACGTCGTCCAGACCAACCGCAACAGGATCGCGAACAGCACCGCTTGCGAGGCCGGGTTCGGCGTCGCGCCGGCGAGGCGTATCGCGAAAATTTCCGATAGCAGATATTCGCGTGGCCCCAACCCGCCCGGTGCGACCAGCACGACGAAGCCGACGACGTACGAGACGGCAATCGTGGCGAGGTCGCCGCCGAGGTCCGCAAACGTCGGCCCGTTCATATCTGGCACCACGGCATCGACGGCGAGCCGGACGCTGAGTGCGAGCAGGCACCAGCCGAACGCGGCTTGCACCAAGCCGAGCAATAATAGGCCCACCGGCGGATTGCGGACGAGGTGCACATCTTGGCCGTAACGCATCCGGCCGATGCGGTTAATCAGGCGGATGAGCAGGAACAAGCCGACCGGCAGCCCCGCTACCGCAATCAGGAACGGCCCGCGCCCGTTGGTGTACTCGCCACCGATGCCCGTGAGCGGCACCAGCAACCCCGCGAGGATCGACCCCGACGCCATCGAAACGATCGTTTCGTACGCCGACGTGACACCGACGACGAGTGGCGTTGCACCCGGCACCGAACGCAACAGCCCTGCCCGCACGACCAGAACCCACGCTTTGCCCGGCACGTATTTGCCGAACTGACTGACGAAGTACGTGCGTAACCCGAGTTTCCAACTGAGGTTCACGCCCTGACGCCGCATGAGCATCCACCAGAACGTGCCCCACGTCGTGTGCGTGCCGAGGTAGAGCAAACCGACGGGGATCCAGTTCCACCAGCGGTCGAATACGGCATCGTAACTGACGGCGTGATTGTTCAGCGTGTTCGCAAAATGTCGCCCCACAGCGACGATGATGACCAACGCAAGGATGGCTTTCGCGGCCAGGAATAGACGCTTGTTGCGTGGGGTCATGAAGTGAATGTTAGAGAGGATCGCGACGTTCGGCACGCATTCGTTCGGGAGATCGGTTGTCAGTTCCGCAGATGGCCCATAATTCATACCGATACCTCCGTGCAAGAGGTTTCTCCGAGGATGATGGAATGTCGACCGAGCCACTGCCCGAAACGCTACCCGCCCCGACTCCCGAAACGCCGGCTGCGACGCCCGCCCCCGCGCCGAAGCCCGCGCATACAACGGGGTTCAGCGCTGCGCCGAAACCGGGTGCGCCGCGGCCCGGTGGCAAGCCGATCCCGGAGAAGTGGCAGCGTGGCGGCCCCCAGCGCGGTGACAAGCCCCCGCAAGACAACGCCAAGAACCCGCCGCAGAACGCGGTACGCGATTTCGATAGCTACAAGCCGAACAAGCGCGACCTCGACAAAGATATCGAAGCCGAACTGAACGCAGCAATGTCCGCGATGGCCGAACTGCCACCGCTGGACTCGCCAGAAAATCCTGCCGAGAAAGCCGTCGGCGGACGCAAGAAGGGCCGCGTGCTGAGCATCCACGGCAAGGATGTGTTCCTCGACGTACCCGGTGGCCGCAGCCAAGGAGTGCTGGCGATCCAGGAGTTTGAAGGCGCGTATCCGAAGATCGGCGACGAAGTCGAATTCATGATCGAACGCTACGACTCCGCGAACGGCCTGCTCGTGCTGACACTCGGCGGCGCGGTCCAAGCCGTGACGGATTGGTCCGGCATTTCGCTCGGGATGATCGTCGAAGCCCGCGTCACCGACGTCAACAAAAACAAGACCGGGCTGATGGTCGAAGTCAACGGCATCAAGGCGTTCATGCCGATCAGCCAAGCCGACCTCTACCGCGTCGAGCAACCCGAGCAGTTCATCGGCCAGAAGCTGAAGTGCGTGGTGATCGAGGTCGATATTCACGATCGTAATCTGATCGTCAGTCGGCGGGCGTTGCTCGAACGCGAACGCAAGATGAAGGAAGAGGAATTCTGGTCGAAGCTCGAAGAGGGCCAAGTCCGCAAGGGCATCGTCAAGACGATCAAGGCGTTCGGCGCGTTCGTCGATCTCGGCGGCGCAGATGGCTTGATCCCGATTTCCGAACTGAGCTGGACCCGCGTCGGCACCGCAGAGGAAGTCGTCAAAGTCGGCCAGGAGGTCGAAGTCAAGATCGCCCGGCTCGACCGCGACGCACGCAAGATCGGCCTGAGTTTACGCGCGATGCAGGGCAACCCGTGGGACGATTTCGCCCGCGATCATCGACCCGGCGTTCGCATCGAAGGCAAGGTCACCCGCATTGCCGACTTCGGCGCATTCGTCGAACTGGCACCGGGGATCGAAGGCCTGATACACATCTCCGAACTGACGACGGGCCGCGTGCGTAAGGTCAGCGATGCCGTCAGCGAAGGGCAGGTGGTTACGGTGCAGATCGTGAACATCGACACCGAACAGCGCCGAATCGGGCTATCGTTGAAGGCGATTGCGGCCGAAGCCGAGCAGGCAGCGGACGATTCGGAAACGAAGGAAGAGCAAGCCGACCGCGAAGAAGCGGCGGCACTGATGGCAACCCGCAAGCCGAGCCTGAACCTACGTGGCGGCGTCGGCGGCACGCCGTTCAAGTTCGAACGACAATAAGCCTCCCAGGGTTCCACCCTGGGCTATGTGAGCGATCCTTTCAGGACCGAAGAACCGACAAAACCCCGACCCTGAAGGGGTCGCTCTTTCAGCCCAGGGTGGAACCCTGGGTCGGAAAGCCCATAACCCAGGGAACACTCCTCGCATGACGGCGTCGCATACCGCAACGGGCGATACGAATTTGACGCGTACGCCCGAGGAACTCGTCGGGTTGCTCTCCTCCCTTCGCAACAACGTCTCGCGGGTATTCCTCGGCAAGCCCGAGGTCGTCCGGCTCGCGCTCGTCGCACTCCTCGCCGACGGGCACCTTCTACTCGAAGACGTGCCCGGCGTCGGCAAAACCTTACTTGCGAAGGCGATCGCGAAAAGTCTCGGTTGCACGTTCCATCGCATCCAGGCGACACCGGACCTTCTGCCCGGCGATCTCATCGGCACGAATGTCTACAACCAGACGACTTCGACGTTCACGTTCATGCCGGGGCCGTTGTTCGCGAACATCGTGCTCGCCGATGAAATCAATCGTGCCACGCCACGAACGCAATCGGCACTCCTCGAAGCGATGAGCGAACGACAGGTCACGGTCGATCGCGACACGTTCCCGCTCGGGCCGCCGTTCCTCGTGCTGGCCACGCAGAATCCGTACGAATTTGAAGGCACGTACCCGCTTCCTGAAAGCCAACTCGACCGCTTCATGTTGCGTTTGAAAGTCGGGTACCCGGACCGCAAAGCCGAGCGCGATATTCTCTTGCAGCATCGTGGTGGCGAGCCGGTCGACGAACTCAAGGCGGTGTTGAACCCGAGCGATGTCGTCGCGCTGCAACGCTACTCACGCGAAAGTATCGTGTCCGTGCCGGTGGCGGAGTATCTGCTCGATGTCGTCGATGCGACGCGGGAGCATCCGGACATCAAACTCGGTGCGAGTACGCGGGCGGCGCTGGCGTATTATCGGGCGTGTCAGGCGCTCGCGCGGATCGATGGCCGCGATCACGTTCGCCCGGAAGATGTGAAAGAACTCGCGGTGCCCGTGTTGGCGCACCGACTGATGACGAAGGCATGGGACCAAGGCGGCCGCGACGATGCCGCCCCGATTTTGCACGACATTTTATCGAAAACGAAGGTCCGTATCTGAGGGACGCGCCGTGAGCCGATTCCGCTGGCGACCGACCCGCGAAGGTTTCCTCTGGGTCGTCTGCGCGTGCATCATGTTGGCGGCGGGGTTGATCAAAACGATCAACTTGCTGGTCCTGATCGGCTACCTCATGTTCGGGCTGGTCGGCCTGAACGCCTGGCTCGCGTGGCGTTCGGCGAACCGCGTCAGCGTGGCGCGTGCAATCGCGATCCCTAGCTTTGCGGGCCGCGAGGCCGTGCGCGCCGCCATCGTCACGAACGACGCGGACAAAGGCGCATCGATCACGATCCTCGAAACCTCCGCGATCCATTCGGCGGAAGTTTTCGTACCTGCACTGCTACCCAACGAGACGCGACGGATTTCGACGACGATTCATCCGCAGGTTCGCGGCCGCTACGAGACATCGCCGATCTCGATCATCGCCGGTTACCCGTTCGGGCTGATCGAGTACATCTTGCCCGCCGAACCATCGGTCACACTCACGGTGTTGCCCGCCATCGGTTTGGTAAACTCGGGGAAACTCCGGCGATGGTTGATTCGCACGGGTGCCGGCGACAATCACATTCGCCGACCGCTACGCAGGCAGTCGAACCAAGGGGCCGACGTTCGTGGCGTGCGCGCGTATCGGCCCGGCGATTCGCCGCGCGATATCCACTGGCGAACGACGGCACGCCGCAACGAACTCATGGTACGCGAGTACGACAGCACCGAGCCGCTCGATGTGCTGATGGTCGTCGAAGTCTGGGTTCCCCCCGCGCCGACGGCGGCGGATGTCGAACGGGCGGAAGCCGCGATCAGCTTGGCCGCAAGTGTGTTTTGGTCGTGGTGCCACAGTGAGGAGCAACCCGAAGCGACGCTCGTTCTCGCCGGTTCCAAAATCTGGCGAACGGGGCGCGCGAGCGATGGATTCGGCCTTGAAGCACTCGGTTTATTAGCCGATGCACCACTATCGAACGCAACGCACCTGTTGCCGCTCGATGCACTCCGACGCCGCTCGAATCGGTGCGCGCGGCTATTAATTACGAGTAATCCGAACACGACACTGGCGATGGAACTCAACGCGGCAACGGGCGTGCCGTTCGTCTGCGTCGGCCCTGCATCGCCAATGGCGTGGTACGAGCCACCGGTAGCCGGGAAGTAACGAGGGCGAGCGATGCCGACCGATTTTGCATTTCGACTCAGCACGTACCTGACGCTTGCGCTCGGCTGTATCTGCCTCGGGTATTCCGAGTGGGACTACTTGCCGGAAGTGTCGTTCTTCACGGGTGTCGTCACGATCCTCATGGTGGTGGCGTTTTTTCGTGCGGACCGCAGGGGTAACGAACTTTCGTTGGTGGCGGCGAACCGGCTCGGTGCGGCCATCGGCGCGATTGCCGTCATCTGGATCGTGATCCATTATCGCCGCCCCGATAGCCTCATCAACACGCTCCCCTGGCCCGCCGGTGGGCTGCCGTTCCTCGCTCCGCTGCTCATGATCCTCGTGCCCGCGAAACTATTCCGCCCGAAGCACGTCGGCGACTGGTGGGCGCTGCAAGGTGTCGGTCTCGTGTCGGTCGGGTTGGCGAGTTCGCTGTGCGAAGATCTCGGCTTCGTCGTCCTCGTCACTTTGTATTGCCTCACGGGTGTCTGGAGCCTGACGCTGTTTTACATCCGTCGCGCCTCTGGCCACGTACCCCTGCCGCCGGTGACCGTAGCCGATACGGGATTCGCATCGTGGATCAGCCCGGCCGCGTGGTTTCGTACGATGTTCCCACCGCGTTCGCGGCCGACCGTTGCCGAACCGTTCGCAGGTATCGGCAGGCCCAGCCCCACGGAACGCCTCGGGCGCTCGCATTTTTTTCGCTCGGTACGCTGGCTCGCGGTCGGTGTCGTCGTGGCACTCCCGTTGTTCTTCCTCACACCGCGCAGTAGCTCGATGCAGTGGGAGTTGTTCAAATCTCGCCTGGAAACGGGCAGCAGCATGGATGCTCCGGACTTGTCCCGAACGGGCGAGTTACGCGTCAACAGCGAACCGGCGTTCGAGGTGTATGCCCGCAACTCCGACGGCAGCCCGATGAACGACATTCCGGCCGATCAACGTTGGCGGGTGGCGGCCTACACCGAGTATCATTACCCGCAGGGCAAATGGAGTAAGGGCGGCATTCCGCGCGTTCACGTCACGCCGCCGGAGCAACCGATTCCGTACCCCGATAGTTCCTCGTTCGAGTATCCCAAACTGTGGGACAAACAGTATCGCCTCGAATTCCGCATCGTCGGCAAGATCGCGGGTGCGCCCGTCAGCGACCCCGCCGATTACCTCGCACTCGGTCCGCCGCCAATCGTTCACGAAACGCCCTCGGGGTTTCGCTACTGGGGCCAGATGAACGATGGTTCGTTCTCGCCGCTCGGTTCGCAGATCGGACGTCCCACCACCTATTGGCAGATCGTCCACGAACGAAACGGCAACGGTGAGGAGCCGTTCCACGTTTTCAAACTCGCAGAGCCGTTCCAAAATCAGACTGATCCGCGAACCAAATTGACGGCCTTCCCTCAAGAGACCCGCATCGGGACGCTCGCGAATCAGTGGCTCGACCGATGGATCGCAGAGAGTCGCCTACCCGCTGAAATCCGCACGTCGCTCAACCCGATCACGCTGAAAATGAACGAGATTCACCACGAACGGGTCGCACGAGCGTTTCGCGATCACCTCGCGTATTCCGGCGAGTTCGAGTACACCCTGAACCTCAAACGCAAGGAACGCAAGCTCGACCCGATCGAAGATTTTCTCTTCAACACCAAGGCCGGGCACTGCGAGCGATTCGCGGCGGCGCTCGTTATGCTGTTGCGTTCCGTCGGCATCCCGGCGCAATTCGTGCTCGGTTACAAAGGTCGCGATTGGCTCGACGATGGACACTACGTGATTCGGCAAGAACATGCGCACGCCTGGGCCGAGGTGCTCGTCTCGCGACCGTCGACCGACGAGAAGCCCGGTTCGGGAAATCGCGACTGGCTGTTCTTGTCGCTCGATCCGACGCCCGACATCAGTTCCACATTGGACAAAACGGACGACGGTGTGTTTTCCGCGGGCCGCGAAGGGCGACGACTATTCGCCAACTACATCATCGGCTTGAACGCGGAGAGTCAAAAAGTCTTGACGAAGAACGTCTCGAGCTTCTTTGAAAAGAACATCGGTTGGCTCGTCGCTTTCGCCATCGTCCTCGCCATCATCGGGTTTGTGGTGCGAAATGCGATTCGCCGTACGCGACAGAGCCGTGATACCATTCTCGACGCGACACCCGCCGACCCCGTCCCGTGGTACGCGCAGATGATCGCGATATTGACCGCGAATGGACACGCAATGAACGACGGAGAGACGCCGAACGAGTATGCAGACCGAGTCGCGGAACGACTGAAACTACAACCCGAAACGGCAAGTGTCGCCGACGTACCGACGACCGTGACGCAAATTTTGTACGAAGTCCGTTACGCTCAACGCGACTGGACCGACGAACGCAAGACCATCGCCGAGCGGGCAATCCGACAACTCGCGACGGCGCTATCGAAACCGATTTCCATTCAGGAGAATCGCCATGCCGACCCCCGCCCGATTGACGACATCGAATAGCCAGCTTTTGGTGATCGACCTGCAAGACAAGCTGCTGGCAACGATCCCTTCGCGCGATGCGTTGATCGACCGCATCGCGTTTCTTCTCGAAGTCGGCCAACAGTTGGGCATCCCGATTTTCGCGACGGAACAGTACCCCAAAGGTCTCGGATCGACCGACGCGAGAATTGCCAAATGCCTGCCGAGTCCACCCGTCGCCAAGACTTCGTTTAGCTGTTGCGGCACGCGGGGCGTGTTGGAAGAACTGCGTTCGCGAGAACGCCCGAACATCGTCCTTGTGGGCATGGAAACCCACGTCTGCATCTTGCAAACCGCACTCGATTTACTGGTGGCAGGCTTCACCGTGTTCCTGCCCGACGATTGTTTATCGTCGCGCAACTCGCACGATCATCGGACGGCATTGAAGCGGTTATTCCAAGCCGGCGGCATCCCCACGACATCGGAAACGATCGCGTTCGAGTGGCTCGAAGACTCGACGCACCCCGAGTTCAAATCCGTCAGCCAGCAGATCAAAACGATATCGATTAGTATCCCGTTCTGAATGAGGCCCAGCGACGCCTCGTTTTGCACGAATCACTATAAAGCACTTTTACATATACCTTGCCGGAGAGACACGATGACCGCACGATTTCGCGTGGCAATTACCGACTTCATCGACGACGACCTCGCACCCGAGCGACGCATCCTCGGCGATATTGCCGATGTCGTGACTCTCAATGCCTACACCGAAAGCGATCTCGTCGGCAAAATCGAAAGTGTCGACGCGATCATGATTTACCACAACCTGCGGATTTCGAGCGCGACGATTTCGACGCTGACCAACTGCAAACTCATCGTGCGTTGCGGCGTCGGTTTCGATAACGTCGATCACGTGCTGGCTCGCTCCAAAGGCATTCCGGTCGCGAACGTGCCCGACTATGGTACCGAGGAAGTCGCCGACTCCGCCATCGGCTTGATGCTCTCGCTGACGCGAGGCATTCACTTGTTGAACCAGCGATTGCAACACGGCGACGGGGCGTGGACGTACCTCCATGCCGCACCGATCGTTCGACTTCGCGGTCGGGTATTCGCCATCGTCGGCCTCGGGCGCATCGGCGCAGCCACGGCACTTCGGGCGAAAGCGCTCGGTATGGATGTCGCATTTTACGACCCGTACACCGAAGACGGCATGGACAAAGCGCTCGGCATTCGCCGAGTGGAAAACCTCGATGCCCTTTTGGCACAAGCGTTCGTCGTGAGTACGCACTGCCCGCTGACGCCCGAAACGCGCCACATCATCGACGCGAAAGCCATCGCCAAAATGCCGAACGGTTCGTACGTGGTGAACACCGCGCGCGGGGCCGTCGTCGATGCGACGTGCATTGCCGATGCGATCCGTTCCGGCAAACTCGCCGGGGCGGCAATCGACGTGCTACCCGACGAACCGCCACCTGCCGATCACCCGCTGTTGGTGGCATGGCGCGACCCCAAGCACCCCGCCTACGAACGGGTGATAATCAACCCACATTCGGCGTTTTATTCCGAAGAAGGCTTGCTCGATATGCGAGTCAAAGGATCCGAAACCTGCCGACGTGCGCTACTCGGCGAGCCGATGCGAAACATCGTCAACAAGTAACGAGTTTCGGCTATCGGTGTGCGGACACCCACCGAAATTCCGTCTGGAATGTTTGCGTGTCGGTAGCTATTACTGATACATGCAAACACTCCTATTCGATATCGATGGCACGCTCGTGAAAACGAACGGTGCAGGCAAGGCGGCGATGGAATCGGCCCTTCGCACGGCCTTCGGGATTACCGAAATTCGCGACGAGGTGCCGTATAGTGGGCGAACCGATCCCGCGATTGGCTACGACCTGTTGCGGGTTCATAACGTCGAAGCGACACCGGAAAACTACCGCAAACTATCACAGGCCTATCTGGGGCAGTTGCCGCACTGTTTGAATACCTACCAGGGCGAGGCGTTGCCGGGTGTGACGGTGTTGCTGAAGAAGTTGGCCGAAAACAAGCGTCACAAACTCGGGCTATTGACCGGGAACGTTCGCGTCGGTGCCCAACACAAATTGAACCACTTCGGGTTGTGGGATTACTTCCCGTTCGGCGGGTTCGGCGACGATCACCGCGACCGCGACGACGTCGCACGCGCGGCACTGATGGCCGCGGGGCCAGGCGTCGAACCGAGTACCGTCTGGGTGATCGGCGATACGCCACTCGACGTAAAATGCGCCCGCGCCATCGGCGCGAAAGTGGTGGCCGTCGCCACCGGCTGGCACCCGTACGACGAGCTAATGGAAACGGGCGCAGACTCGGTGCTGCACACGCTGGAAGATTTCGAGGCACTGCCCGCGAGTTGGTTTGCCGTCTAAAGACCTGCGACTACTATACTTCGGGGGTGATTCGATACGTTTTTGTTAGCCCGACGCGCAAGCGAGGGGAACCCGCGAGAAGGCACGACATCGCAGAAACGACTAACAAGAATGGTTTGTTAGACCGGTGACGTGTCGTTTCCGACCGTCTGAAGTATAGAATAAGTGATCCTCGCATTTGCACAAAGTGTCAGTTCTGCCGCGAGATGTATAACGAGTCCATCGTGCGGGTTCCAGTTGTTTGAACGAAATCCAATTCAATTCTATGTTCTCGGAGTCTGCATCATGGCGCGAATTTGTCTCGTTTCGGCCGTGACAATGTTTGGGGTCGTGCTGTTCTGGCTCGGCAACCGGCCGCAGGCGGCCACGACGGGTTCGCGGAAACCGGTGCGGTTGGCGGTGGTCGTCGTCTTCGATCAAATGCGCGGCGACTACGTCGAAAAATGGCAACCGCTGTTCGGCACCGATGGCTTCCAACGAATGCAAACCGACGGCGCGTGGTTCGATCATTGCCTGTATCCGTACGCCACGACGACGACCGGACCGGGTCACTCGGCGATCCTGAGCGGGGCAACGCTCGACAAAACCGGCATCATCAACAACGAGTGGTACGACCGTCGTAGTGGCGGTGCGTTCTACTGTGCGGGCAGCGATCGTTACCAATTCGTACCCGCTCCGAAACCGGTCGTGGAAGACGCGATCAAGACGGCGCAGAAGCCGAAGTCGGTCGGAAACCCCGAACGAATGCTCGCCGAGACGGTGGCCGACGTGCTCAAACGCGAGACGAAAGGGAAGGGCAAAGTCTTCGGGCTATCGCTGAAGGATCGCTCGGCGATTCTGCCAACGGGCCAGCGCCCCGATGGCGCGTTCTGGTTCACGGGGCAGTTCGTTACCTCGACGTATTACACCGATGTCCTTCCGAAATGGGTCGAACGATTCAATCAATCCGATGCGGCCAGCAAGTGGTACAAGAAGGATTGGTCGCTGTTGCGGTCGGACATTTCTTACGCGAACTTCAGCGGGCCGGACAACGTGAAGGGCGAGAGCAGCATCAACGGGCAGGGCATCACGTTCCCGCACCCGATGACCGGCGGAAAGCCCGCACTCGGCAAGGAGTTTTACGAGGCACTCGCGAACTCGCCGTACGGCAACAATCTGCTACTCGAATTCGCGAAGAGTTGCATCGAGAACGAGAAACTCGGGCAAGACGACATCCCCGATTTGCTCGTCGTCAGTTTCTCGTCGAACGACCTCATCGGCCACACCTTCGGCCCCGATTCGCAGGAAGTCCTCGACGCGACCTTGCGTTCGGATCTGATCGTGGCAGACCTGCTGAATTACCTCGATAACAAGGTCGGTGCGGGGCGATATTCGCTGTCGATCACGGCGGATCACGGCGTCTGCCCGTTGCCCGAAGTGTCTGCGAAACAAGGCAAAGACGCGAAACGGATCAGCGTGACGAGCCTGATTAAAGCGGCCGAGCAACACCTGCGCGACACCTACGGCAAACCCGACGCACCGGCCGAAGCCGCGAAGCCGACGAAGGCGGGCATGTGGCTCGAGTCGGCGAACTTCCCGTGGATGTATTTGAACGAGCGAAACGCGGTCGCGAAGGGTGTCAAGCCCGCCGATGTGGCGGAAACGCTAGCGGTGTGGTTGCGGAAACAGCCGGACATCGTCGCCGCGTATTCGACCAACCAACTGCAAGACAAACTCACCAACGACGACCCGATTTGCGAGATGGCAAAGCGGTCGTACTTCCCCAGCCGTTCCGGCGACGTTTACGTCGTAATGAAGCCGTATTATTTAATCTCCGACCCGGTCAAAGGAGCCGGTACGACGCACGGCAGCCCGCACGATTACGACCGCCACGTGCCACTGATGGTCTACGGCCCCGGCGTGAAAGCCGGCCGCCACAACGAACCGACAACGCCCCAACACACCGCCGCCATCACCGCCTACTACCTCGGCATCCCCGCGCCGAAGGACAGCATGTATCCGCTGCCAAGTACACTGTTGGAGCGATAACACCACCTCGAACAAAAGGCGGAATTGTTAGCCCGCTGCGCCAGCGCGCCAGCGAGGGAAACCAGCAGCAAAACGTCTGCCTACAGCCATTGTTGCAGAAACGGTTGCAACGCGCCTTCGGGGTAGAACACCCAGGCGTAATCGCGGCGGGTCAGTGTGGCATTCGTTCGGCTCGCGTTCTTCGCTTCTTCTAATTCGGCTTGATTCGCAGCGATTTGTGCGGCCACTTGCGGGCGGAGTCGTTCGTTCCACTCGCGCAGATCGCGGTAACGCTGTCGTCGGCCCGCGCGATCGGTTGGCGTTGCGGCGAGTATGCGGTCGCGCTCGGGGAATGCATCCGGTAGGAATCGTTGGGGGTTCCAGTGCAGGTCGCGCAACTGGCGTTCGAGTCGTGCGATTTCGTTTTGCGGCTGCGGCGAATGCGGAAACGGCAGGTGCAACGTCGCCGAGAGAACTTGATACGCGGGCGGTTCGATCCGGAAGTAATCGCGGATGATCGCATCGGTCACTTCGTCGTACTTTCCGCCGCCGATGCCGTGAATGAAGAAGTCCCCCAGGCACAGCCGCGCGAACAATGTCAGCGTCAGGGCACGCGGTCGCATCGCGCTCGGTGGCGTGGCACTCGTTGCGGGTCGACGGCCGTTCGGCGACATCTCCCAGAACGGCAACTCGCCCTCGGCCAAGTCCGGCACGGGGTGGTTTTTACTCCGCAAACCGTGCGTTTGGCGGTACGCAATCACCGCGCCGTTGTAGGCGGCACGGAAGCGCGGCAAATCGGCGGAGATATGCGAGACGAAGCGAGCAAACGACGCGGTCTGCGACAGTTCGCGAACCGTCACTTCGCGGTTGTGGCAACCCCACTGATGTTCGATGTTTTGCCGCCACTCGCTGAACGTCTCGCCGACGTTACCCTGCGCTGGCTGCCAAACGCTGCGAATGAGCGGCTCAAATGGCCAGTTTTTGGTGGCGTCTCGCACCACTTCGGCGAACGCGGCGAAGCGTTCCGGATTCTGGATCGGCCGCGTTTCGTACGGTCGTTCGCCGATGTCATCGTCGAACGGCACGCACAATTCACGCACATCACTGTCAATAATCGGAAAGCGCAAACACGGTGTTTTCAACGTGTCGTTATCGACGATGAGATTGAGCGACGTGCCGTTCACTCTCCGCGCTAAACCGTGTATCGCGAAGTTCTTGACCCAGACTCCAGGGTGCGAAAGTTCGGGTTGGTGCCCGCCGATAATCAGCGGGCCATCGGTGGGTAGATGCAGTTCTGAGCGGGCTTGCTTGCGAAACTCGCGAAGGGACACTCCGCCGATCTGCGCTGCGGAGTGTTCGAGGTATTGCCGGTTTGCTGCGACCAGCGCAGGTAGCGCTTCGACCGAGGGTTCGGCCAGCACCTCGCCATCGCCGGTGGGTGCCCGGAACCGTCGCAGCGTCATCACACCATCCCCGAACAAACGCGGTGGGCCAACCCGAGCGGCATCGACAGCGGAATGCGATCGGCGGCTTCGATCACATTATGGTAGTAATTCAGCCGTTCGGTCGGGTCGTTCATCGCGCCGAAGGTGCGGTTCGGGTCGATATACAGCCGCGGCACGCCGATTTCGGTGATGCGCAACCCGAGTTTCGCCGCCTCGACCCAGACTTGCAACGGCATCCCCCAACCCGTTTCGGTCACCTTTAACTGTTCGAGCGCGTGACGCCGATACGCTTTGAAGCCACAGAAGGCATCGGTAATGTTCAGGCCGAACTTCTCGTTGAGTTTGCCCGTAATCTGCGCGTTAATGAAGCGTCGATCCGTCGGGGCCGGGGTGTCCTGGCGGAAGTCGCGCAGGTATCGGCTACCCGAAACGATATCCGCGTTGCCAATGCGTTCGAGTAGAACGGGTATGCGGTCCGGCTGATGTTGGCCATCGCAATCCATCGTCACGAGCACATCGTAACCGTGGCGAATCGTGAAGTCGAACGCCGTGGAGATCGCCGCGCCGTAGCCGCGATTCTTCGCGTGCGTCTCGCGAAACAACCCAATTTCATTATCGAGAATCTGTGAAGAACCATCGATCGAACCATCGTCGACGACGAGAATATCGTTCGCATAGCGCCGCACTTCGGCGAGAACGCCGCTCACGTGCTTCGCTTCGTTGTAGATCGGAATGGCTATCAGAGTGCGCATCGTAGGTACGCCTTGGGAACGAGTATCACAGGGGCCGTATCATCGCACTATTCTAGGGGCGACGCCACCGACAATGCAAATCGGCAAAATCGCACTGGCCCAAGATCATACCGCCTGGGCGTTTGCGGAGTATTCTTCGTAGGCGTGCGGGTCGAAAAGGCTGCGGCCGGGGAGCGAACCATCAGCGTTATTTGAACGCATTTTTCACGGATCGTGGCTACTTCAGTCTAGAGCCTGTTATGTACTTTCGCTCGCCAAATTGGCGATGCGGCGGAGCAACAGCCCTGCGAACGCGACCCAGTGCCAGCCGGCCAGTGTCTCGGT
>JAYVXI010000108.1:0-19076 GCA_043785305.1 Limnoglobus sp. | reverse complement strand
GGATTGCGATCGAAAACGCGACGTTTCGGGCCTCGAAAACCGAAAAAACACCCGAAAAAATGGTTTTGGATCGCCCGCAATTGTGACTTACGTCGATTGTCGACGCTCATTCGGTGTCCGATGCGAATTCTCATCGACCGCATGGCAAAAGACGGCATCCGCACTGGCGGGCCGAGCGAACCGATCGTGCTTTACGACGTGACGAACGACATCGGCGAGAAAGCGAACGTGGCGAAGGAACAACCCGAGATCGCCGAGAAGATTGGCACCTATCTCAAAACCGCACGCACGCCATCGCCCGAATGGGAACCGAGATGGCAAGCCGCGAAGAAGTAAGTGAACGAGCAGAATGGTTCGCATCCAATCCGCAGAAGATCGTAGAAAGTGGCCCCGCATTTACGAGAATGCAGATAAGAGACTTTCACGAGGTACGCGAATATGCTGCAAACGATCTGCTGGTTCTTGATCTTCGTGGCCCGTTGTTT
The DNA here is from genome assembly GCA_043785305.1 of Limnoglobus sp. GTDB lineage: Bacteria > Planctomycetota > Planctomycetia > Gemmatales > Gemmataceae > Limnoglobus. The sequence goes on along the minus strand of JAYVXI010000108.1, from coordinate 18,591 downwards.
ACTGTCGTTGCGGTATCGCGTTCGCGTCGTGGGCACGCAAGCGGTGTTGCAGAAGCCGGGGCCGTATCTGATTCTGCCGAACCACCCGGCGTACATCGATCCGCCGAACGCCATCGCCCACTTGTGGATGCGCTTCCGAATGCGGCCAATGCTGCTCGAAACCAACTTCGAGTCGCCCGTACTAGCCCCGCTCGCATGGTTCCTGCGTGCGATCAAAGTCCCCGAAACCGAGAAGGCGAGTGCCGAGGCGCGACTGCGTGCGGAGCAGTCGGTACAACAAGTGATCGACGCCCTGAAAGCGGGCGATAACGTCATTTTGTGGCCAACCGGTACGCTGAGCCGCAACGGCAAAGACTACGTCGGGGCCGCCCGCACTGCGTCCGATGTGCTGACGGCGTTACCTGCTACGACGGTGGTCCTGATCCGCACACGCGGGTTGTTCGGTAGCTCGTTCAGTTGGGCGTACGGCGTCAAACCCCGGCTAATTTCAAGGCTATTTGTCGGTGCGCGGCTGTTACTTGCGAACTTGCTGTTCTTCGCACCGCGCCGCAAGGTGACAATGCAACTCGAATCGTTCGTCGCCGCGGATCGCCCTGAGCCGTCACGGGAGAAACTCAATCCGTGGCTCGAAGCGTGGTACAACGCCGACGGCGGCGAGAAACCCAGTTTCGTGCCGTATCACTTCCTGTTCGGCGAACGCGAGTTGGAGTTCCCACCGTCGCCAGTCGGAATTGGCTCCGATCTCGATCTTTCCAAGATCAAACCGGCAACGAAGGAACTCGTTGCCACCGCCATCGGCGAACGGCTGAAACGACCGCTGAGCGATGAGGAAAATCAGGCGGGCACGACGTTCGCGCAACTCGGTTTAGATAGCCTCGAAAGCATGGACGCGGCACTGCAAGTCGAACAGCATTCGGGGTTCAGCAGCGAGGTCGTACCGACGACCGTCGGGCAACTCTGGGCACTGGCCGAGGGGCTACTCGATTCCGGCCCGCCGAAGCCCGCACCGAAGGCGTGGTTCACACCGCCATCGGATGTAAGGCCGCTCGAAATACTAGGCGAAACGCTCCCCGAGGCGTTCTTGAATCGCGCCATTCGCAACCGCCGCGAAGTCTGCGCGGCCGATGATATTGCGGGTGCCGTCACGTACGAAAAACTGCTCGTCGGTGCGACCGCGATGGCCGCCCGTTTCCGCGAACTCCCCGGCGAAAACGTCGGGTTGCTGCTACCCGCTTCGGTGGCCGCCGACATCGCGTTTTTCGCACTGCACTTCGCCGGGAAACTGCCCGTCGTGCTGAACTGGACGACCGGCCCCGCGAACCTCGAACATGCCGCGCAACTGATGAAACTTCAACGTGTGGTGACATCGAAACGGTTCATCGACCGCACGCAAATCGACGTCCCTGGCACCGAGTATGTTTTCCTCGAAGATGTCCGCGCCGGCATGGGGAAACTCGAACTGTTACGGCGGCTACTCGCAGTGCGGTACCTGTCCGGCATCGTGAAAGCGAAACAGCTTTCCGGGCTATCGACCGACCCCGACCGGCCTGCCGTCGTGCTGTTCACTTCGGGGTCCGAGAAGGCACCGAAGGCAGTGCCCCTGACACACCGGAACATCATCGCCGACCAACGCGGTGCGACCCCGCCACAGCAACTGACGCGGGCCGATTCGGTGCTCGGCTTCCTGCCGATGTTTCACAGTTTCGGCTTAACAATCGCGGGATTATTCCCCGTGCTGGCGGGTGCGAAAGTCGTCCACCACCCCGACCCGACCGATGCGTCATCGCTCGTTCGCAAGACGGCCGCGTATCGCCCGACGATCCTGATCGGTACGCCGACGTTCGTTAATTTCATTCTCAATCGCAGCAAGCCGGGCGACCTGGATTCGCTGCGTCTGATCGTCGTCGGTGCGGAGAAATGTGCGGACGATATTTTCGACCGCGTCAAGCAACTCGCCCCGAACGCGACGGTGCTGGAAGGCTACGGCGTTACCGAATGTTCGCCGTGTGTTTCCGTGAATCCCGTCGTCAAAGTGAAGCGTGGCACCATCGGCAAACCGCTTCCTGGCGTCGAAGTGATCGCGGTCGATTTGGAGACCGAACAGCCACTCGGGCCGAACCAGATGGGCGTGCTGCTCGTGAGTGGGCCGACGGTATTCCCCGGTTACATCGGCCACACCGGCGAGCAACCGTTTCGCGAACTCCACGGCAAACGCTGGTACATCACCGGCGACCTCGCGGCACTCGACGACGATGGCTACATCGTCTTCCACGGGCGGCTCAAACGCTTCGTGAAAGCGGGCGGCGAGATGATCTCGTTACCCGCGCTCGAAGAGCCATTCAGCAAAGTCTTCCCGCCGACCGACGAAGGCCCGCGTGTCGCCGTCGAAGGCATCGAACTCCCCAACGGCCGCCTCATCGTGCTGTTTTCCACGGAAACGATTTCGCTAAAAGACGCAAACGCGATGCTGCAAAAGGAAGGCTTCCGCGGCATCATGCGACTCGACGAAGTCCGCCCCATCGACAAAATCCCCGTCCTCGGCACCGGCAAAACCGACTACAAAGTGCTGCGTGGGTTACTGAAGTAGAGGTTCAAAATCGACGTAAGTCAGAATTGCGGTGACTCCAAAACCGGTTTTTGGGGTGTTTTTCCGGTTTTCGCGACCCTAAAACGCCACTTTTCGATCGCGATCCACTAATCTGTATTCCGCATCTCGAACTCGGATCGTGGGTTACGCCGATGGTCATTCGATTGGCTCTCGGCGAAAGTACCGACACAAAATCGACCGAGCACGACATAAAATCGACCGACCACGACACAAAATCGACCGCGCACGACATTCTCACGACACTTGGAGACACTTTCAAGTACGTTCGCGCACGATGCAAAAGTCGACTTACGTCGGATCGCCTGCGATTGTTTGACTGTTGCGATTCGTGTGGGTGAAGCCGAATCGGGATGAATTCGCCGCGCCGCGTAGCGATAAGTAGCGCACGCGGCTCGCGTGTGGTCTGACTGCACGCGGCCCGCGTGTGGTTTGACTGCACGCGAGCCGCGTGTGGTTTGACTGCACGCGAGCCGCGTGCTCCACGTAAGACGCGCACGCGCTTCGCTCCGAAGACGACGCGGCGCGGCTAATCGGGAATGTCCATCGGCCCTGAAAGGGGCCGTTCACGGTGCCCGCGCGATCCATTCGTATATTTCGCATCGACCTGTTTTGCGGCGAGGTTTCGTCATGGATGGTGCCTGAACGGCCCCTTTCTGGGCCGAATCGTGGGCGATCATGGTACCCAAGGCTTCGCGGCTACGCCGACTTCGCCTTGGGCTGGTGGAACGAGCCTTTCAGGCTCGAAGACGGTCTGATACGTGGTACTACCGGAATCGCAAACAGCGCAACTTCAAAACGCGCCAGCGAGGGGAACCCGCGAGAAGGCACGCGATCGCAGACACGATAATAATCCCTCGCTAGCGCGTCGGGCTAACGAGAATGCATTGTGAGGTGTACAGGTGGATGGCTAGCAAGCGGCACGGTCTCGCCCTGCTGCTTATGGCTCTTCGAGGTACGTGTAGCCGTCGAGGCCGCTCTCGTAGAACTTCAGGAACTGCTTGCTTTCCAATACGGAAATTTGACCCGAACGCACGGCGCGCTCGACGTCCTTTCGGATCCGGTCGATCAACTTCTCCGACGAATATTGCACGTAATTCAGCACTTCGGTGACGGTGTCGCCCTTGATGACGGTATCGACGTTGGTGCTGCCGTCTTCTTCGAGCGTGACGTGGACCGCGTTGGTGTCGCCGAACAGATTGTGCAAGTCGCCGAGGATTTCCTGATACGCGCCGAGCAAGAACGCACCGAGATAATACGGCTCGCCATCGGTGACCGGGTGCAGTTCGAGCGTGTTGCGGACGTCGCGCAGGTCGATGAACTGATCGATCTTGCCGTCCGAATCGCAGGTGATGTCGCCTAATACCGCTCGCCGCGTCGGCACTTCGTTCAACCGGTGGATCGGCATCACGGGGAACAGTTGCTTGATCGCCCACGAATCGGGCATACTTTGAAATACAGAAAAGTTACAGAAGTATGTATCCGACAACATATTGTCGAGGCCATTCAACTCTTCGGGTACATAGTCCATTTCCTTCACGAGTCGCTGTAACTTTCGCCCGAACGCCCAATACATGCGTTCCGCCAGTGCTCGCAGTTCAATACTCAGGTAGCCGAGGTTGAAGAGATTCAACGTCTCTTCCATGTTCTGTACGGTGTCGTGATAGCTTTCGAGATAGTTCTTCTTGTTGAGTTCCTTATAGTTGCTGAACAGGTCCGAGATCGGCTGCGGGGCATCGGGTGGCAGTTCGTCGGGCACGGTACACTTGTCGAAGTCCGATGTGCCGAGGACGTCGAAGACGAGCGCGGAACTGTAGGCGACGAGCGCGCGACCGCTCTCGGTGATGATGTTCGGGTGCGGCACTCCCGCATCGTCGCAGACGCTCTTGATGCGGAACACCACGTCGTTCGCATATTCCTGCAACGTGTAGTTCATGCTCGATTCGAAGTCGGTCTGCGAGCCATCGTAGTCGACGCCGAGACCACCACCGACATCGATGAACTTCAGCCCCGCCCCGATGCGGTAAAGCTCCACATACACGCGCGCCGCTTCGGTGAGTGCGTCTTTCACTTTGCGAATGTTGGAGACTTGCGAACCCATGTGGAAGTGCGTCATCTGCAAACAATCGTCGAGGCCGCGCGCCTTGAGGTACTCGTACGCTTCGAGGACTTCGGTGAGCGTGAGGCCGAACTTGCTGCGGTAGCCGGCGCTGCCACGCCAACGGCCCGCACCGCGGCTCGCGAGTTTCACGCGCACGCCGAGGGGAACCCGCACGCCGAGTTCTTCCATGTGCTTGACGAGCAGTTCGAGTTCGCTGAACTTCTCGATGACGGGCATGACGTTCTTGCCGATCTTCCGCGCCAACACGACCATTTTGACGAACTCATCGTCTTTGAAACCATTGCAGATAATCGGCGTCTCGTCGGTGCCGCTCGTGACGGCCAGCACGGCGATCAACTCCGGCTTACTCCCCGCTTCGAGGCCGAAGCCGAACGGCTTGCCGAACTTCAGCACTTCCTCGACGACGTGGCGTTGCTGGTTCACCTTGATCGGGTAGACGCAGCAATACTTACCCTGATAGCCGTATTCGGCGATCGACTTATCGAACGCACCGGCGATCTCGCCGATGCGGTGATTGAGAATGCCGGAGAACCGCAGCAAGATCGGCAGTTGGATGCCGCGATTCTGCAACTGGTCGATCAAGTCTTTGAGATCGACGGAGCGTTCGGAATTTTTGTCGGGATGAACGACGACGTGCCCGAGCTTGTTGATGCCGAAGTAACCTTTGCTCCAGTTGCGGATGCCGTAGGTTTCGAGCGCATCGTGCAGTTTCCACGATTGGCCGACGTCGGCACCGTCGATACTCTTGCGATCCTGTTTGGCCATCAGTCGAATGCCCCAAGTGCGTGATGTTTCGTGCAGTCTATTTGTTTCGTTGGTATCATACGCTGCATCGCCGAGGGTGCAACGGCGAGCACGCGCAATACATGCCGCGACCAGCCCTGGAGATGATGGCCCATGCGAACGCTCTTTACGTTGATGCTGTTGCTCGCGGTCCCGACGAGTTCCTTCGCGCTCGACATCGTGAAAGGGACGACGGCGTTCGAGCCGATGGACGATGCCGCCACACCCGAACGATTCCGTTTGAAACCGACCACATTTCCGTTCGAGATGCAGTTGAAGTACGACCTACCATACGCGAACGTCGACGTGTTCGACGTGCGGTTCGCGTCGCCCGTCGTGTCCGCGTACCCCGTGAACAACACCGTCTATTGCGAGTATTACGCGCCGAAGAATCGCAAGAATCTTCCGGCGGTCATCGTGTTGGACATCTTGGACGGTCGGCAAGTCGTGTCGCGCGGCGAGGCGTTGTGGCTGGCGCAACACGATGTCGCCGCACTCGTCGTGTACATGGCGTACTACGGGCCGCGCCGCCCGACGACGGAGAAAGTCCGCATGATGATGCCGGACATCGAACACACCGTGAACGCGATCACACAGACGGTGTTGGACTGCCGCTACGCCACCGCGTGGCTCGCGAATCGGCCTGAAGTCGATGCGCAGAAACTCGGCGTCGTCGGCACGAGCATGGGGAGTTTCGTCGGGGGTTTGGCCGCCGCTGCGGAACCGCGGCTGAAATCGGCGTGCCTGCTTCTGGGCGGTGGTGGCCTCGTCGATGCCTTCTACGAACACCCGAAAGGTGCGGAGTTACGCCGTATCAACGAGCTACTCGGCGGCAGCAAAGACCGCCTCAAGAAGTTGATCGACCCAATCGACCCGATCACCTACGCCACGCTGTTAAAGCCGAAGCACCTGCTCCTGATCGCCGCCAGCCGCGACGATGTCGTACCGCCCGCCGCAATGAAGAAACTCTGGGAAGCGACCGGCAAGCCGAAGATCGTCTGGCTCGACGCCACGCACGTCGGCGCAGTCGCCTACGTGTTCCCAACGATGCAAGCCATCATCGACCACATGAAGCAATAATTACTCGAACGCGGCGATTCGCTTTTCGAGTGCGGCCACGGTCGTTCGCAATTCGGCGATTTGCGAGAAGGCGTCGGCTAGACGGCTTTCGATTGAAGCGAGAACGTCGGGCTGCGGGGCTGACACACGGGTGACAGTCGGCGTGTCGTCGGCGTATGTTGCACTTCCGGCAGAGGCTTTTGCCGCCGCGAGTTCGGCGGGTGGGTGGAAGCCGTGGGTCAGTTGCGAGCCGCGGCGTTCGGCGGCGGTCAGGTAAATGATCAAGTTGCGTTCGACGAGCGGTTTCAGCAATCGTCGCAGTTCGTCGAGGTCGACAATTTCGTTCATGCGGCTGGCACGCCCGCGCAAATCGCCCTCGCTCTGCGGCCCGCGCATGAACAGTTCCGCCAGGATCGCCATCTCGATTTTGCCGATCACCCACGCTTCATACAGCAGGTGCCGCCAACGCTCGACGCGGCCCCCGGTAATTTTAGAAACGAGGCCACGACGTTGGAGTAGCCCGAGCGTTTCCTCGACTTCGTCTTCGTCGAGGTTCAGCACGGGATCGCGATTCGATTTCTGGTTGCAACCGAGCGTCAGCGAATTCAGCGTCATCGGGTACGCATCGGGCGACTTCGAGGTTTTTTGTTTCTCGATGAGCACGCCGAGCACGCGACGGTCGAGGATGGTCAGCGGATCCCAGGTGTCGGACATGCTCGTGTTCCTTTTGTGCGAAATCGAAATCTGAGTGCAGGATTCACGTTGTGGCGGATCACGTTGCGTCTCGAAGACTCGCCACGACTGGTTTCCGAGGGTAATTGCCCCCGAGTCCCATGGTTCTACCATGGGCTGAGAGAGCGACCCCTTCAGGGTCGGGGTTCTGATCTTCGGTCCTGAAGGGACCGCTCAGGTAGCCCATGGTGGTACCATGGGAGGGGGTCGCACCCATTGCCATCGTGGCGGTTTGCGCCGTGCCTACTTCAAGATCGTGAACTTGATGTCCTTGAACTCGACGCGCATCGTCGGGTAACCGCCGTGGGCCTGGAAGGCGATGATGCCTTCGGTCGGTGCGGGCTTGGCGCTTTCTTTGCCGGGTAGGTTCGGGAAATCGTTATCGACCATCGTGGTGCCGTTGATTTTGATCGTGATCTTCGTGCCCTTGGCGACGATGTGGTACTCGTTGAACTCTTCGACTTTGACGGCCTTCTCGATGTCGGGCTTCTTCGAGGCTTGCATCATGCCGCCGATGCCTTCGCCGTACAAGCTACCCCAGTAACCCGCGCCGACATCGACTTGTGGACCCGCGACGATGAACTTTTTGTCGTCCTTCAACGTGCTGCGGATCTGGATGCCGCTGTTACCGATGCCGCCCTTGAGCTGGATCTTGCAGGTCATTTCGAAGTCCGAGTACTTCTTCTTGCTGACGAAGAAGGTGTTGTACTTCGGGTCTTCTTTCGTCTCGCCGACGACGACGCCGTCTTTGATCGTCCAGATGTCTGATCGGCCGACCCAGTTGTCGGGGTTCAGGAAATCGGCGGTATCGTCGGCGCGCGATGTCGGGGCAAAGGCGAGTGCCACTGCGGCGAGGAGAACGAATCGGGAGAGTGACATTGGGATGTCCTTTCAAAGTTGGGCAGGCACCGGTCGAAATGTCCGGTACCGGTATCGTCTCAAGTGTGCCGACAGATTTCAACGGGTTGCCGTCCGGATTCCGAAACCCTACGCTTGTCAAAACCTACCCGCAACCTGTTTTCGAGGTGTCGACGTGACCCCTACCGTTCGGATTCTCGTGATCGCCGTCGCCGCCATCGGCTTCCTGTTCGACACCTACGAACTCTTGATGTTCCCCGTGATCGGCCGCGATGCACTGTCGGAACTGCTGAAAGTGCCGGGCACCGATCCTCTCGTTGGGCTTTGGGCGGGACGCCTGCTCTGGATCGCGGCACTCTGCGGCGGCATCTTCGGCTTACTCGGCGGCTGGCTCATCGACCGCCTCGGCCGCAAAACCATCATGGTTGCCAGCATTCTGGCCTACTCGCTTTCGCCCGTGGCCGCCGCATTTAGTACCGAACTCTGGCAACTGATTCTCTTCCGTTGCACCACCTTCGTCGGCGTCTGTGTCGAGATGGTCGCCGCCGTGACCTGGCTCGCGGAACTCTTCGACGACAAACGCACCCGCGAGAAAGTCATCGCCTGGAGCCTGGCCACGGCCTCGCTCGGTGGCATCCTCGTTACCGAAGTATTCATCTACATCACGAGCATCGCGAACACACTCCCCGCACTCCCTGTGCCCGAAGGATCGAACGCCCATGCCGCGTGGCGCTACACGCTGCTGACGGGTTTGATTCCCGGTGCGATGATCTTGCTTTTGCTGCCATTCGTGCCCGAATCGCACGTCTGGAAGCGAAAAAAGCTCGATGGTACGCTGAAGCGCCCGGGCTTCGGCGAACTCTTCGCACCCGCATTACGCCGGACAACGCTCGTCACCACGATCCTTTCCGCGTGCGGTTACGCGGCCGCATTCGGGGCACTGCAACTCACGCCGTTACAGATCGTGCAAGGCGTGCCTGTAGTGGCCGCGATCTCCGCAGACTTCGATGCAAAAATTACCGCCGCACCGCCCGCCGAGAAGAAAGCACTCGGCGAGGCGAAAGGGAAAGCGATGCGGGGCTACACCGGCGACATCCAGCGTTGGCAGGAACTCGGCGGGCTGACGGGGCGAATCCTCCTCGCGCTGCTCGTGCTGGTGGTGCCGAGTCGGCAACTCATTCGCCTCTTCCTCGTCCCCGGCATCTTGCTGTTCCCGCTGACGTATCTCGAAGTCGTGAAGGGCGAGTACGCGATCTTCGCAACCGCGATCTTCTTCTGCGGCTTGCTCACCGTGGCGCAGTTCAGCTTCCTCAGCGAGTTCCTTCCGAAGGTCTTCCCGTTGCACCTTCGCGGCACCGGCGGCAGTTTCGCCACGAACGTCGGCGGGCGAATGATCGGCACGATGGCCGCCACGCTGAACACGGAATTTCTCTCGAAGATGTTCCCCGGCTCGCCGCCAATGCAAGTCGCCACCGCCGCCGCCATCATCGGCGGAACGGTGTACTTCGTGGCCTTCCTCGCATCGTTTTTCCTGCCGGTGCCCAAGGAAGATGTGGCAGAGTTCAAGTCGTAGTGAGCGATTTCTTCAGGACCGAAGAACAGAAACCCCGACACTGAAAGTGTCGCTCAATCAGCCCATGGTGTAACCATGGGGCGGGGGCAACTGCCCTCGAAAATCAGTCGTGGCGAGTCTTCGAGACGCGACGCGATCCGCCACGATGACAATGGGTGCGACCCCCTCCCATGGTATCACCATGGGCTACGTGAGCGATCCCTTCAGGACCGAAGAACAGACCCGACCCAACCGGAGTGACCGATGTTACCGATTCTGTTCGCGCTATTGGCCATCTCGCAACCCGATGTGGCCCGCGCGGCGAAGTGGGAAAAAGAGATCGTCGCGATCGAGAAACGACTGGCCGAGAAACCACCCGCAAAGGGTGGGGTGTTCTTCGCTGGGAGTTCGACGATGCGGTTGTGGGACGTGAAGAAATCGTTCCCGGAACTGAACGCGAACAACGTCGGTTTCGGAGGCTCGGACATCCGCGATTCGACGACGTTCGCGGCACGGATCCTTTTGCCGTTCGAGCCGAAGTCGATCGTCTTTTACGCCGGGGATAACGACATCGCGAACAAGCGGACGCCGGAACAAGTGCGCGACGACTTCGCCGCATTCACGGCCACAATTCACGCGAAACTGCCGAAGGCGCAGATACTCTTTCTGGCGATCAAACCGAGCGTGAGCCGCTGGAACCTTTACGACGTGCAAAAGAAAGCGAATGCATTCGTGAAGCAGGCTTGCATGAAGAATCCACTGCTGAAATACATCGACACGATCCCCGCCACGCTCGGCAGCGACGGCACGCCCGCCCCCGAACTCCTCCAGAAAGACGGGCTGCACCTCAGCGAGAAAGGTTACGCCCAGTGGAACGACCTGGTGCGAACGGCACTCAAGTGATTCAGCGGCAGCGGATATCGTGGTATTCGAGCGGGTATTCGTAGTCTTTGCGGAGCGGGTGGCCGACCCAGTCGTCGGCGAGCAGAATTCGCCTCGGGTCCGGATGGTTCCGAAATCGGATGCCGACGAGGTCGTAGGTTTCGCGTTCGTGCCAGTCGGCGGTTCGCCAGAGGTGGCTGACCGTCGGCACTTCGGGTAACTCCCCCACGATGCCATCCTTCCAGCGTGGCAGTATCACTTTCAACGCGAACCGCCGTCCTGGGAACGCGAAACTCGACAGATGATAGACGACTTCTAGATGCGGTTCAAAGCCAGCCTTGGCGACTTTCTTCGGATCGGTTTCGAGGTAGTCCACGCCGCAGACGCCGTTGAGGAAATCGAACCGCAGATCGTCGCGCAGAAACTGGCAAACGGCCACGAGCGAAGCGACTCCCACCATCGTCGGCTCGGTCGCAGAGACGGCGTCGCCGAATTGCTGTTTCAGGAGCGAGTGAATTTCAGTGCTGGTCACGGCGGTTCCTTAGATTGATTCCGTACCGAGAATGAGATCGCGGATCGGCTCCGGCGTCAGTTCCCACGTCGTGTGGTACGTCGATTCGAGCGGCACTTTCACGAACGTATCGCGGTCCAGGAAGAGCGCCATATCGGGCATGGTGTCGCCGACGGCGATCGGTTCGATGTACGCGGTCAGGCCGTCGTACCCGGCTCGGTAGCTTACGAGTGTCAATGGCTTGTCAGCAGGCGGATCGTACGGAGCGTCCTCGAACTCGTCGGCAATCACCTGATGGATGCCTTTCGGATCGCGTTTGGAAGGCGGAAAAAGATCGACCGCGAGCAAATGAACCCCCGCCCGCAGGAACTCGGCCGACTTCTCGGCGAACGCGCGAATGGCATTCCGCGAGTCTTTGTTACCGGGCGACACAATCTCGATGATCGCGACAACGTCGCCGAGCGTGTGGTGAATCGCGATGCGATTCGCCTTGCGCGCGTACAACTGCGCATCCGTGGCGATGCGTGTGACCATTTTCGTTTGTGGCGGTTCCAGAACTGCGGTTGTCCCGTTCGATTTTTGCATTCCCTTTCGGCCACCCGTCTCGACCACAACGACGTCCGGTTCCGGTCCATTGACCTTCTGCTCGACGAGCGAGAACATTCCTTTCGGTAACACCCGGTTGAGTGCGTTACATATCCCCAAGCTCCAAGCCTGATGGAAGTGGTGGAACAACCCCGAGTTTACGCGGGTCCAATCGTGTACTGGCATCGTCGACTCCTTTGTTTCCGAACGCTCCACTGAACCCAGTAGTTGTTAGTTGTGAGTGGATCGTTGTTAGTTTTCGCGGCTGGCCTTTCCTTCCGAACTCTCCACTGATAACTGACAACGATTCACACTTTCGCGGGTTTCGCTCGCTCTTTTTGCTGTTTCTGAGCCTCGTTGACTTTCTCCGTCGTGGAGTACACTTCCGGTAATTGCACGTGGCCGGTGCGGGTGGGGATCAATGGCACTTCGTCGATGTCGTCTTTCGCGAGGATCTTCATCGAGCGGATTTTGTCTTGCACGCGCATCAGCCCTTCGAGCAATGCCTCGGGTCGTGGCGGGCAGCCGGGCACGTAGACATCGACGGGCACGACGAGATCGACGCCCTTTACGACGTTGTAGCCGTACTTGTAATACGGCCCGCCACCGCAGGTACACGCCCCCATCGCGATCACGAACTTCGGGTCGGGCATCTGGTTGTAAAGGCGACGTACCCGCTCGGCCATCTTCAAATTCACGGTGCCCGCCACGATCATCAGGTCGGCTTGGCGCGGTGTCGCGCGGAACGCACCCGCGCCGAAGCGGTCGATGTCGTAGCGTGGGCCGCCGGTCGCCATCATCTCGATCGCACAACACGCGAGGCCGAACGTCATCGGCCACAACGACGATTCGCGTGCCCAGTTCATCGCCTGATCGAGGCTGGTGACGACGAAGCCATCTTCAAAACGGTTGCCGAGGAGCGGGTCTGCCATGGTCGTTTCCGGAAACGGTGAACGCAAAACACCCATGCGAACCACGGGTGTTTTCATGATAATCGAATTGGGGAACGCGATGGAATTAAATCGCGCCGAGTGCGAGCGAGCAATTGTGCCCGCCGAAGCCGAAGCTGTTGGAAAGCACCTTGGTGACGCGGACTTCGCGTGCAGTGTTCGGCACGTAATCGAGGTCGCACGCCGGGTCGGGCGTGGACAGATTAATCGTCGGGTGAATGACGCCGTGCTTCAGGCTGAGCGCACATGCGATCGCTTCGACGCCGCCGCTCGCGCCGAGCAGGTGCCCGAGCATACTCTTCGTGCTCGAAATCATCAGTTGCGACGAGCGTTCGCCGAAGACGTGCTTGACGGCCTTCGTTTCCGCGGCATCGCCGAGTGGTGTACTCGTACCGTGTGCGTTCAGATATTGCACGTCGTCCAAGTTCCACTTCGCTTCGCGGCACGCCGCCCGCATCGCTTCGGCGGCACCGATGCCATCTTCGTGCGGGGCCGTGATGTGGTACGCATCGGCGGTGTTGCCGCAACCGAGAATTTCGCAGTAAATGTTCGCGCCGCGTGCCTTCGCGTGTTCGTATTCTTCGAGGACGAGAATCCCCGCGCCTTCGCTGAGCACGAAGCCATCGCGGTTGAGGTCGAACGGGCGGCTCGCGGTGGCGGGGTCGTCGTTGCGTTCGGACACGGCACGGGCCGCGATGAAACCACCCAGGCCCATCGGCGTGATGGCGGCTTCGGTGCCACCCGAAACGATGACGTCGGCGAAGCCGTACTGGATCGTCCGCATCGCGTCGCCCATCGCGTGCGCCGCTGAGGAACACGCCGTGCTAACCGTGGAGTTCGGCCCGCGCAGGCCGTATTTGATCGAGATATTGCCACTCGCCGCGTTCGCGATCATCTTGGGGATGACGAGCGGTCGAATGCGACTGGGGCCTTTGGTGCGATAGGTTTCGTGACCGTCTTCGAATTCGTGCAGACCACCGATGCCGCTGCCGATGATGCACCCGCACTTGAACGCATCGTACTTTGCGAAGTCGATTCCGCTATCTTTGACCGCCTCGTAAGCGGCGAACATCGCGAACTGTGCGAAGCGATCCAAGCGGGCGAGCGAGCGGGAGTCGATCACCGTTTCGGGCTGGAAGTTCTTGACTTCGCCGCCGAATCGCACTTTGAATGCGGAGACGTCGAAGAGTGTAATCGGCGCGATGCCGGACTTACCGGCCAGGAGACCCTGCCAGTATTCCGGAACCGAATGGGCGATCGGGTTGACGGTCCCGAGACCGGTGACCACGACGCGGCGCACCATGCAAACTCCTGTGGAAATCGCCTCCCCGATCGGGGAGGGAATCGGGCGTCGATTAGGCTTTCGCCCCGTCGGTGCCTTTGTGCTTGACGGCGACTTTAATGTGTTCGACCGCTTCGCCGACGGTTTTGATCTTCTCGGCTTGATCGTCGGGAATCTGGATGTCGAACTCTTCTTCGAGTTCCATCACGAGTTCGACGATATCGAGCGAGTCGGCCCCAATGTCTTCGACGAAGCTGGTGGTGTCCTTCACTTGGTCCTTATGGACGGCCAAATGTTCGCACACGATGTCGATAACCTTCTGTCGAATTTGCTCGTCGGACACGCTTCGTCCCTCCGTGGCAGTCGATCCCGACCGCCGTACCTACGACCCCCGCGTTTCTTGCGGTCGTCGTAGCTAAAATATTCATTTTTACGTTTTACGCACCTAGCCGCCGCTCGTCATTTGACGTCGGCAACTCGGACCGAATCCGTGTATACTCTCGTTAATGTTTAGAAGTCTCGACAGAAAAGAAAAGGGCCATCGGTACGCAATCGCCGGAACGCGCGGTTCGATCTCCATTTATGCCGAGACGTTCACCAAACTCGCTTTGCGATCCACCCGCTTGATTAACCCCGCCAGCACGCGACCCGGCCCGATCTCGTAAAACTTTTCCACGCCGCTCGTCATCAGACCCCGGATCGTTTCTTCCCAACGTACGGGCGAAATCACTTGACGCACGAGCAGATCGGCGATTTGCGTGGCGTTCGTGTGCGGTTGGGCATCGACGTTCGACCAAACGGGCACTTTCGGCGAATGCAGCGTCACCCGTTTCAGCGCCTCGCCGAGGTGCGTATCGGCGGGTTGCATCAGCGTCGTGTGGAACGCCCCGGCGACGGTGAGACGGATCGCACGTAGGTTTCGCGATTCGGCCAAGCGACACAGTTCGTCGATCGCGGCCGCCGAACCGGAGACGACGATGTTCCCTGGGCACAACAGATTCGCGACCTCGATCAACCCCGCCGTTCGCGATTCGGCCACGAGCGCTTCGACTTCGCCGATGTCCAACCCGATGATACTCGCCATGCCGCCGGGTGTCGCTTCGGCGGCCGCTTGCATCGCCGTGCCGCGGGCATGAACGACGCGCAGGCCATCCGCAAACAACATCGCCCCCGCAAACGCGAGTGCCGTGTATTCGCCGAGGCTCAGCCCCGCCGTGGCCACGACGTCCGCTACGAGGTTCGGTTCGGTCACTTTGAGTTGTTCGAGCGCCGCGAGGCTGGCCACGTAGATTGCGGGTTGGCTGATATTCGTGGCGTTCAGCGCGTCTTGCGGCCCGTGCATACACACCGAGAGCAAGTCGTAGCCGAGGATGACCGAAGCCTCGTCGAAGAGCGCCTTCGCAACGGGCGACGTGCCGCAGAGTGCGCCCGCCATACCGACGGTTTGCGAACCTTGGCCAGGAAACAAAAACGCAGTGCGTGGCATGGTGTGGCTCCAGATGTGTATGTTTTGTTAGCCCGACGCGCCAGCGAGGGGAACCCACAAGAAACTCGATAACGAAATGGGATTGTATTGTTAGCCCGACGCGCCAGCGAGGGGAACCCACAGTGAGGCCTATCATCGCAGAAACGACAAAACCCTCGCTAGCGCGTCGGGCTAACGGGATTCGATTATTACGCGGTGACGGCGGGCAGCGCTTCGAGTTCGGCGACGATCTTTTCGTTCAATCCGATGCGGACATCTTGTGCGGCCACGCCGAGGCCGTTGGCGATGGCGCGTTCTTTCGACGATCCGTGGCAAATGATGCAGACGCCATCGACGCCGAGCAGCGGCGCGCCACCAAAGGCGCTGTAGTGGTACTTCTGCACCATCCCCTGAATCGCCTTCGCGGCAAGCTCTTTCTCGACGGTGAGTGCGCTCAGGATTTCCTTGCCGACCATGCCCATGACGAACTCGAACAGGCCTTGCGAGAGTTTGATAATCACGTTGCCGACGAAGCCATCGGTGACGACGACATCGACTTTGCCGCGGTGAATATCGCGGCCTTCGATGTTCCCCACAAAGCGATCCGCGAGCGAACTGTTGCGGAACAGTGTGTAGGTTTCCTGCACGAGATCGTGCCCTTTGCCTTCTTCTTCGCCGACGTTCATGAGGCCGATCGTCGGCCGGTCGATCCCGAGCATATGTTTGGCGAATGCCGACCCCATCGCACCGTATTCGAGCAAGTGGCGCGGCTTCGGGAAGACGTTCGCGCCGACGTCCATAATCACGCAACGGCCCTTCGCCGTCGGCATCACCGTGGCGATACCGGGGCGATGGACGCTTTTGAGGAATTTCCGCGTGAACAACCCACCCGCCACGACGGCACCCGTGTTGCCCGCGCTGACGAGGCCATCGACCGCTTTCGTCGCCAGAAGCTGCCAGCATTTGCCGATCGAGCTATCGGGTTTGGCGCGAAGTGCCTCGGCTGGCTTTTCGTTCATGCCAATGGTTTGCGAAGCGTGAACGATCTCGATGCGGTCGGCAGGATAATCGGGGGAAGCTGCGAGAAGGGGTTCGATTTGCGCGCGATCACCGACGAGGACCACGGTTAAATCCGGTGTGGTCCCTACTGCTTGTAAAGCTCCGGCGACATTCGGCACGGGGCCGTGGTCGCCACCCATCGCATCGAGCGCGATCCGCATGGGTTTAGCTTCCTTCGGCGGCCTCGGTTTTCACCACGATCGCCTGACGGCCCTGGTATGCGCCGCAATTCCCGCACACGCGGTGAGGAACGACCGGCTCGTTACACTGCGGGCAGTATTGGACGCCCTTGCTCTTCAGGTGGTGGTGGCTCCGGCGATGCCCCTGACGGGACTTCGACGTGCGTCGTTTCGGTACTGCCATGACGGATACTCGTGTTCGATCTTCGATTCTGTCAGATACGTCATGATAGAAATTCGCGATGAGGCGTCAAGGAGCATACGGCTCGTCCGGGACTTGAAGCGTACTTCGAAAAAGCGAGGCGGAAGGAAACCTGACCCGGTCCGGGTTTCCGTTTTATGCATTTACCCCAACGGGGTTCCATCTTTAAGCCCAGGGTTAGACGTCTTACGTCGTACCCCTGGGCATACCTGTAAGATAGCGCAACTTCAAAAGGCGCGAGCCAGGGGCGTTCTCACTTCGCGTCCACTCACGCCCTATGTTCCGCGTACTCGACGCCGTAACGCATCAGGCTCCTCCACCCGCTCCCATCTTCCGACCTTCGCCACCATTTGCGCAGCTTGGCCTTGACTGCCACGTTACGCAACCGTAAACTGCTTATGTTGTAAGATTCAAATGTTTGAATCTTACAACATAAAGGCCGAAAACCTATGCCTCACCGTGTTCTGGTCACAAAGGAACTCGCCGAGTTCTTGGGCGCACTTTCGCATCCGCATCGGATCCGCATTATCGAAGAATTGCGGGATGGGGAGCGGGACGTGAACTCACTGCAACAAGCCCTTGGCATCAGCCACTCCGGGGTATCGCAGCACCTGATGGTACTGCGTGCGAACCGGCTCGTTTCCGAACGGCGGCAGGGACGCCGAGTTTTTTACCAGCTACGCCAGCCCGAAATCGCCAGTTGGTTGTTGGAAGCGACCCGGTTCCTCGATCGAGGAACCGCTGCGGCAGACGAGCTTCGGGAAGCGATAGGCAAGACCCGCAAGGAATGGGCCGGACACTGAGACTGTGACGCATCGGCTTGGCCGAACCCTAACACATATTGGAGGCACCATGCAAAAGTTGATCGAGGGCGTCCACCAATTCCAGGACGAGAACTTCCGCCCCCTGCAAGGGCTGTTCGAGCAGTTGGCGAAGGGACAGAATCCCGAAACCCTGTTCATCACCTGTTCCGACTCCCGCATCGATCCGACCCTGCTCACCAAGTCTCGGCCCGGCGATCTGTTCATCCTCCGCAACGCCGGGAACATCATCCCGCCGCACGGCGCGGGCAACGGAGGGGAAGCGGCAACCATCGAGTTCGCCGTCGCCGCCCTCGGCGTCAAGGACATCATCGTCTGCGGGCATTCCCATTGTGGGGCCATGCAGGGGCTGCTCCACCCCGAACAGGTCGCCTCACTCCCCGCCGTCTCGTCCTGGCTGTCGCACGCCGAGACGACCCGCCGCATCGTCCGTGACAATTACGGCCATCTCGACGGGGATCGTCTGGTGACGGCGACCGTCGAGGAGAACGTGCTGGTGCAGCTTGAGAACCTGCGGACTTTGCCAGCCGTGGCGTCCCGGTTGGTGCGGGGCGACCTGTTCTTACACGGTTGGGTGTACAAGATCGAAACCGGCGAAGTTTTCGCCTACGAATTGGCGTCGGGGCAGTTCGTCCCACTGGCGAAGTACCACCCTCCGACGACCGGGGCCGTGAGCAGGATTACCCGCACGATCTGAGCCGACCGTTACCGGAGGACCAGGTATGGCGAACGACAAGCCGATGTCGGAGAAGGTCAATTCATTCAAGCAAGACTTTCTTGCTTCCATCGTCGTCTTCCTCGTGGCGTTGCCGCTGTGCATGGGCATCGCCATCGCGTCCGGCGTTCCGCCGGAGAAGGCGGCGGCGGTGGGCATCATTTCCGGCATCGTCGGCGGGTTGGTGGTCGGCTTTCTCGCCGGTTGCTCACTCCAAGTCACCGGCCCC
>JAYVXI010000107.1:0-46574 GCA_043785305.1 Limnoglobus sp. | reverse complement strand
TGACGGCGAGTGCGAACGATTGCTTCTCGCCGACTTTCAATTGGAACGCTTTCACTTCGATCTTCCACTCGCCGGCGGCGCTCGGTGCATCGACGACTTCGACGTTATCGACGCGATTCGGGCGATCCTTGCGTGCCGGGTTGGGCAGACCCGTTGTAGTGTTCCAAAGATTCGCGAGGTCCAAACTGTATGGCTGGAAGACCGTACCCGTCGGTGAAATGATGCGGACATCGAGGTCGTTCTGAAGCACAGGCGTGGCATCGTCGACACCGCATCGCGCGCGGAGTGGATGAGTATCGCCTTGATTTCCGCCGAAGTCGCAGGCCGCGCATTCGTGTCTTTGTACAGTTCGCACAACAGCGATGCCCGCCGCCGTCGGTGTGGCCATCGATGTCCCGCTCAATGGGAGATTGGGCGATCTATCTGGATAAGCGTGCGATGTCGATTGTGTAGGCCAAAATTCCGAAATGAGCGCGTAGATTCCGTCGCAAAGGCTTTGCAATCGTGACGGACTCGCTGGAGCTGACTACCGATGAGCCGCGGCGCGGCGATGCCAGACTATATAAGATATGAGTGGCAATTGTCATACCCGGTCGACGTGGAGAATTCGATGAAGGAGCACGTCCTACGAAAACGCTCTTCCAACCGAAAGAAATCGGGTTCGACGAAGGTGATCCCGTTCGTCTTGGTGGGATGTGTATCGTTCCTGATTGTCGGAATCGTTCTCGCGTTGTTCGTCTTCAAAGGCTTCATTCCATTTGGCCGCGGGCTAACGCTCGATATTCCGAACGCGAAAGTGACCCCTGAAAACTACGCGCTCTTGAAAAGCGGGGCCACGATTTCCGAAATCGAAGCGATTCTCGGGAAAGGCCGGCTTCCGAATTCCGATGATTTCGACGCCATCTGCGGCGATAAGGAACAACGCTTCACCAACCCATACTTCAATGAGCGGTCTTCTTGGGAGGAGAACAATCGGCGCGGCTTGTTGTTGATCTGGGTCAATGTCTACGCTCGCTTGGTCGTGACATTCTCCGATCATCCGAATCGGGGCGGTCGACTTCTGCGCAAAGTGATGCTCATGCAGGACGGTTCGATCATCAGCGAAGCGAGCAATAATTTTCTATTCGCACCGATAGGCCCGAACAACCCGGAACCGCAACCGAACCAGAATCCGAACGCCGACCCGGCAGAATGGGAGAAGCTCGTCGGCACTTGGGAAATTCAGGGCGACCCCAGATTCCGCATCCGATTCGGTGCCGACAAGAAGATCGGGGACATCTTCATGCACGAGGGTCGGCAGATCCGCGAAAAGATATTTAGCGTCCGCGAAGTCAAAATTGAAAATGGGCGGATCGCACCGCAAGTCAGTTTGGGTACGGTGAACGGCAAGGGCACCACGAGCGCAGCAATGGGGGTCTTCTGGTTTGAAAACGGCACGCTTCACCGCGATCCCGGCAGCGGATTTCCCATCCAAAAACTACTGCGGGTAAACAAGTAACTTCCCATGGTGGGGCACGTTTTTAATGTGCCCCACATTTACGTCGATTCTGGCGGTGAAAAATTCTGGCGGTGAAAAACAGCGTTTACTTCGTGGCCAGTTCCTTCACGAATGCCAGCACTTCCTTCGGGTGATCCTTCGGACTGACCTTGTCGTAGATCTTCGCGATCTTGCCATCTTTGCCGACGACGAACGTCACTCGCTGCGACATCTTGCCGTTCGCCATCTGAATGCCGAGATCCTTAATCAGCGTCTGATCGGTGTCGCACAGCAGTGGGTAGGGCAGCATGTGCTTGTCGGTGAATTCCTGATTCAGCTTCGTTCCGTCGGCGCTGGCCCCGAGGAGAACGGTGCCTTCGGGGAACTCCTTGGCGATGTCGCGGAAGCCGCACGACTCGGTGGTGCAGCCACCTGTCAGCGCCTTCGGATACCAGAACACGACGACGATTTTGCCCTTCAGGTCGGCGATACCGAGAGTCTTTGCATCTTTTTTCACCAGATCGATTTGGGTGGCTTTCACGGCATCGGCCGGGAACGCATCGCCGACTTTGACTTTCAGCTTGGTGTCGTCGGCACACGCCGAGCCGACCGCGAAACTGAGACAAATCGCTGCAAAACAAGTACGCATGAGCAGAACCTCGGAGAACGGGTGGGGGTGGGCAGTAGGCGGCAGTCGCACGAAAGTGAACCGCGAACCCGTTCGCATTGTCGATCCTGACGGTTCCGAAGGCAAGCGCCGCTTCGGAAAATCTTGCAGTTATGGTGTTGACGCAGAAAAAATTCTGGGTTAAGCATATGATATTCTGGATATTTCCCGTCGCGAACGGCAGACTCGGTAAGACCGAACCCGTTACGCGTCATCGGCCGATGTGGCCGATACGGGTCCGCCTTCGATTTCGTAGAGGAGTCTTCGCATCCCGCCATTCGATCGAAATGCCCCGCCCCGCGGCCCCACTGGCCCGCGGATGAACGAACAAATCCGCATTACTCCCATCCGCCTCATCGGGGCGGACGGCGAGCAGCACGGCATCGTCTCCACCGCCCAAGCGATGGAAATGGCCCGCGAAGTCGGTTTCGACCTCGTCGAAATCGCCGCGACCGAACGACCGCCCGTTTGCAAGATCATGGACTACGGCAAGTTCAAATATGCGCAGTCCAAGAAGTCCCATCAGAAAACCCACCAGCAGAAGCTGAAAGAACTTCGGGTACGCCCGAAGACCGGCACGCACGACGTCGATACGCGGTTGAACCAGGCACGCCAGTTCCTCGAAGACGGCGACAAGGTGCAGTTGAAGGTGCAGTTTCGCGGCCGCGAAATGCAGCACATCGAGGAAGGCCGTCGCATTATCGACGGCATGCTCGAAAAACTGGCGGACGTCTGCAAGGTCGAGAAGATGCCGATGATGGAAGGCAAGCAGATGTCGGCATTGCTGGCCCCGAAGACCACCGGCAGCAGCGCCCCGCAGAAGAAACCTTCGGAGAAGAAGCCCGTCGATCCGAAGAAGCCGATCGACCCACGCCGCTTGGCCGCCGAAGCCGCAAAAGCCGCCGCCCTGGCTGCCGCCGCCCTGGCAGCCCCAGCGGTATCTGGAACGCCCGTCACGCCAGCCGTGGCCACGACCGCCCCGGTTGCCGCACCTGCGGTTGCCGAAGCACCGGCGAAGTAAACAATCTACCCAGGGTGACTCCTGGGTAGTCCGGTTGTTTCGCCGCGAGTCTTCGTAGCGGAGCGCGTGCGCGTTACCCAGAGTCGGCGATTGTTTGGATCTGGGTGAAGTCCACGCGCTCCGCTTCGTAAAGCCTGCGCGTCGCGGCGAATTCCAGAAGCACGCTACTAACCGAACAGCTTCGAGAACCAGCTTCGCGGGGGGTGATGTGGCGGTGCGGCGTTGACGGGGCGACCTTCCAGAATGGCGGAGGCCCAGATGTGTGCGATGCGGTCGGCGACGGCGGGGCCGGTCCATTCGACGATGCGCTCGTAGCCGTCTTTGAGGCGAGGCGGACGCCAGTCCAGGTTGTGCCCGTCCGAACCGATCAAGTGAACCATCCCGCGCCGAATCCACGATTTCATCGCGCGTTCGTCGGTAGATCGCGCCGGTTCGGCAATCCGTTGTGCGGTGAATTGGATCAAGCAACCCGCAGCAATCCAGCGTTCGCCGAGTCCATCGTCGTGGAGCAATTCGGGGTATCGTTCGGCATGTGCGATAATCAACCGTACGCCTTTCGGCCGGAGTGCCTCGGCGAGCGGAACGACATCCACGAACGCGCCGTGCGGCATTTCCACCAGCAAAAATTGACCTCGGTCGGCGACGGTTAGCAACGTACCGGCTTCGAGTCGCTCGACGAGATCGGCCGTCAGCATCACTTCGCCCGTCGGATAAACGGCGAGCGGGATGTTTGCGGTTTGCAGTTGTTCCGCGAGCGCTTTCGTAGCGGCGCGCAGGCGGTCGGCGTCGTTGTTCGGGTAACCGTCATTTTGGTGCGCGAGTGCGGCGGCGGCGCTGGCCCCCTCGGCAACGAGCATCCGCGCCATCGCGAGCGCCTCGTCGGCGTGGGCGGGGCCATCGTCGAGTCCCGCGAGCAAATGAACGTGCGTATCGATTAGGGGTAACATCGAAGTTCACCATATGCATTTATATTTGGTCCTCCAAACGATGACTCTGCAAGCAGGCTATGCCGTCCGCCTCGGCTGACAACAACCCGCGACGAATGGCCGCGATGGTGGCTGGTTCGATAAATTGAAGGAGGCCCGCCACGGAGGAATGCGATGGTACCCGATGGAATCGTAATCTCGAGCGATACTGCGCGTGCGGACCGCCTGCCGCCCAGACAGTCGCGGACGGTGAAATGGCCGGTGTTGCACGAAGGGCCAGAACCGACCTTCGACCCCGCCACCTGGGACTTAGCGATCTTCCCAAAGCCACTCGTGGACGCGCCCGTTCGCTTTACCTGGCCGCAGTTTTGTGCGTTACCGCGGGTAAAAGTCTTCGCCGACATGCACTGCGTCACGCGCTGGAGCAAGCTCGACAACCTCTGGGAAGGCGTCGCCACCCGCGAACTCCGCAACCATTGCACGATCGCCCCCGAAGCCCAATTCGCGATGGTCCACTGCGAATATGGCTACACGACGAACCTACCGATCGACGATTTTTTTGCCGAAGACGCGCTGTTCGCGATGAAACACGACGGCCAAGATTTGCCGCTCGATCACGGGTACCCGTTACGCTTGGTGATTCCGAAACTCTATGCGTGGAAGAGCGCGAAGTGGGTTCGCGGCATCGAGTTCATGACCGACGACCGCCCCGGCTACTGGGAACGTCCCGAAAACGGCCAGTACCACATGCGAGGCAACCCGTGGACGGAGAGCCGATTCGCGGGCGAGACTTCGTAACCTCCAACGCCAAAAGGAACGACGATGCCGAGACAACCGTGGGAAATCCGTCCGGCCAAGACGCGGGTTGCGGTGACGGCTTCGATGAAAGCACTCGTCGAAACGAAGGCGAGAGATTCGATCGAGCGCGTACTGAAACCCAAGTACATTTTGCCGCCGGAGAAAGACGCACGCTTCAACTACGTCTCCGACATCGGGGCAAAGTGGTATCGGAATTACTTCTACTTTTACTCGACGTATACCTGCCCGAGTCCGAAGGCACTCGCGCCGAGTTTCGAGGCGAAGTTCGCGCGCATGGAGCCATTACGAGACGGCACATTCGCACTGTACTTCCTACGCCATACGGGCGAATGGGTGGGCATTTTCGACGCACTGACGCTAGACGAGTCCATAAAAACCATCGAGGACGTCGGGTGGTTTACGCCGTAGAGCGTCGGATTTCCACACACAATTTCACATCAGATGTGAATATCGCTGTCGTCGACGGTCGAATTTCCCCCAGATTTCACTCGCCTTTGCGCGGTGCTCTCGCGTACTTGTAAGGCTAGGCTCGTTCGCCGGTATGGTCTCGGGCTGTCTGGGGGCGCTCCCAGACCAACACGTCTCATCGGAACAGGAGTTCTCTCATGGTTCGTTCGTTCCTCGCTCTCGCGGTGGCCGTTCTCGTCGCTGGCTTTGCCAATGCGGCGGACAAGTTCACCCTCACTGGCGAAAACACCAAGATCGAGTTCGTCGGCACCAAGAAGGACGGCAAGCACACCGGCGGCTTCAAGACGCTTGCCGGCGAGGTCACCAACGAAAACGACGCCTGGAAAATCGACGTGACCATCGAAACCGACTCGCTGTATTCGGACGATGCGAAGCTGACGGGCCACCTCAAGAGCGGCGATTTCTTTGCGGTCAAAGACCACAAGACCGCGAAGTTCGTCACCAGCAAAATCGCCAAGGGCGACAAAGGCTACACCGTGACGGGCACTCTCACGTTGCTCGGCAAGTCGAAGGAAGTCACGTTCCCCGCCGAGATCGCCGTCGGCGATACCTTCACCATGAAGGCCGAGTTCAAGATCAACCGCGCCGACTACGGCATGACCTACGGCGAAGGCAAAGTCGATAACGAAGTCGCACTGACGGTCAACGTGGTCGCGAAGAAGTAAACACCGATTTTTAGCCGCGCAGACGAACATTTGTGCGGCTTTATCATTCGTCACTGACATGACACTGCCACCGACGGAAATCCTCCTCGAAGCATTACGCGAAACCGTCGGCCCGCCGTTCATTGTCGGCGTGGTGGTGATGGCGTTCGCGCGGTTGCTGTTCGGCAAATCGTCGGCGAATGTGGCGGCCGTCGTTGCGTTTGTCGCGAGCTTGGCGGTCGGCAATCATCTCGCGAAAATCCACCCCGGCTGGCTGCCGACGGATCGTCGTCTCACGTGGCTACCCTGGCTCGCGGCCACGGCGGCAATCGCAGGAATGCTCGTCCGCAAGCCGAAACTGGCTGCCGTCGGTTACACGCTGTGGGCGGTCGTCGTGGCGATGGCCGTCGTTCGCGTCGTGCCGAAGGAGTATCAGTCGCTGCCGATGATCGCCGTCCCTGCGTTCGTATTGCTGACGGCGACCATCGGTTTCGGCCTAATGAATTTGAGCCAGCGCCAACCCGGTGCGCTCGCGCCGCTCGTTCTCGCGGCGTGCCTCATGACCGCCGGCACGGTGATTATTTACGCACATTCCAAGAGCTTGCTCGACGTCGTCACGCTCGGCGCGATGGCACTTTTCGGCATCGGCTCGGTCGTGTTTTTCACGCGCGGTGAAGTGGGTGCGGTTTTGCCCGGCGGCGCGATCTTGCTCACGGGTACGCTATTTGCGGCGTTCCACGAAACCGAAAGTCTGGTGCCGACAACGGCGTTCGCGTTGCCGTGCGCTGCGCCATTGCTGGCATTCCTCGCATTCGTTCCCGCCGTGGAACGATGGCGACCGATCTATCGTTGGCTGACCGTGTGGATACCCATCACACTGATGTTGATCGCCGCCGTCGCGCTCGCCGCGACGCACGAATCGCTCGCATTCGATAGCGAGTATTGAGGATCACATCCACTTTGCGAAATCGCGCCAGCCGATCCAGAATCCGAGCCCGAGGATGGCGGCGAACAGCCCGAGGAACAGTCCGCAACGCAACAGGAACGTGCGGCGTTGGACCGCGAGTTCCATCTGCGGGTTATCGGCGAGGTCGGTGAGAAAGTGAATCCGTTCGGCGATGGTTCCGTGCTGCCACGACTTTAACATCGCCCAGAATCGCTTGATGAGCGGCAAGCGTTTTCGCGTGCTGGCGGCATCCATCCCGTTCATGTCGGCGACGCGCTCGAGCGCGCGAATCATCGCGTTGACGCCATCGCGCGTGACGGGCAACCCGCCGGATACGACGCGGCAACCGTAAATGTCGGCTTGCCGTTCGCAGCGCCGCGACAGGAAGCCGAACACGATGAAGATGTAAGCGCCGAGTGCCGCGAGTGGTGGCAGCCCCGCCCACGGTTCCCAGGCGCGTGCGTCGATCCAGTCGGCGTCAACCGCCTCGTGGAACAGCACGCCGACGCCGACTGCGGTGGCCACGGCACTCACCGTGAAGAACGCGGCGTAGTACGGAATATGCCAGTGTTTTGCGTGGCCGAGTTCGTGGCCGAAAACCGCATCGAGTTCGTCCGGCGCGAGTGTCTCGAGGAGTTTATCGGTCAAGACGATGTAGCGTGCTTGTGGCACCACACCGACGACGAGCGCGTTCGCCATGCCGTCGCGTGTGGGCCAAATCAGCAGATCGCGGTAGCGGAACTTCCAGGTTTTCGCGAGTGCTTCGAGGCGTTCGCGATCCGGCCCGGCGGGCATCGGCTTCAACCCGAGTACGGGCCGCACCAGCAACGGCAGTAACACGAACAGCAACGGCACGACGAGCAACCCCGCCCACAGGGTCAGTTCGTGATCGGCCCATTCGGGCGCATAACGAATGAACGTTTGTTGTGCGCAAAACATGCCGACGGGAAACATGACCAGGAACGCGAACGGTCGAAAGTTGTACGCGAAGTGCCCGAACCGCGTCCAGAATGAATGCAGCGCCGTACGGATTGCCGTTTCGTGGAAGGCGCGTTCGGCATCGTAGTGCAATAACCAGATGATGAAGATCGTCAAAATATACGGTGCGGGGACGAGCAGTTCCGCGAACGGTGCGATCAATTCGCGGCCATCGTAAACGATGTGCGTGCGGTGCCAGACGCTCCAACCCCAACCGAGGCAGACGATCGTAAGGATCGCAATGAACAGGTTCGCGTAGCCGATGTATCGGCGATAGCGGTTATAGATCGTACCGACTTCCGCACGGCGTTTGGGGTCGTTCCGCAAAGCGGACGTGGTCCAGCGCGTCAGGATCGCGGTCGCGCCGATCGGCAACAAGAACAGGAACGCGGTGAGGCCAACACTACCGCTCGCGCCGATGCGAAACGGCGGCGCAGGCCACGGCACCTTTGCACAAGCGGCCGTCAACAGAAGCACAATCA
Organism: Limnoglobus sp.; assembly: GCA_043785305.1. Classification (GTDB taxonomy): domain Bacteria; phylum Planctomycetota; class Planctomycetia; order Gemmatales; family Gemmataceae; genus Limnoglobus. Next base: position 38,146 of record JAYVXI010000107.1, on the reverse strand, counting down.
AAATCGGCATCGCAGCGAGTCTTTCGGGGGCTATTAGGACAGTAACTGATCGAGTTCGCCGACGAGCCGACTGAACTTCGCGAGCGCGGCGTTCACCGGTTCGGGCGTCGCCATATCGACGCCCGCATCGCGTAATAAGTCGAGCGGATCTTTGCTACTCCCCGCCTTCAGGAAGTTCAAATACGCATCGAGTTCGGGCTTGCCGCCCTTCGTCACGCGCTCGGCCAGCGCGATCGCGGCCGACAGTCCCGTTGCATATTTGTAGACGTAGAACGCGCGGTAAAAGTGCGGAATCCGCAAGCACTCGAGGCTCAGTTCGTCGTCCAAAACGAACGCGGGGCCGAAGTAGGCGTCGAGCAGTTTGCGGTACTCGCCCTGCAAGGTTTCGAGCGTCAGTGGCTCGTTGTTTTCCGCGAGTGCGTGCGTGATCTTCTCGAACTCGGCGAACATCGTTTGCCGCACGATCGTCTTGCGAATGTCGTCGATTTCGCGGCCGATGAAATATGCGCGTTCGCGGTCGTCGCGTGCCCGTTCGCGCATATAGTCGCTGAGTAATTGTTCGTTAAATGTACTCGCGACTTCGGCCACGAATATCGTGTATTGCGAATACTGATACGGTTGCTGTTTCGAGTAGTGCGAATGCATACTGTGCCCCGCTTCATGCGCGAGCGTGAATACGTGGTCGAGCACGTTTTCCTGATAGTTCATCAGGATGTACGGCTCGCTGTCGTAGCAGCCACTGCTGAACGCGCCGCTGTGTTTACCCTTGTTTTCGTAGCGATCGCACCACCGCCCGCGCATCCCCGTTGCCAGCACGTTGCCGTAATCGCTGCCGAGTGGCTTCAGCGCATCGAGCACCAACTCGACGCCTTCATCCCATGTCGTTTTACGTTGAAACTCAGTGAGGATCGGCACATAGACATCATAGAAGTGAATATCATCGAGCTTCATGGCACGCTTGCGGACATCGTAATATTGATGTACCGCCGGCAAGTTCGCGCGCACCGCTGACAACAGGTTGTCGTACACGCTAACCGGAACGACATCGGGGAACAACGCCGCTTCGCGTGCCGACGGGTAGTTCCGCACCCGCGACTGATAGACATCCTGTTTCACCGACCCTGCCAGCGTTGCGGCCAGAGTGTTCGCGTGATCCGAATATTCGACGTAATACTGGTGGAACGCGACTTCGCGAATCGCGCGATCCGGGCTTTCGAGCATCATCGAGTACGTCGAATGGCTGAGTTCGATCGATTCGTTTTCGGCAGTCTCGATCGTGCCGAAACGCATGTCGGCATCGGTCAGTTGGTCGAACACGTTTCGCGGCGTCTGGGTGGTTTCGGTCTGCATCGCCAAGATGCGTTCTTCCTTCATCGACAGCGTGTGCGGCTTGTAGCGCAGCAGCCGTTCGAGCCACAGTTTGTAATCGGCGAGCACCGGCGATGCGATAAACTCGCGCATCGTGTCGTCGGGAATCGCGAGCAATTCGGGGCGATAATAGCTCGCCGCTTCGGCGGCGCGACCGGCGATGCCGATGTACCGCGCCTTCAAACCCTGATACTTCGAGTTCGCAACGTCTTCGGTTTCCTTCAGAAACGCATAGGTGCCGAGCTTGTCGCCCGCACGCTCGAAGCGTGCATCGAAGCGGAGCAATGCGGCGACATTCTCGACTGAGGTACCGAGCGTGCCCGCGTAAATCGCGTAGCCGGGTACCATCGCTTCCCACTCGGCGAACGCAGTTTCCCACGCCTCATCGGTGGCGAACAACGTGGCAAGATCCCATGTGTTGGAAACGGAAACTTCGGACCGAGTGGGCAATCGCTTCGCGGACATTCTGACTCCCGATGAACGAATGAGGACGCTAATATCTTACGCCGAAGGCCCTGTTGGGGCACGGTCTTCCGCACGCCATGCCGCAAGTGTCAGCCACGCCAGGGCTAAACCGATGCCCCAATGCACGGTGCTGGTACACAAATAGACGATGTGCGCGACTCGGAACGGCCCACGCATCGCGATCGTACGCCCCGTCGGGTCGAGAAAATAATCCATGAGATCGTGCAAGTAAATCAGCACCAACAACAACAATGCCGTAACGACGCCGAGCGTTTGCCGCACGACGATGCGGCGCGCAACCGGATCGCGCGTCGCCGACACGTCCCATGCGAGTATCGCCAGAAACACCAACCCGATGCGGTTGAGCCAGACCGTAACGAGAGCGGTGATTTCCCCCTGCGCCGACGCCGAGCCGAGGACATCGGTGCCCATCGGCACGACCACCGCCGAATAAAACACGAAGCCACCCTGCCAAAGCAGCAAGGCTTGCAACAACAAAAACCGACGGAACGTCGCGTACATACCGGTTTACGATACGAACGTCGGGAACGGTCGTCGCGCGCAGGAGTGTTACGACACACCACCGTTCGTCCCCAGCTGATGCTGGTACCGCAGTCGCGGGCTTCATACAATCACTGCATCCTCTCATTCGGTTGCGGAGTAACACGGACATGCGGCACGTTCTTTCGGCTCTCGTTCAAAATCAACCCGGTGTGTTGGCGCACATCTCGGGGATGCTCGCGTCGCGTGGGTTCAACATCGACAGCCTGGCCGTCGGTGAAACCGAACTCGCGAATATGTCGCGGATGACGTTCGTCATTCATGCCGAAGACAACGTCGTCGATCAAGTGCGCAAGCAACTGGACAAGATCGTCACCGTCGTGCAAGTCGTCGATATTTCGGCGGAGAACTACGTCGAACGCGACTTGATGCTGATTAAGGTGGCGTGTAAACCGGATAAGCGTGCGGAGTTGTCGTTGCTCGTCGAGACGTTTCGCGGCCGTGTGGTCGATATTCAGCACAGCGACATGATGATCGAAGTCAGCGGGTCCGAAGGCAAGGTCGAAGCGTTCATCTCGCTGATGCGGCCGTACGGCATCGTCGAACTCGCCCGCACTGGTCGAATCGCCCTCATCCGCGGCACGCCCAAAGCCAACGGAGACGAAGCGTGACACCCGCGACGATCTCACTACCGACGCGACGGCTCGACGATGCCGTCGTGAGCTTGCTGCAAAGCCTGAAAGTCGGCGACCGCATCAAGATCGTGCAAACGCTCCGGGTCGGCTCGCGCACCTGGCCCGCCGAAGCCGTCGGCGTCTTCCGCGGCATGGGCTACCTCTCCACCGGCATCACCACCAATCGCCTCCCCGAAGACGACATCATCGTCCCAACCGTCCATTTCACCAAAGACAACGGCGAACTCACGAGCATCAGCCTGGACGAAAACACCAAGGTGGAGAAGGTGTAAGCGACCGAACAACCGTTATTCTGTACAATTGCATTGATGCTGAGCGACGCCGACTACTTCGGAGGTCACGGCACGGGAGTCAATTGTGCCATCCGTCCAAAACAACGCGACGTATCCGGTTAGCACGGCGCGGCGGGGGCTGGTTTATGTGTTTACGCCCAAGCATCACGGTGGAGATACGACTAGCTCGTGCTGGCTGACGGACCTGACCTTTGATGAAGAGTTTGCCATCTTCGACCGAGCTGACGGAGTCGTTGTAGTGGACCCGAAATTGATGGACGAACGGCAAGTCGCCGACGGGAACGGAAACCTCTACGGCTACGAAACGCTTCCAACGGGAACGTTGAGAGAACTCGGAACTTGGCATCAGCAGATAGCCGAGTTTCCGAATCAGGTACAAGGGGCAGATTGGCACGGATACCCGATTTGGTCGATTCACTCCGATTCGTCGCAGAACTTTAAAGGTCAGAAATGTCGGCCGTCGAAAGAGGCCTTCGTCAGAATGGTCTAGCTCGGCGACATTTCCCCAGCACAATGCAAACGCTTGAAGAAGGGGGACCGGATATGAACCCGGTTGTGTTTGTCCCGACGTCTGTGCTTGAATTTACATATGGCCCGGATGTCACGTGGGTGGGTCCGAGCCCCTTTGCGGGTGGCATCAGCCTTGGCTTTGATGACGGGAGTATCATGTTCTCCGACGTCGCCACAGGGCGTTCCGAAGGTCTGCGTCAGCAGGTGAGTGAAGCCAAGGAGGCGATAAACGGGATTGCCGCAATCGGCACAAGCAGCTTGGCGGTAAGTACGCGATCCGACGTTACGTTTATTCAGCTCGACGATCCAGCCAAAGACACTCGGGTTGTGTTCGCTGGCGGCGCGCACGGAGTGATATCGACGCAAAGCGGGTACTTTGTTGCCCCGCTGGGGATGAGGGGTCTGCTGATCGTCAAACCGGACGCGAGTAACGATCAAGAGTTCAACGTGATCACCAGCACGAAAAACAACCTCTACTTTTACCGTGTCGTAACGCTTCGAGATACCGCCGGTACTGAGTTTCTGGTCTCTGCTAACCGGGGAAACGGCGTCGGAGTCAGGCGGTTTCATGGAGAGCAGGACGGACGGAGCATCCATACCATGCGATTTGAAGGACTCGACGTGGTTGATGTTTGTAGCGTTTCTTCCGGTTCGCTGTCCGCGGTCGCAATCTCGTCGCGTGGCGAGGTGCTATGGTTGAAGGATGCGTCGAAGCGCGATGAACCCCTCGTTATGCAATTGACGGGTATCGAAGGACAGGTCTATCGCGTACTCGCGACCACTCAGCACCTGTTCGTGCTGAGCAGCAAGGCCCTCTACGTCTGGAGCTACCTCGTCGAATCCGTATTGGTCAACCAAGAGTTTGCGCGACAATCCTCTCCCCACGTCCGTTATCTGGAAGCCGTGGATATGTCACTTTTGAACGACGATTCTCTCATGCTGGTGATGGGGACGAACACGATAGAGGGTTTCAAAATCGACGACATCATTCGCGATTCCAGCAGTCTGTCGAGTATTAGCAAACTAGAAGATTTCACGCCCCGATGGGTCAGCGAAGACGTTGAGCAAATTCAGAAGGTTGCGGCCTGACCTGCTACCCAAAACCACCGCGATTTGAACCGTGCCCAGTTTTGCCCAAAAGGACCACCGAAACTTTGGTTCCCGCGTGATTCCATTCGAGCGAAATCGGACGTAAGACGTTGGTGTGTTAGGTTGGTTCCGAAATTCGGGCATGAGTCCAGGGATGGGTGGGTGGGTAAGTGGTGGAATCATTCCTTGCTACCCAAATCGCCGCGATTGGAACCGTGCCCTTTCCTGTCGCCGATTGCAAACCTTTCGCGTTTGAGGGTGTATGACCGTATGATGGCACGGGGACATTCTCATTCACGGATAATGGCATTATGCCGATCATCGCCACGTGCCCGTACTGCCTCGAAGGAAGCGTTCGCGCACCGGATCGCGCGGTGGGACTGAGCGCGACCTGCCCGAAGTGCCGCAGTAGTTTCACGATTGCGGCCGCCAGCGAAACCTACGCCAGTTCATCGAGCACGACCACCAAAACGCTTGCTGCAAAGTCTGAGACGGTTACTATCCCGACGACGAGTGTGGCGGAACGGCCTGCGCCGGTCGATGTTGCGCCGTTGCCCGCGCCGACGAAAGTCGACGAACCGACGATGCCGTGGTCGCTGACGGCAATTGCGCTTGCGGGCATCGGCCTGATCGCCACGCAGTTCCCATACGGGCGATTCGTCGCACTCGGCTGTGCGGGCTTCGGGTTGCTGATCGCTTGTTTCGCTTGGTTGCTGGCCGACCGCAAACGCACCGCCACCCACGTGGCACCCGCTGTATCCGGCTTCGTCATATTCCTCGTCGTCGCGTTACCCAGTTGGCTCGGTTTCAGTTCCTGGAAAACGCTCGATCTCCCCGACGATACCAAGACGGTGAAGGCGCTCAGCAGCGATGGCAGCACGCCGATACCCGTGGAATGGGTCGATATTCAGAAAGCATCGTGGCTGTACGACGACATCCAGGTGTCCGCACTGCTCGTGGCGATCAATGCGTTGGAAGTCACGGGATTGAAGGGGCAGAAATCGCGGACGAAGGAAAAGTACCTCCAGATTCGCGTGCTCGTGAAGAACGTCGGCGTGGCGCGGAAGCTCGAATTCCAAGGCTGGAAGCCCGCCGTAACTCCCGACGCGCCTCGGCCGAAAGTCACCGACCCACAGGGGAACGTGCTGGCAATCAAAGTCTTTGAAGCACCGTGGGAAGCGGGGGATCGACCGCAACCGGCGGGGCTGTTCCCCGGCAAATCGGCCGAGCAACTGTTCCTGTTTCAGCCACCCGCGAAACCGGTGGAATACCTGCGATTCGAACTGCCAGGCGTGGCGTTCGGCGAAACCGAGTCGGTGAAACTTCAGATCCCCTGGGCGTCGATTACACTCCGTTAAACAAGGATACGTCCGATGCGGAAACCCCGTCGTGGCTTCACACTGATCGAACTGCTCGTCGTGATCGCGATCATTTCGATCTTGATGGGGCTGTTGCTCCCGGCCGTCCAGAAGGCGCGCGAGGCTGCCAGCCGGATTAGCTGCGCGAACAACCTGCACCAACTCGGGTTGGCCATGCACAACTACGAAAATGCCATGGAGCGACTGCCGCCGAGTTCGCTCGGGAACGCCGCCGACCGCGGCTACGCAACGTGGGCCGTGATGATTCTGCCGCAACTGGAGCAAGACAACCTGTATCGGCGTTGGGATCTGAGCCGAAAGTATTACGATCAATCGACCATCGCCCGGCAGTCGCCCGTAAAGAACTACTTCTGTCCGAGCCGGCGGACGTCGTCGTCGGGGGTCGTACTCAGCATCAACGGCGACATCCCGAGCACGGGTGGCAGTACGCATTTCCCCGGCGCACTCGGCGACTATGCCGCGAGCATCGACCGCTCCGGAAACGACACGCCGACGAATACGTCACCGGACATGCGCGGCGCGTTCCAGTTGGGCACACCGCTGCGGTTCGCCGACTTCACCGACGGCCTGAGCAACACGTTCCTGATCGGCGAAAAGCACGTTCCCCAAGGGAAACAAGGCTACGGCTGGTGGGATTGCTCGCAGTACAACGGCGATTTCTACCAGTGCAACACCCGTGCGGCCGGGCGACGATTCCCGCTGACGACGAACCCCAACGACACCGGCTGGAAGTTCGGCAGTATGCACACGCAAGTCGTGATGTTCTGCTTCGCAGATGGCCATGTGAAGGCGATTCCGGAAATCACCAACCCGTACGTTCTCGAACTGATGGGAATGCGAAACGACGGCGAAGTGACCCCCGAGAACTGAGATCGCCGCAAAAACAGCGCCCTGCGCGGTTGACGGAGCGCAGGAATCGTGTAAAAAATAGTGAGATGGTGGCTGTAGCTCAGTTGGTTAGAGCGCTAGATTGTGGTTCTAGAGGCCGCGGGTTCAAATCCCGTCAGTCACCCTTTTGCACTTCGCGTCGAATCTCGCCTGTCAAACGCACCTCATTTCCCTTACGATCCGATGATGCCCGTTACTAGCCAGTGGGGGAAACGATGAATCGCACGATCCGCTCAACGGCACGCACTTTGAAGCCACCGAAAACGGCGAATGACGGCTTGCCACTAATCAAACGATTCACGGTGGAGGAATATCACCGAATGGGTGAGATCGGGTTCCTCGCTGAGGACGACCGTTGCGAATTGATTCGCGGAGTCATCAGGGAAAAACCGATTATGAATCCGCCACATAAGAAAGCACTCCGTCGATTAATGGAATGCGTACGACCCTTCATCACCGCCGAGTACGTGTTCGATTGTCAAGGTCCGATTACGCTCGCCGACAGTGAGCCGGAGCCCGACCTCTCCATCACAATTGGGCCTGAAGACCGGTACGATGCGCGACACGCGGGGACGGGTGACATCGTATGGGTTCTGGAAGTATCCGATACGTCGCTCGCAACCGATCGCGGCGAAAAGTTACAGATTTATGCAGAGGCGAAAATACCTGTCTACTGGATCGTGAATCTGCAAGATCGCATCGTGGAGGTTTATACATTGCCGCGTGGCGGGCGCAACCCGACGTACCGTAGCCGCGTCGATTATGCGGCAGGTATGGCCGTGCCCGTTCGCATTGCGGGTAGTACACTCGGTACGATTTCCATCGATGAGATTTTACCATGATGCAAGTACTTGCAAAACCGCCCGATGAGTTTCGGATCAAGCGTTTCACCGTGGCCGAGTACGACCAGATGATCCGCGATGGCACGATTGACGGGAAACCCCTCGAGCTACTCGATGGCTGGATCGTGGAAAAAATGCCGCACAACCCCGCCCACGACAGTGCGATTTCGAGGCTCACCAAGCGATTGCTCCGAATACTGGGCGACGATTACTTGGTGCGAGTGCAATGCTCCGCCGATGTCGATACGAGCGTTCCGGAACCCGATCTCGCCATCGTGCCGGGGCCGGAAGATCGCTACGACGAGCAACGGCCGCAGCCGAGCGACTTACTGATCGTGATTGAAGTTTCCGAGTCGTCGATATTGCAAGATCGCGGATTCAAGCAATGTCTGTATGCGCGAAACAAGATCGCCGTGTATTGGATCGTGAATCTGCAAGATCGCGCCGTGGAGGTGTATACATTGCCACGCGGCGGGCGCAACCCGACGTACCGCAGCCGCGTCGATTTCACAGCAGGAATGGCCGTGCCAATCATCGTTGCGGGAAAACCCCTCGGTACGATTCCCACGAGCGAGATTTTGCCGTAAGATACTGTTTAAGGAATGGAGGTGCAGAATGACAATGATCACGCTAAACGAAGAGCAAACTAGAACTTATCAGGCCTCTGTAGACAATGTCGCCGTACAAATTCCGACGGGTGAAATTGTCGGTACACTCGATCCGAGTGACCTTGCAATCGTCGCAGAGTGCAAACGACGATTTGCAAGTACTACGAAGCGTATTCCTTACCATCGCGTGCAGGCTCACATGGCGGCGTTGCAACTCGAATGGGACCGCACTAGAGGATTTGATCGAGAGTATATGTCTGAGTTCTTGAAAACGCTTCGCACTCAGGATGGTGATGAGTAAGACTTTTACAAGCCGAATAATCCCACCGCTCGTCTGTTTTTCCCCGTTCTTAAGTGAAGCACTGTGATCTACCTCGATAATGCGGCAACCAGTTTCCCGAAGCCCGAGTCGGTTTACCTCGCGATGGACCGCTTCGCGCGGACGACGCTCGCTAACCCGGGTCGTGCGGGGCACAAGATGGCGCTCGCGTCCGAACATGCGCTCAACGATGCCCGGCATCGGTTGAACCAGTTCGTGAACGGCAAAGGCCCGGAGCGGTTCGTCTTTACGCTGAACTGCACCGATGCGCTCAACATGGCGATGAAGGGCACGCTCGATGCCGGCGATCACGTCGTTACGACCGACCTCGAACACAACAGCGTGTCGCGTCCGCTGATGACGATGGCCGATAGCGGGTTCATCACGCTCACGCAGGTGAAGTCGGACGAGGGTGGCACTGTCGATCCGAACGAGATCGCGAAGGCGATTCGACCGAACACGAAGCTCGTCGCCATCACGCACGCCAGCAACGTCCTCGGCACGATTCAGCCGATTGCCGAGATCGGTCGCATCTGCCGCGAGCGCGGCGTTCTCTTCCTCGTCGACGTTGCGCAAACGATCGGCGTCGTGCCGATCGACGTGCAAGCGATGAAGATCGATTTGCTCGCGTTTCCGGGGCATAAGTGCTTGTTCGGTCCAACGGGCACGGGGGCGCTGTACGTCGCGCCGGGGGTGCAAATCCGACCGTGGCGCGAGGGTGGCACCGGTGGCGATTCGTCCACGCGGACGCAGCCGAAGGACTTCCCGTACTTCCTCGAAGGCGGTACGCCGAACGTGTTGGGCATCGTCGGGATGATCGCGGGCCTCGATTTCGTCGAGAAGGAAACGCCCGCAAAACTCCTCGCACACGAAGTCGGATTGTGCGACCGACTGTACGAACAATTGAAGGACGGCCCGTTCCAATTCGTCGGCCATCGCGACCCGACCCGCCGCGTGGGCACGCTGAGTTTCTTCTGCGAATCGCTGCCCGCACCGGAGATCGGCGGCATCCTCGATCAGGCGTTCGACATCGCGATTCGCCCCGGTTTGCACTGTGCCCCGTACATTCACCGCGCCGTTGGCAGTTTCCCCGACGGCCTCGTCCGCGTCAGCCCTGGCCCATTCAACACCGAGGCCGACATCGACGGACTCGCGAGTGCATTACAAGAAGTGGTGAGTGTTTAGTGGTGAGTGGTGAGTGAAGAATTATGCGGCTTGGCGAAGCGGTTCGTACATTGGAACTTGCAGGACACGTACAGATTTTGCCGAGGTGATTAACCCGACGGTGCAGCCGAAGAAACTCGCGATGGCGCACCACATTGCCGACCCGTACCAAAGGCCGATCGTGTAGTTTCGACTGCCGATCAGGTCTTTGTTCGTTGCCAAGGCTCCGAGTAGGAGTATTGTGCCAAATACCAATATATATTTTGTGCGCCGTTCCCGATACATTTGTGCGAATAGCAGCCCTGGCAGTATCAGTGTGGCGAAGTGTGGCACGCTCGACATCGGCGACATTAAGAGCATTGCGGACACGACCATGCCGCACTCCCACGCGGTGCCGCGTTCGTTCCTTCGCCCGCGGATGATGGCGGCGAGCGCGAGTGTACCAAGGCCGGCGAAACAGCCGATTAGCAAGTGTTTGAGTTCGCTCGGTGGCATCGACGCCGGTATCGCTCGCACTTCGATTTTGTGGTGAACGACGCTCCACGTCGTACTCGTCCAGCGGTTCATGGCACCGACGAGCGATTGATTGTAAACGATTTCGCTCGCCCAAATTCCCGGCGAGTAGTCCGGACGTGCCATCGGTGCCAGGTACAGTTCGTACCACTTTGAAACCCACGCGCCATCGGCGGGGCGATGAATCGCATCGGGCAGCAGATTCGCACCGACTGCGATGAAGATCAACCACAGTGCCGCGAACGGTTTGCCCTTAATGAGTAAGTATGGCGCAAACAGAAGCGGCGTACATTTCATCGCCGCGCCGAGGCCGAACAGCGTGGCGGCGGCGATCGATTTCCCGCGCGCGATGTACGAACACCCGCCGAGTACGAGCGCCGCCACGATCACATCGGTTTGCTGATGCGCGTAGCAATGGAAAGCGAAGATCGCCCCCGCTATCGCGCCGAGGATCGCGAACCCACCCGCCAGTTTCGTTGCCGAGCGGACCATCCAGAACAGACAGACGAGGTTCAACGCATAAAACGCGATGCGGTTCGCGGTCGTCGGCATCAGTGCAAACGGGACCGCGAGAAACGCCTGAAACGGCGGGTACGTGTAACCGTCCGCCTGCGCGTAAATGTCTCGCCCCGCCAATAGGTGTTCGGCCGTGCGCACGAACACCGCGTCCCATTCCGAACGCTCGCGAGTCACGAACGGAACGCCCAACCCCACGATCGCTGCGATCAATAGGAAACCGAGAACGGCACGCGACCGAGTTTCCGCCGTCGGCTCGGAGCGGGTTCGAGCGGTAGACAACCGAAGTCGCGGGAGGAGTTTCATCCGAAACAACATCGGCCGATCTGGCCGCATGACATCATTCAATCCGCACAATCGGCGTCGTCCCAATCGCGTTTAGTAGGCAAATTCGTTCCAATTGAGAGGATTGTGTGAATAACGGCGTTTCGTCGCGCGCACGCGGATCGACTTTGTAGAATTAAAAATGGATGAATGTCCCGAGAGTTTATAGGATGACGGGACTCCTCCTTTTTCGGGTCATACGATTTTGACCCCGTTCGTCGTCCTTTTCTTCTTCGCAGGTGCCCATTTATGAATCGCAACCATGCGTCTCTGCGTCGTGGGTTCACGCTCATCGAACTCCTCGTCGTCATCGCCATCATCGCGATCCTGATCGGATTGCTGCTTCCCGCCGTGCAGAAAGTGCGCGAAGCTGCCGCACGATTGAAGTGCCAAAACAACCTGAAACAGCTGGGCCTCGCGGTCCATAATTACGAAGGCGCTTTCGGTGGGCTACCTCCTGCGGTGGTGAATAGTCCCGGTGCTGCGTCGTGGCCGCAACTGTCCGAATTCCGTCGGAACCCAACGTTGACTCCCGATGCCACATCGAACTACACTCGGCACAGCTTTCTTTCGATTATCCTGCCGTTCATCGAGCAAGGGAACGTGTTGAACGCCAACGGGACGCCGTACGATTATCGCCTCAACTGGAATGAAACGACGAATCGCAGTGCGACGGCGACGCGGATTCCCACCTTTGAATGCCCTTCCAGTCCCTCGGCAAAGCTGATTACTCCGAATCCAGTCGATGCCACGCATATTCCTGCAGTTTCGGACTACATGGCCGTCACCCGTTCCAACAGCAATCCTGCCGTGTGGACCGGTTTAGGAATGACCGATCCGGGCACCGATGGTTACAATGCCGTGCTGACGGCGAACAAGAAGACGTCGCTATTGGCGATCACGGATGGCCTCAGCAACACGATGATGATCGGCGAATCGTCTGCGCGTAACGAAGGTTGGTATTTGAAGTATCGCTACGCCGATCAAAGCTCTGCCAGTTGGGGGCTACGCGGCGCGTGGGGGCAAGAATCCAACAACCTGACTTGCTCCGGTACGAATCGGTTGGCCGTCGTTCCACCCGTTTTGGGATCGAACGTGCCGAGCAAAGTGACCACAGCGGCCCAAGCGACGGCGGGACCACTCACCATCAATGGCTGGAACCAGGGCGAACTGTATTCCTTCCACACGGGTGTCTGTAACGTCGTCTTAGGCGATGGTTCCGTGCGGACGCTTCGCGATAGCATGTCGATGTCCACGATGCTACGCCTCGCGGCGCGTTCCGACGGCAACCCCGTCAATGCCGACGATTGATACTCTCGCTCGATTCCCGTTCACCGCGAACCGTGCGACTCGTCGCACGGTTCGTTTTTTTACCCGCGTGCTGGTTCCTTATGCCGCTGGCACCTAGAAATACTATTCGTCACGCACACTCAACATGAGGATTTCTCCGATGGCCGTTCGCGTTCAAAAAGAAGCTCCGCAATTCACGGCCACCGCGGTCGTCGACGAAGATTTCAAAACCGTCAGCCTTTCGGATTATCACGGCAAAAAGTACGTCGTGCTGTTCTTCTACCCGCTCGACTTCACGTTCGTCTGTCCGACGGAAATCATCGCGTTCAGCGACCGCATCGCCGATTTCCACAGCCGCAACTGCGAAATTCTCGGCGTCTCGGTCGATAGCCAGTTCAGCCACCTGGCCTGGATCAAGACGTCGCGCGCCGAGGGTGGCATCGGCCGCTTGAACTACCCGCTGGTTGCCGACCTCACGAAGCAAATCAGCAAAGATTACGACGTGCTCCTCGATGGCGGCGTGGCGTTGCGCGGGCTGTTCCTGATCGACAAAGCGGGCATCGTGCGGCACATCACCATCAACGACCTGCCACTCGGCCGCAGCGTCGATGAAGCGATCCGCGTCCTCGATGCCTTGCAGTTCTTCGAGAAGAACGGCGAAGTCTGCCCCGCCGACTGGAAGCCCGGCCAAGCCACGATCAAGCCGACCGTGAAGGACTCGAAGGAGTACTTCCAGAAGGCCGGGAAGTAGCACGCAAACGATCGTCTCTGTACGTCTTCTCGTGCATGTGGTATCGTTTTGAGTGGGGAAGCGTGAGGAGTAACGTTATGCGGACGACTCGAATTTGCGCGATGATTGCACTGAGTTTGGCGATCGGGCCGGCACCATTACCGGGTCAAACGCCGCCGACTCCTGCGCCACCCGTCGCTGCTCCGATGGTGGAGAAACCACCCGAGTGGCCGAAAGAGATTGGCGGGAAGGACTTAAAAGGCTGGCTGACCGAGTTGAAAGAATCGACCGATGGCTCGGTGCGCGAATTGGCGATCAAGGTGATTCCGCAATTCGGCCCCCCCGCCCGACGCGATTCGATCAAGCCGTTATTGAGTGCGCTCCGTCAGGAAAACGACCCCGGCGTGAAGGTGCATTTGCTGATGGTGATCGGGACGATCGGCGCGGAGACACCCGAAGAAGCCCGCGAGATTACCGAAGGTTTACGGCTGGTGATTGCGAATGCGGGCCTCGGCAGCCCGTATCGACTGCATGCCGCGCGCGCGATGATCAATTACGGTGCGTTTGGGGCCAGTGCGATTCCCGAACTCAAGTCGATCGTCGCCGATCCATCGTGGGAGATTCGTCGGGCCGTTGCGACGGCGCTCGGTCACGTCGGCCGCGTCGACGAAAAACCGAGCGACCCGAAGAAGCTGCCACAGCCGAATACCGTCGAACGCAAAGGTCCGAACGCGACCGCGCTCAGCACCCTCAACGACCGCCTCGGCAAGGAAAAAACCGTTGCCGTACGCTTGGAAATCGTCCAGTCGATGATCTTGCTCGGCCCACCCGGATACAAGACGAGTGCCGATTACCCCCTCGCTATCAAGCCCTATTTGACGTCGGTCAACGAGCAACTGAAAGTCGAGAAGGATAAGGCGATCGTCGTCTGGTTGCACGTACTCACGATGCTCTACGACGGTACGCAACTGACCGATACGGTCATCAACAAGATCGCCGACAATGTCGTCGGCACCGACTACAACGCGAAGGTGGCCGCAATTCGCGCGCTCGGGATGCTCGGCGATCGCGCCAAGCCCGCACTGCCGAAGCTGATCGATGTGATGAAGTCCGACGACCCCGCACTCGTCGCCGAGGCGATCCAATGCCTCGCCTCGATGCACGCGATCGCGATCCCCGCATTGCCAGAATTAGAGAAGATCAAGAAAGACAGCAAAGAAGAGTTGTTGAAATCGATGGCCAGCAATGCGATCGACATCATCTCCGGGCGAAAGAACCCCGTCGTCGTGCCGCCGAAAAAGTGAGCGACGGAGTACGACCCCGAATGGGGTAGGTACCTGTACCTAGTCCGCAGCGCAAGCAAGGCAAACCATCGGAATTTCTCCGCGTTATCTCAGTTCAAAACGGCGACGGGCGAGGACATTCTCTGAATGATGCAGCGGTTGCGGCCGGAGACTTTGGCTTCGGCGAGCGCACCGGCGGCGACGACGCGGAGTTCCTCGAAACTGAACAGGCTGCCGGGGTCGGCGGCGGCGAAACCGATGCTGACCGTGATGCCGATCGTTTGGCCGTTGTAAGTCGTACGGCCGCGTTCGATCGTGTGACGCAGACGCTCGCCGAGGATGTCGATGCCGACTGCATCGGTGTTGGGCGCAACGATCATAAATTCTTCGCCGCCGATGCGGCCGATCGAATCGCAACTGCGAATCGTCGCCTGTAGAAGCTGTGCGAGCCACGTCAAGACGTGATCGCCGCCCACGAGAAGGTGCGCGGAGTTAATGTTCTTGAAGTGATCGACGTCGATGATCCCAATTGCGATCGGGTCGGTGGTGCGGGTGCGGCGAAGGAGTTCCTTACGGGCGATCAGTTCGACGGCACGTCGGTTCGGAATGCCGGTGAGGACATCGGTGAGCGCCATTTTTTCGAGCAGTTGATTTTTTTGCTCGAGTTCGCGCGTCCGATCGACGACGCGATTTTCGAGATTCGACAACAACGCGCGATATTCGTCGAGTAGCTTTTCGTGATTGCGTTCGAGCAAGAGCGTGCGAGTGATGCCGCGCAGACTGCCGAGGAGATCGTCGCGCTGCCAGGGCTTCAACACGATGCGATGGACCTGACAGCGATTGATCGCCTCGGCGGCATCTTCGAGGCGGGCCATACCCGTAAGGAGGACGCGCGAGATTCGCGGGTGCGATTGGCGAACCCACTCGAGTAGGGCGATTCCGGAGCCGTCGGGAAGATTCAAATCGGAGAGGACGATATCGATGGGGCGGACGGCCACCTGTTCGCGGGCTTCGGCGATGGTGCGGGCCGTAAATACGTCGTATTCGTGGCGAAGTTGCTCGCGCAGCAGTGCGAGAATGACGGCTTCGTCATCGACGACTAAGATCGAACAACGTTGGCGGGATGAGTTCATCGTGGGGGTCGCGGTCGAAAAAACCGTATCGGGAGCCTGCGCCGCTTTGTACGTCGGTGGCACTCGCACTACGAACCTCCTTGTCGCGGTGTGACCGGTCGCATGGGGTTGCATGCGTCCGCACAATCGACGAAGTGTAATACATAATCCGCTTCGGCGTGGATTTTTTCTGGCGCAATAAGAACCTTTTGTCGAAGTAATCGGAACCGGAATCGTCACCTCGTTTTCAGGGGACACTGGAAACGCTGGGTAAACGTGGGAATTCAGGGCGATTATTGCGGTAGCGAGAAATTAACCGGGTAGTCAAGAAATTCGGGCATTTTTCGATAAATGCTTGATCTTGTCTTTTCTACCGTTTAAGATCAAGGGGCTTGACGAGCGGGGGATTATTACCAGGGGCTTCACCGACACGCGTTGATGGTCGACCACCGAAGGTGCCGCACAATCGTTACGAACAGACCTGGAAAAGGTTTTGTACGCCGATTCGGTACCCGAAAGATAGCTCAGTTTCACTGAGATATACCGGTTCGACTTCCGCACACTCGCCATCGTGCGAGAGAAGACCCTTCGTTCCCCACGCCGCAATGCTCGGTAAGAACTGTTTTCGATACTCAAAATGTGTCCATCGGGGGAATCATGAAGACCGCCAGGCGTAAACAACGAGTCACGAGTAGCGTGGAAGAACCGTCGTTGACGACTTTCTCATCGGACCTGTTGACGCCAGAAGAAGAGCGAGAATTGCTCACCAGTTTCTGGGACTGCAAAACGGAACTCGCTCGGGTACTCATCCGACACTTCCCGGATCTGCGCGCCAGCCGACCGCCGCTCGAACCGTGGCCCATGGCCCAGTTCATCCGCGAGCACGTCACACCAGAGCGCCGCGAAGAGTCCGCCGTCCGTCGTCTGCACGATCGCTACGTCCATTACAAACATCGCCTCGCTTCGGCGAACATCCGCCTCGCGGCCCACGTCGCCAAACGGTTCCGCCACCACAGCCTCGCTTACACGGACCTCCTGCAAGAAGCCGTCTGTGGCCTCATGCAAGCGATCGACCGCTTCGACGTCAGCCACGGCACCCGGCTCGCGACCTACGCCACCTGGTGGATTCGCCAGACGCTGCAAATCGCGGTCGCCCGCCAGAGTCACTTGGTCAGCCTTTCGCCGCACCACCTTCAGGAACTCGGCCTCCTTCAACAAGAGTCCGAAGCCCTGGCGCACGGCGGCCAGCACCTGCCCAGCCCCCAGGAACTTGCGGCGCGAACGGGCAGCAGCCTTGAGCACCTCAACCACCTGCAAACCGCCACCCGCACGCCCGTCAGCTTGAACGCCGTCCTCGACGACGATAGCGATTTCAAGCTCACCGAAGCGATGCCAGACACGCAGACGCTGACGCTCCACGAGAACAACGAACGCCAAGAAGCGCTCAAGTTCCTCATGGAAAACCTGCGCCCCCGCGAACGCAAAGTGCTCGACCTCCGCTTCGGCCTCACCGGCAGCGGCACCCACAGCCTTCGCCAAATCGGTCATCTGCTTCGGATCAGCAAAGAGCGCGTTCGCCAAATTCAGAACCGCGCCCTCGAAAAGCTCCGCGCCAGCGCCGAGCGCGTCGGTTGGGAACCGAGCCTGCTCCTCGAGTAGGTTCGACAATCATCGAAAACACCGCCCGAAATCGGGGCGGTGTTTTTTTGTGCAACCCACGCGAGGAGAATCGGTGCGCGTCGAAATTTGCATGGAATTCGACGCACTCGGCGATAGCGATACCGAGAAACTGCGCGATCTGGGACTCTCGCTGACGAACCGCCGTTCGTCGGTGACGGTCGCGGAGTTGCCGAATTGTCTCGTTTGCGAACTGACGATGACCTCACAACCGCAATATCTGGCGGTCGAAACGATCGACGATGCCATCCGATTCGAGTTGAAACACTACGGCGACTACACGATCCGGTTTCCACGAACGCCAGCCCAAATCGCAAGCGCGAAGCGAAAAGCCGAACGGAGGGCAACCACTTAGTGATAATGAAACTCGACCATTCCTCGTTGCCAACCGTGCCCAGTGCGAGGCGGTCGAGGAAGTTCGCAAACTGCTCTCGATAATTACCTCGTTCGAGTCGCCACGTGGATAGTGAGTTTGATTTGCATCGATGAGTTATTCGCGCAGGAGAGGAGCAATTCGGCGCAAGGTCGTTCTACGCATTATGACCGCACACCCCACGCGCGGCAATCACCGAACGAGTCCGATTACTGCGCTTTCCGTTACGAGCCGGTGGGAAGCGTCTCGCTTCTTACCGCGTGAAGATCACGTTGCCCGCGCCGAGGATCAGTTCGAGTTCGTCGACGACGACCTTGTTGGGGTCGATCCAATAATCGCGTGCGAGTTTCATTTCCGCCACTTTGCCCGCTTTGTCGCGGACGGCGATGTGGACCGGCGTCGTACCGGTGACGCGCGAGAGGGCTTGCTTGAGTCCCTCGAAGCGGCGCAGCGATTGTTCGTCTTCCGCGTACGGCATCCGCAACAACATGCAGCGCGTCAATTCGCGACGCGCTTGATCGATACTGAGGATACGCTTGACGATCATATCGCCGTTGCTCGCGCCTTCGCGCCATTCGACGACGCCTTCAAATAGCAGAATCGCGTCGTCTTTCACGTCCTCTTTGAAGCGGGTATATTCCTCGGACCACAGAATGCACTTCGCCTGCCCGGAGAAATCTTCGCACCAGAACATCACCCAGCGTTTGCCGTTCTTGGTGGTTCGGATTTGCAGTTGCGTGACCATCCCCGCGAGCAATACGCTGGCCCCGTTGGGTAGTTTCGTAATCTCGGCGGCGGTGTGCGAACGGTAGCGGCGGAGTTGCGCATCGTACATCGACAGCGGGTGCGACGAGATATAGAAGTCGAGTGCTTCTTTCTCGAGCCTGAGCTTTTCGAGTTCGGGCCACTCGGCGACTTCCGGCAGGCCGTGGCCGGGACCGCGCTTCGCGGGGGTGTCGTCGTCGTCCGCGTCCATCGCATCGAAGAAGTTTCGCTGCCCACGCTTCTTGTCGACGACGCGCTGTTCGGCCGATGTGATCGCTTTTTCGAGTGCCATCATCATCGCCGAACGTCGCCCGAACACGTCGAGCGCACCGGCTTGAATCATCCGTTCGATGGCCGAGCGCGGCACGGTGCGGTGATCGATTCGTTCGCAGAAATCGTAAAGATCGTGGAACCGCCCACCCTTGTCGCGGGCCGCCACGATCGAATCGACCGCGCCGCGACCGAGTCCCTTGATCGCCGTCAGACCGAACACGATCTGCCCATTGACGACGTCGAACGACGACTGCCCCTTGTTGATGTCCGGCGGCAGCACATCGACGCCGAGCCGCTTGGCATCGGCGATGTGATCGACCATGACATCGCGCTTGCTCGTGTCGTCGATTTCGGACGTGAGCAGCGCGGCCATGAACTCGGCGGTGAAGTGCGTTTTCAGGTACGCCGTCTGAAACCCGATCTGCGCATACGCCGCCGTGTGCGACTTATTGAAGCCGTAACTGCCGAACTTCTCGATCATGCCGAAGATTTCCTCGGCGGTCTCTTTCGACACGCCGCGCTCCTGCGTACCGCGCACGAAGTCGGCCTTGCTCGCGTCGATCACGTCCTGTTTCTTCTTGCCGATCGCCTTGATGAGCGCATACGCCACCGAGAGTTCGATGCCGCCGAGGCGGTTCAACACGCGCATGATCTGTTCTTGGTAAACCTGTACGCCGTAGGTTTCGTCGAGGATCTCTTTCATGACGGGGTGCGGGTACGTCCACGTCTCGCGGCCATGCTTGCGGTTGACGTAACTCTCGACCATGCCGCCGCCCAACGGGCCGGGGCGGTATAGAGCGAGCACCGCGATGAGGTCGCGGATGTTGTCGGGCTTCATGCGCTTGAGGAGTTCGCGAATGCCGTCGGATTCGAGTTGGAACACGCCCTTCGCGTCGCCCCGTTGCAGCAGTTCGTACGTGCCGGGGTCGTCGAGTGGGAACTTCATCGGGTCGATGTCGATGCCGCGCGTCTTCTTGATGAGCTTCACCGCATCGTCGAGAACGGTGAGGTTTCGCAACCCCAGGAAGTCCATCTTGAGCATCCCGACCTTTTCGAGAATGCCCATTTCCCACTGCGTCGTAATCACGACTTCGCCGCTACTCTTGCCGCGTGCTTTGGCTTTGCCGTTCGCCTTGGCGGTGCCTTCTTCGCCATCGGTTTTGCGAATGACGCGCTGAACGGGGACGTAATCGGTGATCGGCCCGTTGGCAATCACGACACCCGCCGCGTGCGTGCCGACGTTGCGGTTCGTGCCTTCGAGCTTGATCGCGATATCGACCCACTCGCGCGTCTGTCGGTCGCTTTCGTACTCGCGCTTGAACTCGGGCACTTCCATCGTCGCGGCCAAGTCGAGCGAAATGGTGCCTTTCATCGGGACGAGCTTGCACATAAAGTTGACGCGGTCGAGCGGAATATCGAGCACGCGGCCCACGTCTTTGAGTGCCGCCTTCGCCGCCAACGTGCCGAACGTGCCGATCTGCGCCACCGAATCGTGCCCGTACTTTTCCTTCACGTACTGGATCACGAGTTCGCGGCGATGCTGGCAGAAGTCGATGTCGATGTCGGGCGGCTCGCTGCGGTTCGGGTCGAGGAATCGCTCGAATAGCAAGTCGTATTCGAGCGGGCAGACGTGGCTCAGGAACAGCGCATACGAGACGATCGCGCCGCAACCCGAACCGCGTGCCGTGCTGGGGATGCCATTTTCGCGGGCGTAGCGCACGAAGTCCCAGACGATGAGAAAGTACGCTGAGAAGCCCATCTTCGCGATGATGGCGAGTTCGTGATGGAGGCGGTCCCAAACCTCCTTGCGCGGGGTTTCGCCGTAGCGTTCGCGAATGCCCTTCTTGCAGATTTCCAAGAGGAATTCGTCTGCGGTCAATTTGCCGGGCGTGTTGAATACCGGGAAGTGCCGCTTCTTGAAGTCGAGTTGAATGTCGACCTTATTCGCGATCTCCTGGCTGCGCGAAACCGCATCGGGCATCGTCGGGAACAGGCCGTACATATCCGCCGGGCTACGGACGTAATACGGGCTAGGCAGTCGGCCTTCGGGATACATCCGCTTCTTCGGGTCGCGCTTTTGGCCCGTGTGAATGCAGAACAACACATCGTGCGCCTCGGCATCGTGCGCGCACAGATAATGCGCATCGGCGGTGGCGACCATCGGCACGCCGACCTTCTGCGAGATGCGAATCATCTCGAGCGTACAAACATCCTGGATGTCGAGGCCGTTGTTCTGGATCTCCAAGTAAAAATCTTCGCCGAAGACTTTCCGATACCACTTAATCAGCTCTTCGGCTTTCGGAATCTGATCGCGCAAGATGTACTGATTCAATTCGCCGGCGAGGCAACCGCTGAGGCAGATCAGCCCCTCGCTGTACTCGGCGAGCAGTTCGCGATCGATCCGCGGGCTGTAATAAAATCCTTCGAGGAACGCGATGCTCGACAGCTTGATGAGGTTGCGGAAGCCGACGTTATTTTTCGCGAGTAGTGTGAGGTGGTAGTACTTTTCGCCGCTCGGGTGTGGCGATTTGTCGCTGCGCGAGCCGGGGGCCACGTACGCTTCGTAGCCGATGATCGGGTTGATGCCCCCTTCGCGGCACGCCAAGTAAAACTCGATCGCACCGTAAAGGTTGCCGTGGTCAGTGATCGCGCAGGCGTTCATCCCGAGCGATTTCGTCTGCTTGACCAGCGCGGGGATGCGGTTGTACCCATCGAGCAAGCTGTAGTGCGTATGACAGTGCAAGTGGACGAATGAGCGGTCGGTCATCGGTCGCGTTCTCTGCGTTCGAGTGAAGCGGGTCACTATTCTTGATACCCCCCTCAGAGGTGGCCGGGAAGGGGAAACCGCACGGGCACCGAACCGGATGAAGGCCATGCGTCGCGATGTGCGGAAACGGACGGTCAGATAGCCTGCGACCAGCAACACGGTCGCGATATTCGATGTCGGTGGCGACTCGAAGTGGATCAACGTGTTTCGCCGCGTGGACCCTGCGGGAAACACACTCGTCGAGGGTGGCGACAAGGGCCAATTCGTCGTGAGTCGCTACTTCCGTTACTCGACGGGTCAGCCTCCCGAGACGATTCCGCCACTGGGGATTTTCGTTGCTTCCTGCTCTTTCCTCTTTCCTCTTTCCTCTGAACACAAATTCACCAAATCTGCATCTTCGTTTCCCGATTGTAACAGCTCGGCCCGCATTTTCGCCTGAGTCGCAGAAAGTGAGGTCTCAGCAAAACGCATACACTTCTGAGAATTGTATTCTACAGTTCTCGCGTCATGACTGGTCGGACAGCGAATTGGGAGTGCGCGGCGATGCGACCGGAAGCCTACGAGACGTTCATCGAGATGGTCCGCGATTGCGGTACGGGGATCGTACAGATGCCTGCGAGTTGTGAGATGTACCTCTCGCAATATCTGTCGTCGTTCGATGCGGAACGCAAAATGTTAGTGACGGCGTTGCGGAAGGACGTGCCGCTTTCGATCGTGCAGTACAACGCAAAAGACGGCTACGACGATCACCTCGATTACTTGACGCAGAAGCTCGCGAAGGAATCCGAGTGCGATGCGGGCGATGCGCGTTGGGCGGTTACGGCGTGGGCGGAGGCGCTGGATCGCCCGGCGGGTTACGAAATCGAACAGGCCATCGACCCGCGCAAGTTGCGCGAGGAACTCGAGCGCAACCCGGAATCGGGGTTCAAGGATAAAGCCGTCAAGACGGCGATGGTGACGATCGTCGGGGCCGGTGGGTTCCTCGGCGGGTTCGTGGCGGTCGCGCTGGTGCCGATCATGTTGTGGTCGATGGGAGCCAACGTGTTCGCGAATGGCGGCGACGGGGCGAGTTTGTTCGACAAGAAAAATTCGGACGTGCAATACTTTTTGGCGTTCCTGTTGCTGGCGGTTGCGGCGGGAATCACGGGTTGTCTCGGTGCGATTGGCGCGTGGCTGTTTGCGGGCGGGAATGAAAATCCATGGGCCACCTTCAATGTGGCGTGCGGCACGGCGTTCGTGATGGTGTTCCTCGTGACATTTATGCCGCTGATTCCATTTCTTTTGAAGCCAATTGTCTACCTTTGTTCGGTGTTTGGAACGACGTACAAATCGGCCGCGCGGGGCGGGAACTACTGACGGCGTCAGATGTTAAGACAGCGACACTGTAGCGATCCGGTTGATCCGCCTTTGCGGGTCTTTGCGCTCAGCGCGGAATTTCAGTTGCACTTCAAACATCTTGACCTATAGAATGAGCGGCACTGCAAGGTGATCCCGCTTCCGATCCTTTGCAGCAAAACCGGTTCGTTCGCGAAGTGCGTTTATCGGTCCCTTACCGATAATCGCAACGAGCAACGTCCGGTTGTAGGCGTTGTAATCGCACTGCCGCTCAGTTTCCCCATCAACCTGAGCGGAACGAACGCGCAACCTGCCGGAATCTGTTTTTTCAGTCGATACCGATAATCGGGTCACAGTGGCAGTACGTCTCAATCGTACCACCACCGCACCCGGCCGATCGGTTTTCCCGCCCCTGCGTAGGATTCGCCCTCCGCAAGCGACGCCCGTTCGGAACCGTAGACAGGATGGCCCTTAATGTCGCGACTTCAACGCTCTCGCCCGGAACTCGTCCAGTCCCCGCTGGAGACGTACCTCCGGGAGATCAACGAGACCTCGCTGTTGACCGCCGACCAGGAAAAATCGCTCGCCCGCTTGATCGAGAAGGGCGACAATGCCGCTCGCGATCAGATGGTGCGGGCGAACCTCCGGCTCGTCGTCAACATCGCTCGCGGCTACACCGGTAAGGGCCTCGTGCTGCCCGACCTCATCGAGGAAGGCAACCTCGGCTTGCTTCGCGCCGTCGAGGGTTTCGACCCCAACATGAATACGCGGTTCAGCACCTACGCCAGCTACTGGATTAAACAGAGCATCAAACGGGCACTGGTGAACACCGCAAAGACGATCCGCATTCCCGCCTACATGGTCGAACTCCTCTCGAAATGGCGTCGCGCCACCAACAAACTGAACGACGAACTCGGCCGACCACCGACGCCGGAAGAAGTCGGCAAGCTGCTCGAATTGCCGAAGAAGAAGCTGAACATCATCAAGAAGGCGATTCGCGTCTACAACTCGGCCCCACAATCCGACCAAGGCGACGCCGGTTGGAGCATCGACGAGATGCTCATGGATAGTAACAGCAAGACGCCGGACATGGAGATGGTCGAATCCGACGACTTGAAGCACGTGATGGTGCTATTGGAAAAGATGGATAAGCGCGAAGCGAGCGTGTTGAAGATGCGCTTCGGCATCGACGGCGACGAGCCGAAGACGCTGAAGGAAATCGGCGAGTGCCTGGGCCTAACCCGCGAGCGCGTGCGTCAAATCGAAAGCGAAGCCCTCGCGAAGCTCTACGACAACATGTCCGCCGAGTAGTTTTGCAAGTCGCAGATACAATCACCAAACCGGGCCGATCATCGGCCCGGTTTTTCAAATGGCTTTCCTCAACGACCCCACCCTGGTGTTGTCGGTTGTGTAATAAACATCAAAGATCATTGCCGCACTCAGCAAATAAATTAAACTGAATACGTTCTAAAATTGGAGTATAACTCGATCCTGTTGCCGCTCGAAGCACGTTTCAAAATACCAGAAACGGAAATAAACTTATCCTTTTTGTCATAGATTTCGTAGGCTTTGGCGAAGTCCTCTTGAGCCAAATCAATTTTGGCCGTAAAAGTTTCGTCTTCTTCCCGGTTGGTAAGTTGTGCATAAATCAGACCATACCGTCTGCCTTCCGCATCCATTTTTCCGTCCAGAGTGGATATCGTGCCAAAGAAACTTTTTGGCGTTTCCGCTTCGGCCATTCGGCGAAGTTGCGCGCTGACAATGGCAATGAACGCTCTATGTTCGCTACGCAACGAAAGAAACTTGGCAGACTCCATTCCGTTGTCCACGGGCTGCTTTTTAGCCCACCGGATTCCAAAATCGAGTACCGCCCCGTCAGCTTCAGGAGCCATCTGCAAAATGGCATCGCATAAGTTTGAACTAATGGTCCTGTACTCAGTATCTGGTTTGATTACGGCATCATAGTTGTCATCCGTAGCCGCTTGAACAATGGTAGCAACTGAATTGTAAAGGCGTGTAGTGATCCTCCGAGAGAATTGAGGAACAAACAGCGATCCATTGTTCAACCCGCTTTCTGGCGGCATTGCATTGAGAGGACACATGACGGTCATTACGTAACTGCCCCGCCCGGTTTGGCCGAACCGACATTGAGAAATAAAATTGTCGACATCTACCCTGCGTTGCTTAATGTAATAAGGTCTTGGCGCGATCTCCAACATTGCGGCAGACGCAATGGTAGACCTGATACCTGAAAACATTTCGGCCGCTCTGCGAAGTGAAATCGTGCCGTTGGCAGCCTCTACCGTTTTCTCGCGAATTTCAAGAACGTCCTCGGAAAAGAATAAAATGTCATTGAACAGGCCAATGATGCCTCTGTTCTCTTGATCAGCAATCACTTCCAGGGCTTCGGCTGTGACTCTCTCGTAGTCGTCCAGGTCGTTCACGGCCGGAAGCCGGGCTTGTATGAGCTTGCTGTCTGATCGCTCAAAAACGCGGACGAGACCCCGACCGACGTTCCTTTTCTCGAACCAACCTCGGTTAGTTAGATATTCGGCAGCCTTGTTAATATTCAGCAACCGGCAATCGCTTGCCTTTAGTTGATTTTTCAGGTTAGTGTCCATACTTCACCGGCTGTTCTGTAACAGAGTAGTCTTTCATCATCTTCTTGAGAGCGGACGCACTAATCCTGTCCCTTTTGTTTATCTTAATGGCGACGGTGGAACTGTTATTGGGCTTGTCTTGAGCACCGAATAAACTGACCCAATATGCACGCCCCTTAATGGACAACTGACATTCCGTACATGAAAGCCATCGCGTAGCATTATACCTTGGAGGCAAGACCAAAAGCAATAGCAACATTAAGTCTCCCGACCTAATGCTCCTATACTTGTTGTAGATACCTATATCTACATCGTAGCTATAGGTATTGTCTTTACTCCACACCAATGCTGTACTCGTAGACTTCAATTGAATTGAAACAGTGAAATTTGACAGCACGGCTTTGGGGCCGAAGTCTTCGATGACTTTAATTGACGCATCAACACCAATAAAGTCGGTTCTTCTCGGCTCGATAGTGCAAGGATAGCCAGCCCCAGCAGTGATAGCACTGAGGTAGGCTTCGCTCAAGGCGCACTTGATCTCGCTTTCCGGCAGGGGCACCTTTCGGCTCCTTCCATTCTACCGAGAGAACCATCGTACCTTTCTGGTATATAGACCAAGCAAACCCTTTGACCAGCAGCGCACGGTCCGTACTCGTTCGATCTTTCGGAAGAACTGACTTCCCTACGAGCCGATTATCTGATGAAATTTAACCATCAGTCGCCCGGATACGGTCCGACGCTCGTTCCCACGGAAACCAGCGCCGAATTGCGGATGCGCTTCCCGAAGACAATCGCCAGCCACGCACCGCAAATCGCGTTCATCGCCACGACATTCGGCTCGAAAGGCGTCTCGGAACTGGAAAAGCTGGCTACCGCTTTGTGGGTGACCCGCAATCCTGGCAACACCGCAGACGCAACCGACGCTACCGAGCGAGCAAACCAACTGCACAGGCTGAAGCCCCACGTCTCCGTGCCCGACGCTCTCGAAGCCGTACATGAATTCGACCGGATCGCTTCCGATGCGAAGAGTCTGACCTCGGAAGCGACTCTCGTATAATCGCCGAATAGTCGCAAGAAAACGCATTCATCGAACCGGGCCGATCATCGGCCCGGTTTTATTGTGTTTGGTGTCCGTGGGTGCAGACGCGTAATGGGCAGTCGGCGTGCGGATAACTACGTTGACTGACGTGCGGGTTCGGTACTCTTTGCGGAGATTTGCCGTGGGTCTTGTGATACAGAAATTTGGCGGGTCGAGTCTGGCGAAGGCGGAGCGGGTTCTCGAGGCGGCACGGAAGGCGATTCGTGCCAAATCCGAGGGGAACATGGTCATCGTCGTCGTCTCGGCGCAAGGCAGCACGACCGACGATTTGATTGCCAAAGCGAACGAGATTACGCCGCAACCGTCGGCCCGCGAAATGGACATGCTGCTTTCCACGGGCGAGCAGATTTCGATCGCGCTCACCGCGATGGCGATCCACGAACTCGGCGAGAAAGCGGTCAGCTTCACCGGCCCGCAGATCGGCATCGTTACCGATAGCACGCACCGCAAAGCGCGCATTAAGAAGATCGACACGTCGAAGCTCGTCGAAGCGGTCGAGACGGGACACATCGTGGTTATCGCTGGTTTTCAAGGGATGGACGAGCAATACGACATCACCACGCTCGGGCGGGGCGGCTCGGATACGACGGCGGTGGCGGTGGCGGCCGCGATGAAACTTGCGGGCTACGATGTCGAATGCGAGATTTATACCGACGTCGATGGCGTCTACAGTACCGACCCGCGGATCGTCCCCGATGCCCGCAAAGCCGACGCGATCAGCTACGACGAAATGCTCGAAATGGCGAGCATGGGCGCGGGTGTCATGCACTCGCGCAGCATCGAGTTCGCGAAGAAGTACGACGTGCCGCTGATGGTTCGCAACTCGCGGTCGGATGCCATCGGCACCTGGATCGTGCCCGAAGCCGACTGGATGGGCGAAGTCCCCGTTTGCGGCGTCGCGCTCGCCGCCGATGAAGCCCGCCTCGTGCTCGAAGGCGTCCCCGACCGCCCCGGCATTAGCCATACGATCTTCGCCGCTCTCGCCGCCGCGAATATTGCCACCGACATGATCGCGCAAAGTGTCGGCATCGGCGGCAAGGCGACCATCGGCTTCACCGTACTCAATATCGAACTGGAAAAGACGATCAAAACCTTAAAGCCGATCGTCGGCGAGATGGGGGCGACGCTTCGCGAAACGGGCAAGGTGAGCAAGGTATCGGTCGTCGGTGCGGGGATGCGGAACATTAGCGGCGTGGCGGAGAAAATGTTCCAGGCGCTCGCGTCGGAGGGGATCAACATGAAGATGATTACCACCGGCGACATTAAAATCAGCGTACTGATTGAGGAAGACGCACTGCCTGTCGAAGAGGAGATGAGCGCGCCCGGCGAGGCGATCAAGAAGTCGCACCTCGAGAGCCGCAAGGCCGTGAAGGGGCGACGCGCGTTGAAGGCGGTTCATGCCGCGTTCGGGTTGCATCTGCCGCGCAAGGGTGCGGGCATCCCCGTCGGGGGAACATCGCAAATGGGCTTCAAACCGAGGGCGAAACCGCTCGTCGTCGCCGGTGTCGGCGACCGCGAAGCCGCCGTCTCACGGCTCGAAGGCATGGAAGACGTGCTGGTGAGTGGCGTACATTTGAACGCCGAACAGAGCCGCATCACGATCGCCGATTTGCCCGATAATCCGGGGAATTGCTCGACGATTTTCAACGCGATTGCGTCGGGAAATATCCTCGTCGACATGATCGTGCAGAACATGAACCGCCCGGATCGCGCGGAGTTATCGTTCACGGTTCCGCGTGCCGATTTGGCCAAAGCACTCAAGCGAACGAAAGCGGTCGTGCAGTCGATCGATCCGAATTGTGCGGTCGTGGGCGATGCCGAGATCGCGGTCCTCTTCGTGCTCGGCGTCGGGATGCGAACGCACACCGGCGTAGCCCAAACGATGTTCGGCGCGCTCGCCGCAAAGGGCATCAACATCGCGATGATTAACACGAGCGAAGTCTGCATCGGCGTGGTGATCGAACGCGCACGCGGCGAAGAAGCCCACGCCTGCCTCAAGGCCGCCTTCCACGTGCTGTGAGGTTTCAGTCTGCCGGATTACGAGCCACCGAGTTCATCTCGGTGGGAGTATCGTATAATCGGAAGTGAGGTGCTTTCATGTCCATGGCAACATTCGACACGCTGAAGTTCGCGAACGCGCTGAAGGCGGCGGGGGTGTCCGATCGTCAAGCGGAAGCCGAGGCGGTCGTATTAGCGGAAGTGTTTTCGATTAATTTTCGCGAAGTGGCGACGAAGGAAGATCTGAAACGCGCAGTCGCCGACGTCGAAACGAAACTGCGTGAAGTCGAGCAGCGATTGAACGCGAAGATCGATTTATTACGTAGCGAGGTTTACGCGAAAATCGACCAAGCGAAAGCCGAGTTGAACGCGAAGATCGACACGAACCACACCAAGTTGACGGGCGACATGTATCTCCTGCGCTGGATGTTTGGCCTGCTGATCTCGTTGGTTCTCGCCATCTTCGTACGGCTATTCTTCTTCCAGAAAACGAATATGTAGCGATACGAGTCATCTCCGGATTACGAGTTCATCTCGGTGGGAGACTCGTAAGCGGGCGACTATCCGGCATCGTCCGGCGGCTCAAAGTTCGGCCGGGGCGGTAAGCCGGCGTTCGTCATGGCCTGATGGACAGCGAGGAACGCGGCGCGCTTTGGCTCGTTCCGCCGATCATCCCACCAGCCGGCGTCAACCACCTCCAAATGAAGGGCACCGAAAGGATGCAACTGCAAGTAGTCCCGAAGATACCATTCGAGGTATTCAACCGTCTCTTGCCTTCCTTCATCCGGCATTCGTGCGTGCGGGACTTGCCATTCCACTGTCACCCCGGTCGGTCGATCCGCGTAGCAACGGAGACGCACTTCGAGGTCGCCGCCGGTCGCGCCGGGACCGACGCCGAGTCGAAAACGGCCCGACCCTTTCGCTTCCACTGATGGAGTTCCCGTGGGCATCATCTCCGCCGCCGAACGAGTTGACAGGTTCCAGTTGGTATTGTCATCGTTCCCCGAACGGAAGTCAAATGTCGGAAGTGAATTCCGCCCCATTTCGCCGCGCCGCGTAGTCTTCGGAGCGAAGCGCGTGGGGACCGCAACGCGAGTTTCCAGTGAGTTCACGCACACGCGCTCCGCTTCGCAAAGCCTTCGCGTCGCGGCTAATTCCGGAGCGCGTTTCGGCCTCGCCCCAAGTTGCACTCTCCCCGATGGCACGGTTCATGTACACTATCCCCACGCTACGATGGTGAACATCGGTCACAGCGGTTGGTTATCGCTCACCGCCGGAAGAAGACCCTGGGGCGGCGTGCTTGGTTCCCACACGTCGGCCCGCACTGCGCCCAAGACGACCTCGCATATCCACCAGGCTGCCGGCCCGCTTCGGGGCTGCACTCCCGACTCGATGGTGTGGAAGAATTGCTCGTTGCCGCGATACACTTGGCAGTACCAGCCCCCGCCTCGCACTGGCCCGAACAGGTGCTCGGCGTGGCATTGGACACCGCCGACGGTGGACCCGTGGTCGGTGCCGATGTCGCCGCCCCACCACAGCACCGGCTCGGCTTCACCCGGATGACCGGGGCACCCAGCGAACAATCCACGTGCGGCGAGACGGTTGATCGTCGCCGCCAGCCACTCGGCGTCGCTGCGGGCGGCATATCGGACGGAGACCCACGCTGACTCGAACACTGCGGCACCGCCAGCGGTGACGCGGAACGCCCAGCGTGGGGACCGGCCTTTCGGTCGAGCAGCTTGCCACAGTTCGACTGCCACCGCCGAGATCCCTCTTGTAGGTGAGCAACCACTTCCGAGAATCTGCCGAGATTCATTAGTCGCAAGAATAATCGCAAAGCATTCGGGCGCAAGACTTACGCGATGTGACTCGGCAGGCTGCACTCAGTTCCTGCAGCGGCGTGCCTTTGCTCAGTGACTGAAATCCGCAGCGTGAGCATTCCAGTCAACAGCCAAGATCTGGGCGATCACTGCCTGGTCTATCGGAAACGCGAACTCCTCTTGGAACCAGATGACCACTAGCCCGGACAGGTCACAGTTCTTGTCACGGGCCGGATCAAGGGACTCAAACCGCCCGATGCACGTTACCGAGGGTAAAGCCGACGGGGTGCCGAACGGGTATGGCCGTCCATCCCGATTGTACTCGATGGGCATCTCAGTTGGGCGGATAAGGTACGGCCTGCCGTAGTAAGGCTTGTTGCGGTGCTCGACGACCAGTAGCTCCAGCCGCTGCTTGTTGCGCTCGGCAGTCGGTAACCCTTCAAGTAGCCCCTCGTAGGTCAAGTACTGCCGTAACTCGCGTATGTAGAGCCGCCGACCTGAGGGCATGTCAAGTTCGCCGGCCTTCGCCATCGGTCACCCTCCGCCACCGAACTATTGATTGTCTTGTTACGCACGATTACACCCGACATTCCTCACGTCGTCAAGCACCATTTCGTCTCGAAATGCCGGTATTTCCGAACTTTTGCCGGTGTGCGCGATGTGGTCTCCGTCCCCGTTTCGCCGCGCCGCGTAGTCTTCGGAGCGAAGCGCGTGGGCGCGATGTATCGGATCGCAACGCGCTTATTAGGTGAGTTCACCCCCAAGTTGCACTCTCCCCGATGGCACGGTTCATGTACACTATCCCCACGCTACGATGGCTATACCGACGCGAGGAGTAAGCGGAATGCACATTCGAGAGATTTTTCACGATCACCGAACGACGTTCAGCTTCGAGTTCTTCCCGCCGAAGACCGACGAAGCCTCGGAAGAACTCTTCCGCAATATCGCGTCGCTCCAGGAACTGCATCCGTCGTTCGTGTCGGTCACGTACGGTGCCGGTGGCACGACCCGCGACCGTACGCACGACCTAGTTGTGCGTATCGAACGCGAGACGAATCTGACGGCCGTTTCGCACCTGACTTGCGTTTGCCATACGCTCGAAGAAATGACCGCGATCGTCGATCGCTATGCGGCATCGGGGATTACGAACATTCTCGCGCTCGGCGGCGACCCACCGCGAACGCTCGCCAATTACGACCGGAACAACGATGCGTTCCAGTACGCGGATCAGCTGGTCACGTTCATTCGTTCGCGTTCGCACCACTTCGGCATCGGCGTGGCGGGCTTCCCGGAAGGTCACTCGGGTTGCCCGAATCGCCTCAAGGAAATGGACTACCTGAAGCAGAAGGTCGATGCGGGTGCGGACTATATTTGCACGCAGTTGTTCTTCGAGAATCGCGACTTTTACGACTTCCGCGAGCGTTGCGAACTGGCTGGCATTCGCGTGCCGATCATCGCGGGTGTGATGCCGATCCCATCGCACGCCGGGATGATCCGCATGGCCGAACTCGCGCTCGGTGCCCGCGTACCGGCGAAGTTGCTGCGTGCGGTCAGCCGTTGCGGGAACGACGACGACGCCGTCAAGCGCGTCGGCACGCATTGGGCGACCGAACAGTGTCGCGACCTGTTGGACAACAACGTCCGAGGCATCCACTTCTACACGCTCAACCGCTCCGACGCGACGCGACAAATTTACCAGAACCTCGGCGTGAAAGATTCGATCGCACTCCGCGCTGTCAGTTAGGCGACATCCGTGCGAGTTCTACCGCGGCAGGCGTCGCCAGGCGATGCCTTCGAGCAGTTGCAGTAGCACCAGGCAACCGAGCGCGGCGGCGGCGCACCACGGGTACAGTTCGCGGTAACGCCGATACTGATAGCTGACGATTGGCTGGCGTTCGATCGCGTCGATCGCGCGATACACGCTCAGTAAATCCGCGCCGCCGTTGGCCGTGAAGTGCTGGCCGCCCGTTCGCTCGGCCACCGCTTGCAACACCGCACGGCCATCCTGCCGTTGTTTGGCGTCGTCGGTGGTTTCGCCCGGTTTCGCTTCGCCACCGCAATCGATCGTGTAGATCGGGATGCCCAAATTCGCAGCGAGTTGGGCCGACTGTCGCGGTTTCAGCACGTCGCTCTTCGCGGCATTATGTTCGCCGTCGGAAATCAGAATCATCGCGCGCCGCCCGTTCGTTGCACCTTCCAAACGCAATACGCCTTCGGCAATCGCATCGCCGACGTTCGTGCCGGCATCGAGTCCATCGCGCGGTTTTTGCGCGTCGAAAATCGCTGCCAGTACCGTATGGTTCAACGTCAGCGGGCACTCGGTCTGCGGCCAGGCGGCGAAGGTGACGAGCGCGATGGCATCGGCAGGGCGGCCATCGAACTTCGTGCCGTCCGGTGCGGTGCCGCCATCGACGAAGAGTAAGAACGATCGCTTCGCGGCATCGAGTCGCGAGATCGACGGCGCATTCGAGTCCCAGGTGAAATCGGGCGTCGCCATGCTGCCGCTGACATCGCAAACGAGCGTGATGGCGATCCCATCCACGGGCAAGCGGGTTTGCAGATCGGGCCAACGCGGCCCCGCCGCACTCAGGATCAGCAAGCCCAAAACGAGCGCCCGCCCCACGGCCGCCACCCACTCCGCCAGCACCGCTCGGCCACGCGGCAAGCCATCGAGTAACGCGAGTTGCGAGTACCGTAGCGCCGGCTTCGCACGTCGAAACCACCAGACGCCAAACAGCAAGCCGAACGGCAACAACCACAAATAGATCGGGTGGGCAAAGGAAAGCATCGAGTGCCCCATGAGTTGGCGTTGCCGAAGTGTCTCAGTTTATTCGGGTGGGCATCGAAATGTTACCTGAAACGAGCCACTCCGTTATCATAGTGGCTATCTAGCGATTTTTGGCGCGCGGGAAGTGATATGGTAGACGATCCCAAACCTCCGAACGCGATCGGAAACATCTCGCCGCTCGTCTTGCTCGCCGCAATAACGTCTGTCTTGATGGGCGTGACGTTACTCGCCTTCTCCGAGTCCGTCAAAGGGCTGTTGTGGTACGGCGTTGGCATCACCCTCGGCGGACTGGCACTCTTCGGATTCTGGTACCATTGGCGACGACGCGGTGACGCGAATCACCCATTCGGTGCGTACCCAACGGGAACGAAGCCACCGGGGCTGTGGTTTCCCATCGCGTTGTTTTCAATCGTTCTCATCCAAGTCGTGTGGTTGATTTACACCAAGAATCGGTAGCACTCAGCGGTCGATGATTGGGCTACTCGGCTTTCAGGTGTTCCCTAAAAAACGCAAACACGTCGAGCAGTGCCGCGGTTCGTTCCTTCTCCGGCCATGCGCCGAAATCGTGGCCGCCGCCCTTCACGGTTTTCAGGCGTTCCGCGATGCCCGCCTTCTTCAGCGCCACGTGGAACGACTCGGCTTGCGAGATCGGCACGAGGTTGTCGGCGGTGCCGTGGAGGCTGAGAATCGCGGGGCCACCTTTGCGGATTTGCACGACGGGCGATGCCGTTGCGTACACCTTGGCCTTGCGGTCCGTGGAGCCGAGCAAGTCTTCGAGCAATCCGGCCGAGTCGCGTTTGAGCGCGCCCTTCAACGCCGCATCCCCGCTGGCGTCCGACTGGAACGTCCGCAGATCGGTCGGCCCTGCCACGTTCACCACCGCCAGAATCTTGCAGCCTCGAATCTCGGTGAAGCCGGTCAATAACGAGAGGTGCCCGCCTGCCGAACCGCCCATCATACCGATGCGTTCGGGGTCGATGCGAAACCGCTTCTTGGCGTCGGCCAGAAAGCGAATCGCGGCGGTGACATCGTCGAGTTGCGCGGGGAAACGGTGCTTCGGCGCGAAGCGGTACTGAACGGCGGCGCTCGCGAAACCGAATTTGGCGAACCCGATCTGCGCTTCGCGATACTCCGCACGCGAACCGATCTGCCACCCGCCACCATGAATGAACACGATGAGCGGAAACGGGCCATCGCTTGCGGGTCGAACGAAATCCAACTGCAAGTCGGTTTTGTCCGGGCTGGCAAACACCACATCCCGTTCCGAGACCGGCTCCGCCGCATGGACCTGCCCGATGAACATCAATGCGAGAAATACTGGCATACGATACATGACGACTCCCGTTTGTTGTGGTGACGTTCCTTACCGATAAACGAGTGTCTGGGTTTCAACCAATGAACGAGTTCGGGATGTCCACCGCAAATTAGCCGCGACGCGGAGTCCTCGCAGCGGAGCGCGTGCGCGTCACCCATATTCGGGGATTATGCAGAGTCCTCGTAGCGGAGCGCGTGCGCGTCACCCATATTCGGGGATTGTCTGGATGTGGGTGAAGTCCACGCGCTCCGCTTCGCAAAGCCTGCGCGTCGCGGCTAATTTTCACGATCCCGAACGGGTCGCAGCGATATCCTCTCCGGCGTACGCCTGCGTAATTGGCGCAAACTGCCCAGGCGCGCTAAAGCGAACGGCGGCGCGGATTTGAGTCGAGATTTCCGACGGAAACGGTTGCGACTGACGGTACATTTTATCAGGATGTGACAAGTAGGCGAACTGCAACGGTCGATGATAAGGTCGTTGCGGGGGAGCGTCGATGGGCGGAGTGGCCGGGAATTCGTACAGTATCTAAAATTTCGCGATGCGTCTGAGGCGAACGCATCGACGGATGGGCAGGATGTAGGACGTATACCGATGCGGTTTCAGTTAATCGACCGGATCGACGAATGGATACCCGGCAAGTCGCTACGCGGTTCGAAGTTCCTTACGCAGGGTGAGGAATATCTCGCGGATCACTTCCCGCGGTTCCCGGTGATGCCCGGCGTGCTGATGCTGGAATCGCTGGTCGAAGCCGGGGCGTGGTTGTGGCGAGCGACGAACGATTACCGCGACTCGGTGATTGCGTTGCGCGAAGTGCGCAACGTGAAGTATGGGAATTTCATGCTGCCGGGCCGACGGATGGACGTCACCGTGGAGATGATGAAAGTCGAAGGCGGCACGGCGGTACTCAAAGGTAAGGGCATCAACGACGCCGGGGAAACCACGGTGTCGGCACAGTTTACGCTCGGCGGGTATCGGCTATCGGATCGCGGGGCCGCCGGAGAAGCCGCCGACGAGCGATTGATGAAACATTGGCGGGAACGGTGGGCATTGCTCACCGGCGAACTCCGCCCGAAGAAATAAACACCGGGAGTGACTGCTTTGCAACTGAAGGACCAAGTGGCGCTCGTGACGGGTGGCAGTCGCGGAATTGGCAAGGCGATCGTGCTGGCGCTCGTTCGGGAAGGCGCGAAGGTCGCGTTCGTGTATAAGGGCAGCCAACAGGCCGCCGAGCAGCTCGAACAGGAAATTACCGCCGCCGGTGGCGTGGCGAAAGCGTGGCAGGCCGATGTCTCGGACCCGGCTTCTGGCGAGAAGACCGTCGAAGGGGTTCTGGCAGATTGGGGCCGCATCGATATTCTTGTCAATAACGCGGGCGTCATTCGCGACGGCTTACTGTTGCGGATGGAACTCGATGCGTGGAAGACGGTGCTGTCGACGAACCTCGATGGGACGTACCACTTCTGCCGCGCAGTTTCGTCGCAGATGGCGTTGAAGCAGCGATACGGGCGGATTATCAACGTGTCGAGCGTGGCGGCCGAGCATGTGAATGCGGGCCAGACGAACTACGCGGCGAGCAAAGGTGCGGTGAATTCGTTCACGCGGGCCTTGGCGACGGAACTGGGTAGCCGCAACGTGACCGTGAACGCGGTCGCGCCGGGGTTCATCGAAACGGACATGAGCGAAGCGGTGCGGTCGAAAGCGGGCGATTTTATTGCCAAGAAGTTGGTGCCGGTGCGGCGGTTGGGCAAACCGGAGGACATCGCGAACGTCGTGGTGTTTCTGGCCGGACCTGGTGCATCGTATATCACCGGACAAATCATCACCGTCGATGGCGGCCTCAGCCTCGGCGCAGTGACTGGATGAGGTAGACATGACGCAAGATGAGATTTTCACGAAGGTTAAAGCCACCCTGGTGGACGCCCTCAACGCCGACGACGATGCGGTGACGATGTCGTCGCGGCTCCAGGCCGACCTCGGCGCGGAGTCGATCGACTTCCTCGATATCGTGTTCCGGCTGGAACGCGAGTTCAGTATGAAGATCCCGCGCGGCGAACTCTTTCCCGAAGCGATCTTCCAGGGCGACCCGGACCTCGTCGAAGACGGCAAGATCACCGATAAGGGCCTCGCCGAACTGCGCGAGAAGATGCCGTTCGCCGACCCGGCGGAAGTGAATAAATTCGCCGCCGATCCGAAGATGGAAAAGATGGGCGACTTGTTCACCGTGAGCTTGATCGTTCGTTACATCGCGATGAAACTCGGAGCGTAACGCTCTACCGGAAGCCGCTATGCGCTGGATTTGGATCGACCGATTCACCGAATTCGAATCGGGCAAATCCGCGACGGCGGTGAAATCGCTCAGCCACGCCGAAGATGTGTTCGGGGAGCACTTTCCGGGCTTCCCCGTAATGCCCGCCTCGCTGATCCTCGAAGGACTCGCCCAAACCGGCGGCATCCTCGTCGGCGAAGCGAATCAGTTCCGCGAGAAGGTCGTGCTGGCAAAAGTGCCGACGGCCAAGTTCCACCGCGAAGCGATGCCCGGCGAAATGCTCACGTACCGCGTCGAGATGCTCGACCTGCGGCCCGAAGGCGGCATCGTCAGTGGGCGCGTCACTTGTGGCGACGAACTCATTGCCGAAGCCGAAATCTTCTTCGCGCACTTGGATCAGAGCCGATCCGCACTGTTGTTCGGCGACGATAATTTCGTGTTTACCGGCGTGTTGAAAGACCTGATCGCGACGGCGAAAACCAAGCCGAACTGACGACGAACGTATGCTCCCTGGGCGACCCGATATGCCTGCGAACTCGCGCCGAACCGTCCTCACCGGCCTCGGCGTACTCTCCCCGATCGGTTCCAAGCTGTCGACCTTCTGGGCGGCGGCGTTGGCGGGTACGTGCGGCGTTCGGCCCATCCAGCTACTCGACGTCTCGCCGTTGCCGTGCCGCATCGGTGGCGAAATCCTCGACTACGACCCGAAGGCGTTCGTTCCCGCGATCAACAAAGACGGCCGAAAATCGCTCAAGAACATGGCGCGTACCGTTCACCTCGGCGTCTGTGCGGCCCAACTCGCGATGGACGACGGCGGCCCGCAGAAGGGGCAGATCGACCCGTTCCGCTTCGGTATCGAGTTCGGCTGCGTGATGGTCGCCACCGACATCGACGACATCGCCTGTGCCACCAAACTCAGCGCGGCGGCCACACCGGGAACGATCGACCTCAAGGCCTGGGGCAATGTCGGTATCGAAAGCGTCCCGCCGAACTGGATGCTCAAGTATCTGCCGAACATGTCGGCGTGCCATACGTCGATCTTCTTCGATGCCCAAGGGCCGAACAACACGATCACCGAAGCCGACGCCTCGGGGATTCTCGCACTCGCCGAAGCGTATCGCATCATGAATCGCGGCCTCGCCGACTTCTTCCTCGTCGGCGGCACCGAGTCGAAAATTAAC
>JAYVXI010000106.1:0-19115 GCA_043785305.1 Limnoglobus sp. | reverse complement strand
CACTCCCAATCGACCGCAACCGCTCAAAATAACAAATTCCGCCGTCGCAGCGAGGAAATGCCCCGCCCGAAACCGCAGATGAAATATCCGGGTTAGGCGCGTGTGGCCGAGTTGGCTCGATCGCTCGCACTGGCCCGATACGCGCTGATGGCCCTTCGGCTTCAAAACTAGCGAAATCACTTCGGGCACCTGATGGTGCTCGAGATAAATCAGAGCGACATCCTCGAGCACCTGACGGTCCGCATCGGCATTCGGGTACGACTCGATTTCCACCAAAACCAGCGTGAGTTCCGACTGCCCAGCGAAGCGGACTTGCATCAACCCGTCGGGGAATCGCCTCGGTGCGACGACCTCCGATGGCTTGTGCTTCCACTCGTGGAAACCCGTATAGCCCGCGAGTTTGAGGATCGCATCGCCGAAGTTTTCGATCAGCCACTTGCTGCCGCGATCCTTGTCTTGATGCATGGTATACCCCGACGTGTGCGTGCCAGCACCAGTGGGAATGATACCACATTCGGCGGCGGTTACTCCGCTGCTTTCGTTCCCTGATTGGTGTTGTACCACGATCGCAAATTGGTGTCGCAGTTGCGCAGACCTTGGCGCAGGAGCCAATATGCGGCGATGCTCGTGACGAGGAAGCCACAGAGCCACGCGATGGAGAGGCCGGTTTTTAAGGGGAGGAACGTGGTTGCGGTGGGTACCCAAGTGGCGGCCCATTCGCCGCCGTATCGGTAGAGGCCGTAGAGCGCGAGCGGCATTCCCATCGTTAAAATGCTTGCGATGCCGTTGGTCTGGTTGCCCGTGGAGAAGCCGCGGAACCCGACCGCGAACGAGAAGGCCCAGATCGCGAAGGCACCGAGTGCGGCGGCGATGGCGTCGTACCACGCGATGCGACCCGAGACGGCGAGCGCGACCCAGAGGAACGCCGCGCCGACGAGGTAACCGCGGCCGCGCTTCCACGATGCCGACAGAGACGCATGGCAGTAATCCCAGCTACTGAGGTCCGTAAGCAGCAGCAATTCGAGGCGTTGGCAGCGGTCTTGCGGGCTGGCATCCCAAAGGCCGTATTGATACGCCGCCGGTACCGCCGCCAACACGACGAGCGCCGTCGCGACCATCGGTGCGCCACCCCACGTTTCAAACATGAAGAACACCAGCTTGCCCATCCATGCAGGCCAATCGTCGCCTGCAATAATGTACGCGGCATATACCAGAGAAAACCCACCCGCGAGCC
Organism: Limnoglobus sp.; assembly: GCA_043785305.1. Taxonomy (GTDB): domain Bacteria; phylum Planctomycetota; class Planctomycetia; order Gemmatales; family Gemmataceae; genus Limnoglobus. Next base: position 17,881 of record JAYVXI010000106.1, on the reverse strand, counting down.
ACAAGTTCACGCGGCCCGAATACTCCATGACGCGGCGAATCGCCCACCACGACAGCGGCTTGTCGCCGATCCGCTCGAGTTGCGTGGCCCGCGACGAATCGAGCGGTTTGTAGTGCCGGTCGTGGAAGTGCCCGCGTAACCGCGACGCCCCGCGCCAGAGGAACAACGTACCGAGCGCCGCCGCGAACAGGTGCAAGTTCGTGAAGCGTTGCCACGCCAGCCCGTTGGCGCGATCGCTGGCGAACCAGTAGCGCACGATGCCGAACGGGTTCATCGTGTGCAGGAACATCACGGAATCGAACAGGAAGCGCCCGAGCGATTCGGGCATCCGGTTGAGCCAAAGGCGTAGGTTCTCGCCGGCCATGACGCCGATGATGAGGTAAAATAGCACGCCGAGCAGGCCGAGCATTTCGCCGATACGCCGCACGCCCACCGGTTCGTATACCCACGCCGTCAGACCCAGCCCCGCGACCACGCCCCAGATGCACGGCATCAGCGCGAGCACGAGTAAGTCTGGCGTTTCGACGATGTCCGCGAAGATTAACATCGTTACGACGGGCAGCCCCGCCAGTTGAACGAGCGTGAAGCGACCGACGCCGACGAGCCACTCGGCGAGGTAGACGCGCTTCGGCTGGATCGGCGAAATCAGCAGGAATTCGAGGGCTTGGCTCTTCGGCAACTGCGTCAACCGCCAGCCGATCATCGCGGCCCCTTCGACGAAACCGAGCACGAGCAGGATCTGCGCGACGGCTGAAATGATCGCGGGTGTTGGCGTTTGGATGACGAAGCCGACGAGCGCGGCAACGGCGAAAATGTGCATGACGACCGCGCGGCGGAACGCGATCTGCCGTCCGGGCGCAGTCATCGCCACGCGGAAAAACGGTGCGAAAAACATCAGGACGCCTGCGATGGTCGGGCGACAGACCGTGTGATACTCGACATTCGCGACGATCGAGCGAGCGATTGCACCGACGTTTTCCCGTTCGCCAGTGGCATCAGTTCCATCGCATTCGCTCGCAACAATTGCGCCATCATTTCGGCAGACGATGGGAACCGGCTTTGCGGCGCGGGCGACAGGGCGCGGGCGAGAATCGGTTGCTCTTCGTTCGTCAACAAGCTCAAATCGGGTGGCGGGCGGTAGTAGTTTTTACCGGGAACCTTCGGAGGCGTGGGGAACGGAAACGCACCGGTTCGCAACAGGTGATACGTCACGGCCAAGCTGTACTGGTCGCTCGTATCGGTCATGTTACCCAGGAAAATCTCGGGGGCGGCATAATCGAGCGTGCCCTGCCGGTAACACGGCGTCGAGCTTCCGTTCATCGGTAACGCCAACCCATAGTCGGCGAGTTTCGCTTCGTCATCGACCAACAGAATGTTGTTCGGTTTCACGTCCCCATGCTGGAAACCAACGATCTTTCCTTCAAACGCATGCGAACGTGCGTTGAGGAAATCGAGTGCCACCGCCGCTTGATGCAAGTACAACAAGATCTGTTTCGGATCGACCGCTTGCTGAAACTCTTCGGCATACAGCAGGTAAAGGTCGAGGAGGCTCGCATCGGCGAGGTCCATCGCGATCACGATGTACCCCGGCATCGACCAGACTCGCCGCGTCTTCAACAGATTGGGGTGTTCGAGCCGCTGAATCCCCTGCAGAGTGCGGATTTCTCGCGCCGTGGAGTTGGTATTCTGGCTCGACAGGAACTTCATTGCGATCGATTCGCCGCTCGGTGTCGTCGCTTCCCAAACCGTTGCAAATGCGCCCCGACCGCGCAACCGCTTCAAGCAATACCCCGGAAGTGGCTCTGCGCCGGCTTCCGGGGTAAATGGGTCGGGTTCTCGCGATACGAGAACCGTCTTCGCGGATCGTTTGCGTTCCAGCATCAGGGGGAACTAACAGTATTTCCAGATCCACGGGGTTCTGGCGGTCGGTTTTCGTGAACGGAATCATAATAAGCTAGAACACTTTTCACCGCAGCACAATTTCCAATGCGGCATTAAAGCATAGCCGTCAGTCGATTGATGCCGGATGTGTCGATTGCAAATTGTAGTCGGGTTAGACAAGATTGGAATGCTTCCAACTAATCGGTTGGCCGTCGCGGTACGGCATGACGCCGTGGAATTGTGCAGCGGCCAGATCGAACACCATCGGCAGGAAGTAGCGGTCGCCTTCCCACAGCGGCAGTTGCAGTACGCGATCGAGTTCCACCCAGGCGAGTTCCCCTTCGTCGTTCGCGGTGTGCGGCGTGCCGGTCCAATCGAGAATGCGGAAGAGGAAGCCGAACCAATCTTCGCCATTCTTGCCGAAGCCAGGCCAGGACACCGTACCCGCGAGTTGCACTTTCTGGCACTCGATGCCTGCCTCTTCGCGAATCTCGCGCCTCATCCCTGCAACGATGTCTTCATCGCGTTCGAGCTTCCCGCCGAGGCCGTTGTACTTGCCAAAATGCGCATCGTCGGCCCGTGCATTCCGGTGAACCAACAGCACCCGCCGCCGATCCGGGGAGAACACATAACCCAGCGTCGCAAGGATCGGCGCGTACGGCATGAATGACCCGCATCTGGCATAGAGTGAATATTAGTTTATCGAACGGTTACGGCACGAATCGAATCCGGAACCATCCCACTCACATCGCTATCTGAACGCAAGTCCAGCAAGCTCAGATTCTGTAATCCGACACGATGTGATACCCATCCCCGGACTCATTCCCTAAAATCGGAATCGACGATGCCAATCAACGACTTGACCGGCGAATTTCGATGGACGCGATCAACGCCGGAACCACTGTCTCGGCGGCTCGCTGGCTTTTGGGCTTCGTGGATGTGGCCCCTCGAACTGACTCGCTACAGCAAATTGAAATCCGAGGCGAGTCGCCGCCTAATCCTCACGCAGCTGCGGCGAGCCGAAACGCCGTTGGCGGCTCGTTCAAACGCCGTGTGAAGCGCCGCACCAGCGACTACGACTGCGCATTCCGCTTCTCGGACCCGTTCATCGCGATTACCGCCAACGCACCCCGAAGTTCGTAAGTCGCGATGTTCGACATGTCGGCACCTATTAGGATCGCGGCACGATCCAGATACCGAACAGACTCAACAACCAGTTCGCGAGCAACAATCCGATGACGATGCGACCGATCCAACGACTGACTGCCTCGCCCAACGGTTGCCGCCGAGGCTTGGAAATCAAGTACATTCGGTAAGGGATTTGAAGGAATGCGAATGACATAATCATCCACCCGAGTCGGTGGCTTTGGAATGACGCTCGGAGATCCCCTTGAGCGAGGTGGACAAAACTACGGGTCAACCCGCATCCAGGGCAATCGGTGCCGAAGAACTCTTGAGACCCGCAAGACGGCGGCAGCAAGAGCTGCGGCATTCCTCGAACTCCGACCCGTTCGTTGGGCCGAACTTCGAGTAGCGGCGCAGCAACCAGGGCGACTACCGAGAAGAGCAATACCTCGATATGCCGCCGTCTGGTTATGATTTTACGACTCGACGACATTAGGGAGCGCCCTTCGTCGCGGCCGTAAGTCCGATGCGGATTATCGTCCACAGGACCATAAACAAGATTGAGAAACCGATCATTTTGCCGGCGCTCGGCTTACCTTGAATCAGGCGCACGAAACCGATGATGCAGCCGATACCCGAGCAAAGAACGATCAGAACCCAATCCACTGTAGTCAGTTCTGCGTCTTCTAAATCCGCAGCTGGTCTGCGGCGTCGGCGTCGCTCGCGGGGTTCGTCGTCGTCGTCATCTTCCGAACGGCGGCGTCGCTCGCGCGGCCTTTCATCATCTTCATCGTCATCGCGCATCGGAACTCCCAAACTTTTCGGTGCCGTTACTGGCCGGAATCGTTAAAACATGGCGATTCGCACGACCAATCGCCAGATGCTAACCCGTTAAAAATGGAAGTCAATCACTTTCATTCGAGATCGCGAACAATTCTCCGTATTAGTCCCAATCTGCTTGACGCATGATTGCAGTGCGTGGCGAACTCGATGGCCCGCCTGCCGTACCATATCGTCGAATCGAGCGCTTTAGCACTGAAATTGATGGTCCACGCCGCAACGACGACGATTAGGATTGCCCAGCCATCGTCACCCCACGAACGCGCCGCCGAACGTCATACCCTCCATCATCGTATCGTGCGGATCGAGCGATAGCCCATCGTGGCTTCCCGCGAAGCTGCGGAGCATCGGGGTGGGGCCTTCGGCGATGGTGACGAGGTCGAGGATGCCGTCGCGGTTGATGTCTTTTGCGGCGAGTGGCACGCCGTTGCGTTGGGTGTCGTCGTAGGCGAAGAAATTGGCGAACGGTGCGGAACCGGCGTTCGCGAGATCGGCGAACCGCAGCACCAACACGCGCGGGCCGCCGCCGGGGCCTGCCCCGAACAGCAACTCGGCTTTGCCGTCGCCGTCGAGATCGCCCGCGGCCACGTTGACACCGCTGCGGTCGGCGGCGTCGAACGCGAAGAAATCGTCGATCATTTTCAGCGGCGTACCGAAGCTGACAATCGATCGGCCATCGAACACGGCCACGCGCGGGCCGCCGTTCATGCCGGCCGTCACGATCAGATCGCGTTTGCCGTCGCCGTTGAGGTCGCCGATGGCGGCTCGCGCGCCGCCGCGAAAATCCGGGTCGGTGATGCCGAAGAAATCTGCAATTGGCGTCAGCCCGTTCGCGGTGAGTTTGAAGATCTTCACTCGCGCACCGCCACCGTTGTCGGGGGTCACGATGAGTTCATCGGTACCATCGCCGTCGATGTCACCGGCGGTCACGAACAATCCGATGCGGGTTAAATCTTCGTTGGGGAACAAATCGATTGCCGACAACAAATCGGCACCGTTCGCCCCAACGACGCGAAGGGTACTGCCGCCACCCGGACCGGTGACGTACGCTTCGTCGATCTGGCCATCGCCGTTGAAATCGCCCGTAACGGCACGCACCGAACCCGACCGACCGGGGAACGGCACGAATGCCGTGCCTTCGACCAGCGTGCCGGTTGCGTTCACGTCGAACCGCCGCACGTCGCTGCTGTTACCGCTAACCAACAAGCGATACGACGGCCCACCGGGTGCGTTCATCGGCGCAGTTGGCGGCGAAATCTCCATTGGCGGCGGCGATGTTGGCATTTCCACCGGCGGTAGCGACGACGGAATCTCTGGCGGGGCCGGTGGAACCAGCGGTGGCGGTGGCACGACGGGCGGAGCCGGTGGAATGACCGGCGGCACCGGTGGCGGTGGCAACGGGACTTCCGGCGGCGCAGGTGGGTTGACTGGCGGTGGAACTTCGGGCGGCACGGGTGGGATCTCCGGCGGGGGTGGCGGGTTACCGAGAATGACTCGGGAATCGTTGTATGCAACCGCGATGCCAGTGGTTTCGAGTTGCTCGAACGTGCCCGTTCGCGGGCCGACAGCGTCGAGAATCGTGTAGAAATTGTGCGGCAAAATCCCTGCGCCGGTCGGCAACACTTGCAGCGTCCCCGCGAGCGTCATGGCCCCGCCGACTTCGAGTTTGCCGAAGGCGGTGCCATCGACTTGCGACACCACGCGGCCCGTGGGTCGGTTCTCGAAAGCATCCGTAATCGTCAGCGTGCGGGTACCGATTGTCACTCGCCCGGCATTCGTCAGATTTTGCAGGACGAACTTGCCATCGCTGGCGCGGAGTTCGCCTTCGTTCGTGAATGTTCCGTGCGTGGAAATCGCGCCGCCGGTTGTGTTCGCGTGAATGGTGCCGCGATTGATCGTGGCACCCGCTTTGCCGAGGAAGCCGTTCTCGCCGGAGATGGTGATGTCCGGGCCGATCGTCAGCGTTTCGGTACTGCCCGCGTATATGCCGTTGCCAGCAGCGAGGCCTTTGCCGAATATCACCTGACCCTTGCCCGCCAGCGTTTGGCTGCCTTCAAAGATCAGTTGGCCATCGACCAGCTTATTTGCCAAACCGAGGAACGCGGTGCCGTTGAGCGTGAGGCCATTGCGAATTTTCCCCGTGTCGAGCGAGGCTGAGATCGGGGAGTCGTAACCCACCTTCAGTATGCCATTGATCGTGACGTTATCTAACACCGCGCCATTGGCCACGTAGATCGTTCCGTCGACCGTGATGCCGCGCATAATGCCATTCGTTTGCCAGTTGACCACAGCGAAATTGGCATTCGGCCCGAGGTTCAGGTGGCCCCCGCCGCCCTCCATCGTCCCGCTCATGAAGAAGAATCCCCCATCGGTCGAGTCCAGTAATCCCACTCCCGGTGTGTAACCTTGATGATTCCCTTCGAGCGAGAATATCCCCCTCGCTCCTTCGACCCGAATCGTGCCTTTGTTGATCGTCGTCGCGTTAGGCCGGCCGATAGAACCGTTCTTGCCCGAGATGGTGATCCCCGAATCGATTGTCAGTATTCCGCCACCAATGCCATTAAATGGACTGTCACCAAACAACACCTTGCCAGTACCGGTCAACGTCTGGGTACCCTGAAAATCGAGGAAACCGACTCCGTTACCCGATGGAATATTTGTACCCAGGTATGCGGTGCCGTTGAGCGTCAAACCGTTTTGAACAGTCACGTGTGCAAATTCAGTCGACCCCACGATCAAATCACCGTTGATCGTCATCCCGTCGAGTCCGTCGGAATAATTCGATTGCCCGGACGCTACCGGCACCACCACGGGTGTCATCGCCGATGTGACCGAGTTGAGCAACGTGCCTTCGATCAGGATCAGTGATTTCGCCTCGATCGGGCTGGCAGTGACTTCGAGAATGCAGTACCGGTAAATCTCGATAGCCGAAGCGCTATTGAGTGTCGCCACCTTCGCGTGGATGTTGTAGAGCTTGATGGTGTTCGCCGCGAACGCATCGCCGATGACGACGTCATCGCCGACGCCCGGCAGCACGTCGCCCGACCAGTTGAGCGCGTTGTCCCAGTGGAAATCGTTGCCGCCCGCATCCCATGTCACGAGCGCCGGCGTCAGGCGATCCTCGAGGATTTCGACTTGCGATAACCACCGGTGAACCGAACGAATCTTGCGCATGAACGGACCTCGACTACGGATATTAGTACGTAGTTCAGAGATCCGCATTTGCCAAATTTGTTTTGCGAGGAGCATGGGTGCCCCTTCGCACTCCGTACGCTCGTTTCACGGCGTTTTCGTTACCGCGTGCGTTTGGAATGCGGTGCCCGTGCGTGGGATGATCTGTTCGTTGGCGTTCGTGCCAGGCGGGTTCGCACGCCAGCCTTCGACGCTTCGGCCGACTTTCGCGCCTTCGTTGAACAGCGCCGCCAGTTCGATCGGGTCGAACAGAAGTGCGTCGCCAGTGTCTTCATAATCCTGCCGCAACGACGTGAACTGGAACTTCATCCCCGTGAGTAGAGAAAGCGTGTAAATTCGCAGCAAGTCGTTCTGCGTCATCGCGTAAACCAGCGACGACACCGATTTGCCGAGGATGCCGAAGAGCTTCGCCCGCACGCACTCGGGGTTCGCGTACAGCTTCCCGGCGATGATCGCGTAGACATTCGACCCGGCCAGCGGTCGCGGGCCACGGCTGAGGTGGCCCGGTTCGAGCGTCAGGTGCGGCAATCGCACGAAGACTTCGCTCGTGACGCCGCCATCGACGTGCAGTTCGGTGTACTTCTTGCCGTTCACTTCGATTTCAATCCGGACGGGTGGAAACTCGCCGGGAACCGATGCAGAAGCGAGAACGATTTTACGGAAGAGATCGGCCTTATCCGCGCGATCCGAAGCCGCAATTGCGCCGAGATCCCAGACGACGAGGCGCTTCGTATCGAGGTTCGTCGTGCCGACGAGCAAGCGTCGCCCGCATCGGTGCCCGGTCGCCACCGCTTCGAGTAGCTCTTTGTCTACGGCTTTATCGATGAGCTTTTTCAACGGTGCCGACGACGCTAAGGAATCGGTAAACAGTGCGATCGGCAGCCACTTGTTGTTCAGGATTTGTCGCGTCGTGACGGTGGTGTAAAACTCGCGGAGTTTCGCATCGTATTCGCTGCCCAGGAAGGCGTAAACGGCGACGATCGCGCCCGTGCTGACCCCCGTGGCGAGGTCGAACGATGGCCGCGTGCCGCTCTCGGTCCAGCCGCACAACACACCTGCCGAGAACGCCCCATATTTGCCGCCGCCGGACAGCGCGAGAATGTTGTACTTCTTGCCGTCGGGCGGCGCGACGGGTGGGCCGCCCTGCAATTGATTGGCGAGTTCCTCGAAGACGGTCGGTTCGGAGGCGCGGTACGAAGTCTGGCCGATTTCGGACCACGATTCGGGGTCCGGCGCGCAGCGTTTCTCCGCCATTCGGCAACCGGTCGCCGCGATCAGCGCCAGTACGACGATTGCCCTTGAAAATCGGCGACAGAATCCGATCTTTTCAACGACGACCCGTTTCGGTGGGTTACGATTTTCATCCGCAGCATGAGGCAGACACAGCATGACAACTCCCGCATCCCGTGGCCGGTTAGCGATCCTCGTAGGTGGTGGGCCTGCGCCCGGGATCAACGGTGTCATTTCATCGGTCACCATCGAGGCCATCAACCAGGGCTGGGAAGTCATCGGCATTCGCGACGGGTTCAAAAACCTCGTCTCCGGAGACCTCACGAAAACCAAAACGCTCACCATCGCCGACGTCGCCCCCTACTACAACCGCGGTGGCTCGTTGCTCGGCACCAGCCGCACCAACCCCGCTAAGAAAGACGAAGACCTTCTCAGCGTGATTTCGTCGCTCGATCGACTCGGTGCGAAGTACCTCGTCACCATCGGCGGAGACGACACCGCGTTTTCCGGCAGCCAAGTGTATAAACGAGCCGCTGGAAAGATCAAGGTCGCTCACGTTCCGAAAACGATCGACAACGACTTGCCCCTCCCCCCCGGAATCCCCACCTTCGGATTCGAGACGGCCCGGCACGTCGGCGTCGGCCTCGCACGCAACATTCACGAAGACGCCAAGACCACCACGCGCTGGTATCTCATCGTCAGTATGGGCCGTGCCGCCGGCCACCTCGCGCTCGGTATCGGCAAAGCATCGGCGGCGACTGTGACCATCATCTCCGAAGAATTCCGCGGCAATCACGTCAAACTCAGCCAGATCTGCGACATCATCATCGGCTCGATCATCAAGCGACGGGCACAGGGCAAAGAGTACGGTCTCGTCATTCTGGCCGAGGGCCTCATCGAAGCCATCGGCGAGAAAAACCTCGTGACGGACCTCGGCCATTTCCGCCTCGAAAAAGATTCGATCACCATCGCGAACAAGGCCGTGAAAGTCACCGATAAATGGCTCGCCGAGAACATTCGCGAAGCGGCACAGGAACGTTGCAAACTGCTTTCGCAAAAGGACGGCAGCAACGAATTTGAAGTCGAATCGATGATTCAAGTTCTCGGCGAAGACGAACTCAGCCGCTACGGCACGCTGCAACGCGACGACCACGGCCACCTGCGACTCGGTGAAATCGAACTCGGTCGCATCATCCGCAACCAACTCGATTGGCGGCTCGGCAAACTCGGGTTGAAGATCACTATGGTCGACAAAGACCTGGGCTACGAATTGCGTTGTGCCGACCCGATCCCGTTCGATGCCGAGTACACGCGCAACCTCGGCTACGGCGCGGTCAAGTTTCTGATGTCCCCCGAATCGAGCGAATACGGCGCGATCGTCAGCTTCGTCGGCGGCAAAATGACCCCGTTGAAATTTGAAGATATGATCGACCCGAAGACGTCGCGAATGCGGCCGCGCCTCGTCGATGTGGACAGCGAAACCTTCGAGTGCGGTCGCCGTTACATGATCCGCCTCGAAGCCACCGACTTCGCCGACGCAGCCACGCTGGCCTCACTCGCGGAAGTCGTGAAAATGACCCCCGCCCAGTTCCGCGAACACTTCGAGTATCTGGTGAAGTAGCTTTCCTACGAGCCGCCGGGTTGTCTTGGCGGGGTTCTCTCCAAGCCGAAATGGTAGACGTGTCTTCATTACGGTTTGGCCCACTTCGCCAGCTCTTGCTCGATTTGTTCCCGCCGCGCCTTCAAATCGACGGGGTGGAACTGCGTAATCGCAAGCGATTCCTTGAGGCAGCGTATCACCTCCGGCATCTGCTTGTCTGCCAGATACAACTGTGCCAATGCGCCGTACCCCTCGGCCAAGAATGCGTGGTGCGGTGCGATCTGTTTTCCCAACGCGACTGCTTCGGTGGCGTGCTGGATCGCATCGCGAAGGCTTTTCTTTCTCAGTTCGACATCGGCCGAACGCTCGAATGCGGTCTTCTCCATACCTGCGAGTGCGGCGAGCGATAAAAGTCGGAGGTGAGCTTGCGGACCAAATTTGCTTTGGGCGAGTCGCTCGAGTTCGACCATTTTCGCTACGGCTTCGGGGAATTGACCGTTTTGGCGATGCAACTCCGCATACACGAACGTCGTGATTCCTTTCAAAAGGATGTCGCCGTTCGGAGCCTGGCTAATTTTTTGGTAAAGCTTGACTATCGAATCCAACGTCAAGTTTCCATCTCTTGCGACACCTAACAGTTCACAAATTTTGGCCTTCTCCCTTGCGAGCGGCGATTCGCTCGTTCGATAAATCGCGATGGCCTCATCGAGTTCCTTTTTCGAGCGGTCGAGCCACTGCTGACGGGTGGCATCGTGATTGCTGCCACGGATCATCATTCGATCGCCGCAGAGCCAGCACATTCGGACTTTCGTATCGGCGAGTTCCGTTAGGGAAAGAATGTGTTGGGGTCGGGCTAAGATCTCGTCAAATGCGTTGTAGGCCGCTTCGAGTTCGCCGACTTCGTGCAGATAGCACGCTCGCGAAAACTGTAACCGGTCGCGGTCTTCGGGTGTCGTTTCGATGGATCGTGCGAACGCCGCTTGCGCCTCGTTGAGTGTGGCTTCCGATTCCACGAAGAGGTTGTTGGACCGCATGGCGTTCGCCAGCGTGAGCAAAACTTTGCCGCGTTCGTAATGTTCCTCGGCGAAATCGCCAACCGCATGGGACTTGAGCGAGCGCAAGTATTCGGGCGAAGCGCGTAACCCCGCATCGAGTCCCGTCTTGCCTTCCTTGCCGATGTAAAGGGGGAAGTACCTCGTCCAAAAGTCGGTTTCGCCCAAGCTATGCAAGACGTACTCGGAAAATCGCCGTGCTCGTTGTGCCGAGGCATCGGCCCGAATCGCGTTGGAATCGGCGATCGCGCGAAGTTCGCGTTCGCGTCCGTTCGCCAAATACAACAAGACCGAACCGACCACTGCGCCGATGCCGCTCAGGATGAGTGTCAGCAACAGTGCCGCCGCAGCGGGGCGGCGCTTAGCGGCCTTCAAAAGTTTCTCAACTTTCGACACGGGGCGAGCAAGAATCGGTCGGCCTTCGAGGTAGCGAACTAACTCGTCGGCGAGTTCACCCGCATTTCGATAGCGCCGTTTCGCATCTTTTTGCAGGCACTTTTCGCAGATCGTCTCTAAATCTCGCGGTGTGTTCGGCACTAATCGACGTACGGAAACGGGATCTTCCTTTTGAATTTGCTGCAGCGTATCGGGGACCGTGGAACCCGCGAAGGGGACGCGACCGGTCAAACACGAATAGAGAATCGCACCGAGCGCGTAGACATCGGTTTCCGGCGTGGCTTTGTTTCCTTGGCCGCTCGCCTGTTCGGGCGACATGTAGCCGAGCGTGCCCATGATCGAACCGGTCGCAGTTCCGCCATCGTCGGCTTCGATGTTCTTCGCCAAACCGAAGTCGGTAATCTTCGGCTCGCCGGTCGCATCGTACAAGATATTCAACGGCTTTAAGTCGCGGTGAATGATGTTCTTACTGTGCACGACGGCCATGGCACGGGCGAGGACCGCAATCAATTTGGCCGCCTCTTTCGGCACCATCAAACTCGATTTGAGTTTGTCGTAGAGCGTGCCGCCGGAACAGTATTCCATGCTGAAAAATCGCTGCCCATCCGCTTCGCCGACTTCGTAGACCCGCACGATGTTCGGGTGTTCCAGCGAACTGACTGCGTTGACTTCGATGTCGAACCGCTGATCCTGATCTTGATTGTAACCGCGACGTGCCAGAATCATTTTGATCGCCACGAGGCGACGGTTCGCTTTCTCCTGTTCCGCTTTGAAGACGATACCCATCCCGCCTTTGCCCAGAAGTCCGAGAACGCGATACCCTTCGATTCTCGGCAACTCGAGAAAACCGGACGTCGATAGCGAGGGCAACACGCGATTCGGATCTTCTTGAAACGTCTGCACCTCATTCGATGGATGAATCGTGGCTTCATGCAGTATCGTACTCGGGTCGACTAGGATTTCTGGGCGCGGGCTGGGCGGATTGATACCGCTCGTCAGAGCCGCCTCACATTGAGGGCACAGCGGGTGATCGTGCTCTTCACGGGTCAGTGTCTTTACGACCGAAAACTCGCACCCACAACCCCGGCATCGCAAAGTAATTTGCATTTATTCCGTCCTCAATCGATTGGCGAAAGGCCCACCGTCGCCCGTTGCTGTTGCTTCACGACCGTACTGCAATAGCTCAGCAATTTGAGATCCGCCAACTCCTCGGCGACCGCGTCGGGTGTGGGATCAGCTAAACCGTCGGCCACTTGCTGATAGACGCGAGTGGCAAATTTGTGACGGGCACGCGACAAGATTTTCCGAAATCGCTCGGCGCTGTACTTTTCCAGTTGGTTGGTAGAAGCCTCCGCTGCGAGTTCTTCGCTCGTCCACGATGGGTTATCAGCGGAACATTTCAGGAAATCGTAGTACGGGGTGCCCGTCGAGACTTGCTCGCTGCGGAGTGTGCTCCACGCGAGATCCAAAAGCGTATTCACATACTCGGCCAGGAATTCCGCATCTTCAGGCGATTCGGGCATATGCGGGTGAATCGGGTCGGCGAGTTCCTCGAACTGTTCGCGTCGCGCTCCTTCTTGCCGAACCATGTTCGATAGCGAACGCTTCAGGTAGTGCCGGAATGGGCCTTTCTCCTGCTCCGCGTGTTTGTAGCCGCCATTGAGGAACTGTAGCGAGAACTTCTGCACGAGGTCATCGGTGCGATCCGCATCGTGCGTGCAGCCCATCAAGTAGGCTCGCACCGCAGGCAGATAATACTGTAACAACTGACTCCACGCATTTTGTTTGACGTCATCGGTTGGGTCGCCTGCAACCGCACGTTTAAGCAACGACCATTGCGTAGGCAGATTCAGAAAATTCGCATCGGGCGGAATGGGAGACATGGCAATCGCGTGTGGGTGATAAGGAACGAGTCAGTTAGCTTTCGGAAATCCTACCCGAACAACGACTTGCGGCAAAGTGAAATTTTCCTTCCGAAATCGTGTCACAACTCGCGCGGGGCGGACTACAAGATAGCGAAGACACGGAAAACACCATTGAAAGGCATAGCGATGACACGACGACGCTTTCGACCGTATGTCACAGAACTCGAAGGTCGCGATGTCCCGGCTGCGCCGGCGCTCGCCCTGGGATCCGACCCCGGCGGGCCCGCCATGGCGCGACTCGTCCGGCCAACCGGCGAGACGATTATTCAGGTCCAGCCGTTCGGTGGCGGGTTTACCGGGGGCGTTCGCACCGCGACAGCCGATCTAACCGGAGACGGTGTGACCGACCTTATCATTGCCGCTGGACCCGGTGGGCTGCCTCTAGTCGAGGCATACGACGGAGCGGACGGTCGACTGTTATGGTCCCAGTTGGCATTCGAGCCGACGTTTACCGGGGGTGTGTTCGTGGCTGCCGCCGATTTCACCGGAGACGGCCGGGCGGAAGTGATCGCGACCCCAGACCAGGGTGGTGGCCCAATCGTGAAGGTTCTCGATTCGAACGGAGGCACAATCACTGCGTTTTTCGGCATCGATGATCCGGCTTTTCGTGGCGGTGCGCGAGCGGCCACCGGAGATGTCAACGGCGATCGCGTGCCGGATCTGCTCGTATCGGCGGGATTCGGTGGTGGGCCGCGTGTGGTCGTCTACGGCTCGACCGGCTTGCTCAACGGCCGACCGGTGAAACTGGTCAACGACTTCTTCGCTTTCGAGCCGACGCTCCGCAACGGGGCATTCGTCGGCCTGGGCGATTTGAATGCAGATGGGTACGCAGACTTGGTGTTCGGAGGCGGCCCTGGCGGTGGCCCGCGAATACTCGCACTGAATGCGTATCAATTACTTTCCGGCCTGCCACCCGATCTGACGGTCCTACTCAACCAGTTCGCCGGTGACGTGAACTCGCGGGCAGGCGTGCGGGTCGCCGTGGGCGACCTCACGGGTAACGGCAGTGCAAATGTCTTCGCGTCGGCCGGCGACGGGACGCCATTGACCGCGTACGATCGCTTCGGTGCGACCGTTTCCTTATCTGCGGCAGTGAGTACCTCTTTCGGCGGTACGTCCATTGCCAGCGTCGCCGTGCCGGCGACGGGTGGTGCGTTTGGCGTTCCCGGCTCCGCCAGTTGGGTGCCGTTTCGAGTGACACCGCCTGTTATTGTTCCGCCTATCATCGTGCCGCCGACCATCACGAATTCGCCTCCCGAATTAGGCACTTTCGAACCTTATATGCTGAAGCCGGGGCAGGGGCTGACTTACGGGTTTCAAGTCCGGGACGCAGAAACGCCGACGGATCAGTTGCAGATTTCGGCAACGGCGTCCGATCCGAGTTTGTTTTCGGAGCTACGGGTAGTTGAGGACGGAGTGTCTCATGTGTTGCAAATCCGGGCCTCGGCCAGCATGGTGGGTACGGCCACGATCGCTGTAACCGCGACCGACGCCGGTGGCCTTTCGACGACGAATTCTTTCCTGTTGACCGTTGACGGAACTCCCATTCCGCCCACGAATGCTCCGCCATTACTGTCCGATTTTCAACCCGTAACCTTGCGTCCAGGTCAGGGGCTGACATACGGGTTCCAGGTGGCCGACGCCGAGACATCTGCTGAAGAACTGAGAACGTCTGTCGTCGTTTCGGACGATCGAGCGTTTTCGGAACTGCGGCTAGAAGGCAGCGGAACCAATCGCACGTTAGTCGCCCAAGCGGCAACGGGTGTGAACGGGACTGTGACGGTGCGAGTCACCGTCACCGATGGTAGTGGGTCCGTCACCGCCCACGACTTTCTCGTGACAGTGGCCGGTGCGGCAGGAAACGGGACGCCGCCAGTGATTCCACCGCTCATTTCGCCGAACACACCGCCGCGCGTGGCCGTTCTCAGCGATGTCACGCTCCAACAGAATCAAAGATACACCGGCCAGTTCGAGATCGACGACGCGGAAACGCCCGCCGACCAGTTGCAAGTGACGGTCTCGTCGTCGAACCCGAATCTGCTATCGGAACTCCGAGTCGAACCGGGCGGGCGGGTCCGCACGATCGTCTTCCGAGCTGCCGAAGGCGGTGGGCGGGCGACGATTACCGTGTCCGTGCGGGATGCCGGCGGGCTGACCACGACGCGCTCGTTCGAGGTGACAGTCCCCGGCACGCCGGTGGTACAGAATCCGAACCCGAACCCCAATAACGCACTTTTGAAGAACCAGTATATCTCATCGCTCGTCGTGGGCTTCTACGAAGGGCAATATCGAACGACGGTTTGGGACGAAACCAAACCCACTGGGGAAAATGAGCAACTGGATCATGTGGTCCAAGTGCAAATGAACATTACGGAAGTGAAGGCGAATGCGCCGAACAGCGATCCGGAATCGAACGTCCCTTTTGCCGGCTTCAGTTATAAAGGGAGAATGCTCGTTCACTCCGCAGGTATGACTCCTACAATCGAAGTGGATATTGAAGGAACGTTCTATCTGGAACAATATCCGAAGACGGGTATACCGATGCTCGGATCGATGACCATCTTAACGAAAGGTGTGACAACTTTCACAAATCAACAGTACGTTTATACGCGGGAAGCCAAGTGGAATAATGGGAATGTGACTACGAACACCTTCGATTTTCAACAGCCTGGTCGATATCACTCTTCGGCTCCGAACGGGACGTTGGTGCTGATGCGTAGGCCATAAGCTAAGTGGCCAAAGCCCTACGTTTCAAAATCTCGGCGTGCGAAACGACGGGAACGTTGTCAATTTCGACGACCTATAGATTGGCATTCCTTCACACTCAAATCACCACTGCGCCGGTACATGACGAACCGGCACCGGCGGTGCAGCCGTAGCAATGTTGGGCGGTGAGGATCGTGCGGTTTGCGAACGTGGCGGCGTCGAAATCGCGGATGTGGCCGATCCGCAGATCGAGCATCTGGTTGAAGTCGCAATCGAAGAGTTGGCCGTCCCAACCCACGGAAACCAGCGAGCGGCACATCACATTCCCGGCCGCAACCGGGTTGAACGCCGCGATCAGTTTCTGCATGTAACTGGCGTACTTTCCGGACTTTTGCAAGTCGTCGAGAAAGCGGCTAATCGGCATGTTCGCGATCGTGAACAGCCGCGTGAAATGGATGCCGTGGCGTTCGGCAAGCTCGCGTTTGTAGGTGGCTTCGAGCGTCGCTTGCGGGGGCGGCAAACTCGCGCCGCCGGGGTTGTACACCAGCGATAACGGCAATGCGGCATCGTGCCCATAACCGAGATCGTTCAGGCGTCGAATGGCGCGAATCGACTTGTCGAATACGCCATCGCCACGCTGTTTGTCGACGGTCGATTCGGTGTAACACGGCAACGACGCCACGACTTCCACGCGGTTTGCGGCGAGGAACTCGGGCGTGTCGGTAAAGCCGGGGGCGAGCAGAATCGTCAGGTTGCAACGGTCGATGACGTGACGGCCCAACTCGCGCGCACGGCTGACAAACCAGCGGAAATTCGAGTTCATCTCCGGTGCGCCACCGGTAATATCGAGCGTGCCGATGTTCGCCGATTCCATCGCCGTCAGGCAATGCTGCATCGTTTCCCGCGTCATGATTTCGCGGCGATCTGGACCCGCGTCAACGTGGCAATGGTGGCAGGTTTGGTTGCACATTTTCCCGACGTTGACTTGCAGGGTATCGATGCGCGTCGCCAGCAATGGGAAGAGCTTCGCCTCGGCGAGTTTCGCCTCGAACGGCGTTTCGCCCGCACGCGGCAGCAGTTGCCGACGCTGTTCTGCGGCGTCTGCCAGCGGGTGGCCTTGGCGCAAAAGTGTGAGTGCGGCCATCGAAAATCATCCTCCGTTCGCGATGCGTTCTTTCCAGGCTTGCCGCAACCCCGCCTCCAGCCGACGCACGTAACCCGGCCCGTCAGCCACCGCCGACTTCGCCATTTGCGAACGCAGCCCCGCACGGATTTCGGCCAGCCATTCGCGGTTTGAACTCCAGATCTTCGCGAGTTCGATCAGGTTCGACGGACTATCGGCGATGAATTCCGAGAGGCCGATATGCGTGAGGATACTCGCACCTTGCCGCGAAACGTAGCTCGCACCCGCAATCGTCAGCGTCGGCACGCCCATCCAAAGTGCATCGCACGTCGTCACGCCGCCGTTGTAGGGAAACGGGTCGAGTGCGAGGTCGATCATCGAATAGGCTTCGAAATAATCCTTGCGAGGAAGGCGGAATACGAGTTCGATGCGGTCTTGCTCGATGCCCTTCGCCGCAAATTGTTCGGTCAACCGCCGTGCGGCGGCCTGCGATTGCCCCGCTAATAAGACGAGCCGCGACGAGGGCACATCGAGCAGAATCTTCGCCCACGTCGCCAGGCATTCGTCCGAAATTTTCGCAGCGTTGTTCAAACAACCGAAGGTGAATGTCGTGCGATCCGCGGATGGCAATGGCGCGACGGCGGGCGCATCGGACGGCGGGTGATACGCCCAGGCAAGGCCATCGAGCCGCAACAGGCGCTCGACGTACAACGGCTCGGTGAGGCCTGGCGGGTCGGAGATTTCATCGGTGATGCGGTAATCGACGGCGGGCAACCCGGTCGTGTTCGGGTAGCCGAACAGCGTCGCCTGA
>JAYVXI010000105.1:0-19195 GCA_043785305.1 Limnoglobus sp. | reverse complement strand
CCACTCCCAATCGACCGCAACCGCTCAAAATAACAAATTCCGCCGTCGCAGCGAGGAAATGCCCCGCCCGAAACCGCAGATGAAATATCCGGGCTAACTGCCCTGTACGCGGCTCGCGTGCTCCACGTAAGTATCGCACGCGCTTCGCTCCGAAGACTACGCGGCGCGGCTAATCGGCTCCGAAAGGAAACTGGTTGCAGCCGTCGCTGGAGTGTGGTTAGAATGTGCGGAAGTGAAGCCGAGGTCGATGGAAACTCCAGAGTCGCTGAGGCTTCGCAGACGAGCGGTATCGCACAACTGACATCTATTCATTGGGCGAGAAAATAGAGTTTTCGGGAGCCGATCGAGACATGTCCCGTTCATTTTCCATCTATCTGGCGAC
Organism: Limnoglobus sp.; assembly: GCA_043785305.1. Taxonomy (GTDB): domain Bacteria; phylum Planctomycetota; class Planctomycetia; order Gemmatales; family Gemmataceae; genus Limnoglobus. The sequence goes on along the minus strand of JAYVXI010000105.1, from coordinate 18,813 downwards.
TGCGGTCGCCGTCGTATCGCTGGCTCGCCCGGCGGCGGGTGGCGGTCCCGAAGAACTCGCCCAGCAGATGGCCGACGGGAATCGGGCGGCGGTCGCGGCGGTGCGGTCGCTCTCCTGCCGCTTCTCACACGAGGTCGTCAGTGAGTCCCAGCCGGGCCAAGCAGGGTCGAAATGGCTCCACCTGGTTTCCGGTCAGTATTGGCGGTCGCCCGACCGGATCCGGGTCCGGACGCCTCGCCCACCTGACGAAGTCCACGACTTAGTGCTCCGCAATGGGAAAATTTGGGTATTGAGCACGTACACCGGAACCAAGGGGACTATCTCGCTACTGATGGTCGATTCTGAGCCACACCTGTTCGTGACTTCGGGCGATGTTTGGGAATACGCCCTGTTCCACCATTGGGGGGGCGGCGCGACGCCGAGAAAGTTCGACTATGCGGACATTCTGGCGAAGGCGAGCCGCGTTCACGCGGCGGGCCGGGTAAACGAGAACGGCCGCGAGTTGATCCACGTCCGGCTCGCCGCCAACGGTGACGAATACGAGTTCTGGTTCGACCCCGCGGTGAACTACCTGATCCGGAAGTTCTCGCACACCCCGACGAGCGCGCCAAGTTTAAAGACCGATTCGCGCGTGGACGAGGTCACGCAATTCGTCGAGCCGGTGCGGGGCGTGTTCTTCCCGAGTGTAATCGAACACAAACCGACCCGAAACGGCCAACTGGACGCCGTGATCCGGACGAACCTGTCCGACGTCAAAATTAACCAGGACATCCCCTCCGCCACCCTCCGCCTCCCGAACATCGCCGGTATGACGTGCGCTGACTGGATGCGGAAGACGGACTACACCGTCGATGCGGACGGGAACCGGGCGGGTCCGGAATCACCGACCAAGGTGACCCCCGGTATGCCCGGCGCGGTTCTCGATGGCCCTCCTCCAGAGCCGCGTCCGCCCAGCCGCCCGCCATGGCCGCTTTGGTTGTGGGTCTTGATCGCCGCCGGCTGCGCGTTCAGCCTGGCAGGTATCGTCTGGTACGTCCGTCGCCGCCGGAACCAGTCATCATCCGCTGACTGAATGTAATACCTCTCGCGGTCGAAAATGACACGCAATCGTGCCAGCCCGCAGCGCAAGCAAGGGGTTGGATTCCGACGGTCGAGGCACGGCATGGAGTTTATCGCGGGTTCCCCTTGCTTGCGCAACGGGCTGGCACGAGCCGATGGAACGGGTACTCATCCGCCAACCGAGTGTAGTACTTCTCGCGGTCGAAAATGACACGCAATCGTGCTAGCCCGCAGCGCAAGCAAAGGTTGCATACCCACGCTCGAGGCACGGCGTGAAGTTTTACATGCGATCTTGCGCGTCGGGCTAACAAAAACGTATCGAATCGTCCCGCCCGAAGTATCGTTCGTGTTGAAGCCTTGGCCATCGGACGATACGCGACCGGTACCGGCGGTCGTTTCCCCGTTTATTCAAAACAGCGACTTCGTTCGTTCACTCGCCTTTGCTACGGTCGTTTTGCCGCCGAGTGAGTGGATGTAATCGTAGTAGCCCGCGAGTTTGAACTTCTTCGCGGTGTTCGCGGACGACATGTAGCGGATGTTGCCGAAGACCTTGCGTTCGGGTGGCCACGGGCGGTCGAACAGGCCGAAGCACCAGAGGATGCCGGTGTAGCTGTTCGGGTCGCGGCCATCGATGGCGTACTTGTTGTTGAGGTGTTCGAGCACGCCGTACGCTTCCTCGGGGCTGGCCGACCATTCGAGGACTTTCTTGCCCCATAACATCCGCATATAATTGTGCATTTTGCCCGTGGCGACAAGTTCGCGTTGGGCGGCGTTCCAAAGTTCGTCGTGCGTGTCGCCTTGCTCCCATTGTTCGAGTGCGTAGTGAAATTCGCGTTTGTCGCTGGCGTGCTTATTGAGCGATGCCTTCGCCCACTCGGGCAACACTCGGTCGAGTGTGCCCCCCGTTCGCGGTGAGAAATCCATCGTCTCGAAGTGGAAGCTCGGCGCTTCACCGGCGACGGCCCAACTCTGGTTCTTGCCCTTCGCATTCGCCACTTCCAGATTGCGGCAATGGTGCCAGTGGAAGCCGATGTCGCGCCACGTGATCGCTTCGTCCAGGAAGCCGTTGACGTTGTCGTCGCGGCAGAAAAAATCGTCCTTGTTGCGGGTCTTGAGGTTCAACATCTCCGGCGTCCATTTGCCGTTCGCGTTCAGTGTGCCATCGATGACTTCATCGACCGACAGATGCCCGTAATGCAAGTACACGCTCAGCCCGCTCGCCGAGTTTCGCGTCGGCGAATCGGGCTGGCTGCGTTCGGTCGAGTAGCGCGATAGCTTGTTTTTGAGGAAATTCGCGAGTACCGCCTTCCCCGCCACCGTACCACCCGCTTGGCCCGGCACGATCGGCACGGCGCGATCGAGTGGCAGTTCATTCACGAATGCGGCGATGTCTTTCGGCGGCGACCAGAGCTTGAACGGCGCGTCGATAGCGCCCTTCGCCAACCCCGCCACATCGGGTTCGGCGATGGCGCGATGCGTCCACGATTCCGCGAACAACTTGTGCATTCGCGGTCGCAAATGTGCGGCGGCGCTCGTCACTTTTCCCAACAGCGAAAGTGGCACCACGCTGTTGCCATCGACCGCGTGAACCGCAGTCTGCGTCGATTTCGCCAACGCGCGATTGTGTGCAGGCACGATGAACGCGGGGTAGTCGTCGGTGATGACGATGCTCGCTTTGTCTGCGAGCGATTTCACCAAGCCGTGGCCGTTGTCGCCCGGCGTTTCGACGAACGACCAGTACGTCAGCCCCATCGCCTTCGCGGCGATCGCGTTGTCGCGCATTCCTTCGAGCATGAAGTGGTGGAACCGCGGCGACGCCCACGGGTAATTCAGTTTCAGCCCTTCGTAAACGACGAGCGGCTTCTTGAGATTGCGTGCGGTGTGAATCGCATAGTCGAGCGCGTGATTGTGCGTCAGACGCCGAAACATCTGGCACCAGTACAGCACGTACTGCCCGTTCGCGTTCGTCGGCTGGGCGTTGACCTTGCGGATGCGAGTATCGTTGAAAGTCGGCATCTCTTATCTCCTTCGTTCCCTATCTATAGGAGAGATGCGAAAGCACTTTCTCGAAATCGAAGCGGTCTGCAAGCGCTACGGCACGATCGTGGCGCTCAATGGCGCTACGTTCGCCGTCGAACCCGGCGAACTGTTCGGCTTACTCGGGCCGAACGGCGCGGGCAAAACCACACTCCTATCGATCGTCACGGGGTTGATCGATGCCGACGACGGGACGATTCTCCTCGATGGCCAGCGCTTCCGCCGGGCGGACCGGGCGCTCCGCAAACTCATCGGCATCGGCACGCAAGACCTCGCGGTTTACCCCGAACTGACCGCCCGCGAAAACGTGATTTTCTTCGGCAAACTCTATGGCTTGCGCACGAACGAACTGAAACGGCGTGCGGACGAATTGCTGACCGCCGTCGGTTTACACGACCGTGCGGACCACCGTGCCGGTACGTTCTCCGGTGGCATGAAACGACGGCTCAACCTTGCGGTCGCCGTCGTGCATATGCCGAAATTGCTGTTGCTCGACGAGCCGACAACGGGCGTCGATCCGCAGTCGCGGAACCTGATTTTCGACGTCGTACATAAGCTGAACCGCGACGGCATGACGATCATTTACACGAGCCATTACATGCAGGAAGTGCAGGCGCTCTGCCCGCGCATCGCGATTATGGATGCGGGAAAAGTCATCGCTTGCGACACGCTTTCGCAGTTGTTGAAGTTGCACCCGAGCAGCCTAACGGTGAAACTCGACCGCGTTCCGAATGGCTTCTTCGAGACGCTCCGCGAACTTCCTGGCGTGCAATCGGCCGCATTGCAGCCCGATGGCATCCGCCTGACATCCGACGCACTCGGACCGTTGCTACCGAAACTCGCGCTGGCCTGCGCGATGGCGGGCGTGACGCCGACCGCCTTCGAGTCGAACGAATCGACGCTCGAAAACGTCTTCTTGCAGCTAACGGGTCACGCCCTTCGAGATTAACGCCATGCGACCCATCCTCACCCTCGCGGCCAAAGATTTCCGCCTGATGCTGCGCGATCCGCGCGCGGCGGTGATCTTGTTAATCATGCCGATTTTGCTCGTGCTGATTCTCGGCATCACCGTCGGCGGCGCGTTCGATCCGAACAAGAAGGAACAGCTACGCATCTCCGTGGTCAACCTCGATGCCGGTCTCCCTGCCGATGCCGGTGGGTTCCCGGATCGGCCGTGGTCCGAGATTCTCATCGAGGATTTCTCCGGCACCGCCGACATCAAAGTCGAGATGATCCCCAGCCGCGAAGAAGCCGAACGCCTGATCCAATCGGGCGAGCGGGCGGTGATTATTATCCTCGAAGCGGACTTCAGCGAGCGCATTCACCGTTGCTCGTTCGTCGGCGAGCCGTTCAAACTCAACCCGATCAACCCGCTCAACCGCGATGGCATGAACGTCGGCGAAGTCTCGGTACGCATCCTCCGCGACCCGACGCAAGAAGTCGCGGCCGCCGTCGTCGAGCAGGTCGTGCAAGTCGCGCTCATGCGCGTCGTTATCCCGTGGATGATCGGGCAAGCGTTCGACATGATCGGCACCGACCCGTTCATGGATCGCATGGAAAAGCACATGCCCGCGCTCCGCGGCGCGTACCTGTTGTTGCCGAAGAAAACCCTTGGCGACGGCTTGCAGAAAGGCATTTCGGCGTTCTTCAGCAAGTACAATTTTCGCGGTAAAACGTGGGCAAAACTCACGAACAGCGACCCGCCACCGCCACGCACGGCGAACCGCTCCGCGTACCAATCCGATGGCTCCGGCACGATCCGTCGCGGCGCGATTCGCTATCAGGCACTCGTCCCAAGTTACACCGTCACCTTCGCGTTTTTCCTCGTGTTGGTGATGGGATGGCTGTTCGCCAGCGAGCGCCGATTCGGTACGCTTGTACGGCTCAATGCCGCGCCGATCGCACGTTGGCAACTGCTCATCGGCAAGTTGCTCCCGTGCTTCGCGGTGTCGTTGTTGCAAGGCTTCGGGTTGCTGATCGCCGGCAATTTGTTGTTCGGCATGTCGCTCGGTTCGCAGCCTCTCTTACTCATTCCCGTCGTGGTCTGTACGTCGTTTGCCGCGGTTGGATTGGCCATGTTTGTGGCCGCGTTTGCGAAAACCGAACAGCAGGTTTCGGTAACGGGCACACTACTCGTGATGGTGTTGGCGGGGCTGAGCGGGTCGTTGATGCCGCGCTACCTGATGCCCGAAGAGATGCGCCGTATCAGCCGCGTGACGCCGCACGCTTGGTCGCTCGATGCCTACGCGCAACTGCTAACCAACCCCGAACCGCAAACCGCGATCGTCTGGACGGCGTGTGCCGCGCTCTGCGGCTTCGGTACGCTGTTCACGCTCATCGCCTGGTGGCGAATGTCCGTCGAAACGGAGTTCCGGAATTAGCCCCGTTTCGGATTGCTCGTCGCGGTCTTGTTAGCCCGACGCGCTAGCGAGGGCTTGAATCCCTCGCTAGCGCGTCGGGCTAACAAGACTGAACCCGTTACGCGGATCCCGAAACGAGACTAGCCGCGACGCGGCGAATTCTCGGAACGCAAACGGCCCGCTCGTATCGAGCGGGCCGCATGGGTTAGTGATGTCGAAAACTAGCTGACGAGTTCCTTGATCCACTTCGGTTTGTCGCCTGCGATGTAGTACGGACGGCCGAGGTTGTCGCGCACGTCGGCAACCGATTGTGGCGTCGGGTCGATACCCAAGCCACGGTACAGCGTGGCGTACATGTCCATGATGTCGGTCGGGTTGTCTTTGATCGAGGTGCCGTCGGCATCGGTTGCACCGTAAGCCTGGCCGCCCTTGATGTTACCGCCACCCATCACGACCGACCAGCAGCGTGGCCAGTGATCGCGGCCACCGTTTTGGTTGATCTTCGGCGTGCGTCCGAAGTCGCCCATCCACACGATGACGGTGTCCTTGAGCTTGCCGCGGTCGGCGAGGTCGCGGGTTAAAGCGGCCATACCCTTGTCGAGTTCGGGCAGGCGGCGTTGCAGCGCACCGAAGATGCCTGCGTGCATGTCCCAGCCACCCATGCCGATTTCGACGCAAGCGACGCCCGATTCGACGAGCTTTCGGGCGAGCAGACAGCCGTTGCCGAAGCCGGTACGACCGTATTCATCGCGGAGTGCGGCGGGCTCTTTATCGAGGTTGAAGACTTCTTTGCGGCTGCTGGTGACGAGGTTGAGGGCCTTGTCGTAGACTTCCTTGTGCGACTTCGCGGCATCGGCGGGGACGTTCGTTTTGAAGCCGCCTTCGAGGCCCTCGAACAGCAACTTCCGGCGATCCATCCGCGAAACATCGACGCGAGGCGAGACGTTTTCTGGTGGGCTACCGGGGTTTTGCACGCCGAACGAGGCGTACTTCATGCCGAGGAAGCCAGGGCCGACGCGACCGCCACCGACGCTGATGAAGCTGGGGATGTCGGCGTTTTTCATCGCCTCGACGTCCATCGCCTGGTAGTACGACATCACCGCACCGATCGAGGGGAACTCGGTCAGCGGGTTCGGCGAACGGCCGGTGTTCATGAGGAAGGTACCGCGAGCGTGGTCCCCTTCTTTGGTGGCCAACGAGCGAATGATCGACAGGTTCTTCATCTGCTTGCCGACGTTCGGCAGATATTCGGTGATTTGCACGCCGCTGGCAGCGGTGCTAACGGGCTTGTGTTCGCCGCCGTTCGCGCTACCGGGCTTCATGTCCCAAAGGTCGATCGTGGCCGGGCCACCGCCCATCCACATGATGATGAGGCTTTTTTGCTTCTTTTTCATCTCGGCGGCACGGGCGCGGAGATCGGTCATGAACGCCATGCCGGGGATGGTGACTGCTGCAGCGCCAGCGGCGTGGGCCATGAAGTGTCGACGATCCGTAATGCCGAACATGTGAAAGCCCTTTGGGAAGAGTGACCTGTTACGTGAGTGCGATTATCGGATGAAACCCTGCGCCTCGCAAGGGGTTCCGTCTCGTTCTGCAACTACGATGCAAAGCGTTACCGATAAGTTCCTGGAAATCATACTGCAAAAATGCACGTCCTGCGAATGAAACGTCTCCACTAGTCATTTTTGCGACATAATCCACTGCCATCATTCGACTTGCGATGGCGGCACGAACGCCGCGAGCGACCCGCGGAATTTCCCTTGCATCACTCGTCTTTGCCATCTCCGAGGCGTCCGCCGTAGCCGTTGCGGCCGGAGTTGCGTTGCTGGTCTTTGTGTTGTTTGTAAACGGCTAAGTCGCGTCGGAGCTGCGTGTTGTGTTCTTCGCGCAATCGACGGTAAACGACCATCCAGTATCGGCGCGACGCCCAACCGTCCCAGACGGCGACGCTGAGCAACACGAACACGAGCGAGATGACGGCAATCCAGAACGCTCCCCAGAAGCGCACGAAGGCTTTGTCTTCCTCGGGAATCACTTTCTGTTCGCCTTCGGCGAGTGGCGGCTTTTCGCTCTTCGCGTCGGCGATCGCGCTGGCACGCGCTTCCATGCCCGATAAGAACGTGTAGGTAATCAAACCGCCGATCAGCAACATCAGCACACCGGCAAACAACCGGCGACGGTGACGGCGACGGAGGAAGTTCAACTCGTCGCTCGGCACGTGAGCACGAGCGTTCAAATCGCGCAACCCGGTGATTTGCATGTACCCAGAAATGAATCCGAGAAGCATGATTGGAACGGCAACGATCAAGGCATTGCGGGTCGCAGGATCCACGGAGAACCTCGCACTTTTCTATCATCGCAGAGAACGTGACGCTCACAGATACTCGATGATAGCATCTTCGCCAAACCGACGTGCGACGGCAACAGGAAACCGATGGCTAACCTTTCGACGTCTTTCGGCACTTGTCGGAACAGTATTTGACTTCGTCCCAATTCTTCGCCCACTTCTTACGCCAGACCATCGGCCGGGCGCACGCGAGACACGTTTTCACCGGCAGTTCAGGACTTACGAATCGATTTCGGCACGATGATTTCAAACCGGTGGGGTTTCGATGACGTTGCGCCAGAAGGCAGGCATACCGGCATAGGCTTGGTTGTAACTGAGTTCGAGCGGCGCGTCGATGTATCGCTCGCGGTTGAGGAACAACGGCATCGCGGTCAGCGCGTCACCCACGGCATACGGCTCGATGTACGCCGTCGGATCGTAGCCATCCCAGCAGTACGACGCCATCGTCAGCGGTTGGCCTTCGGGGGGCGCATATCGCTTGCGGTCGAACAGACGCCATATCGCGGCGTGCATCCCGGCGGGGTCGTTCGCGGTCGGCGGAAAGGGATCGATCATGAGGACGTGAACGCCCGATTCGAGAAAGCCGACGACCTTCTCGGCGAAGCGTCGCACGTGGCCGCGACGATCTTTATTCGAAGGCGAAACGATTTCGATGATCGCAACGATCTGATGCCCGCTGGTGTGCCGAATCGTGATGCGACGCTCGCGGCGACGCGGTTTGGCTAACTTCAAAAGCGGTTGCGTCTGATACTTCACCCGTGGCGCAAGTTCGAGAACCGCCGTCCCCGTACCGTGCGATTCTCTCGCACCAGCACGATAGGTGACCACATCCGGTTCCGCGATGTCGACGCGCTGGTCGGTCATCGCGTAATAATCTTCGGGTAACGATTTCGAGTTCAGCGCCACCGTAAGCTCTGCTAACCAGATTTGGTGAAAGCTGTGGTATACACCCGCGCTGACTCGCGTCCAGTCGTGCATCGGCATGTTGGTTCCTCCGGTACGAATTCACACCATCGTACCAGTTCATACCGTGCCGCGAAAGCCTCGCTCTACTTGGCCTTTTCGACGGGTTTGGGAAACAACTCGTAGATCTTTGCCAAGCGGGCGGCCTGCTTCTCGGCGAAGTCGGGCGGATTCGGATTCGCGGGATCTTGCGACAGACCTGTAAATAGTTCGCGGTACGTTTTCTCGACGGCCTCTCGCCCGTAACGCTCTGCGCGTAAGATTTTGCCGTTCGGATCGATCACTTTCACCTCGAATCGGTCGTCGTTCGGCAGTGCTCGGTCGAAGTGGACCTCCATAACCACCAACCCGCCAGAATAGCTCTTTTCGCTACGAAAGTAGAGTTTGTCGACGCCGTGTTGGTAAACCCCCGTACCGACGAAAACATCGAGCCACATCTGATGATCGTGCTTATCGATGGGTGTCAGCGACTTCTCCCACTCTGCGTCGATTTGCTTCTGCAAATCGACGTCCAGACGCGCTGGCATCGGCGCGATCATCGGGCCACAACCTGCGAGGCAACAGATGAAAGCGATCGATAACATCACGCATGAGATACGCATGGTCGTGTCCTCGGGAATTGACGTGGTTCCTGCAAGTCTGATGCGGATGGCGTCGATTTATTCCTGCACATCGTCCCGTTTTCAGATGCAGATCCAGGCGAGCGGGGGAGGTAACTCCCCTGATTCTTCCTGAGTCGTGGGCAGTGTGTATTTTCGACGGACTACGTGCATTTTGCAATCAGGAATCTGCGCATGAGTGTGGCTGGATCAGTGGGCTGACACTCACCGCTCGCCTTGCGTGCCGGTCATTCCGAGCCGATTCCCCGCGAGGGGTCGGGTGGAACCGCTGTAGAGTTCACCCGACCCCTTGCGGGGATCGGCTCGGTAATATCCGATGGTCGCGAATGTTCGGAGAGTTTCCGCGATTCGCGGCGCGGCGAAACGCCGACATTTCTGCCCATCAAAACTGTATTTGATGGTGGCTGGATCAGTGGGCTGACACGGCTGACACTCACCGCTCGCCTTCAGATGTGCGCGTCGCGGCGAAACGTCTATACACTGGCTACTCACAATTACAGAGGAACTCGCGATGCTCATCCGTCATTTCGTACTTGCGGTTTGCTCGTTGGCGATGCTTCCCGCGACGCAGGTTTTTGCCCAAGCGGATGCGGAGAAACCACTGTCGCACATTGCGTTCGGGTCGTGTGCGGACCAAGACAAACCCTGCCCGATCTGGGCTTCGATTGGCAAAACCAAGCCCGAATTGCTCGTTCTGCTCGGCGACACGATATACGCGGACCTCGACAAGTCGAAGAAAGTCACGGCGGACCTGATTCGCTCGAAGTACGACAAACTCGACGCACTGCCCGCGTTTGCGGCGCTGAAGAAGTCCGTGCCGATCATCGCGACATGGGACGATCACGACTACGGCAAGAACGACGCAGGAGCCGAGTGGCACCTCAAAGACGAAGCCCAGAAGGTGTTTCTGGACTTCTTCGGCGTGCCTGCCGATTCGCCGCGCCGCACGCAGAAGGGCGTTTACAACGCGCAGGTTTATGGGCCGGTCGGCAAGCGGGTTCAAGTGATTATGCTCGACGGTCGCTACTTCCGCAGCGAAATCCAACGCGGTAAGTTCGACCCGCGGACCCGCATCACGCCATCGATACCGAACAACGACCCGGCCGCGACGTTCCTCGGCGAGGAGCAATGGAAGTGGTTCGAGGAACAACTGAAAATCCCCGCCGACTTACGCTTGATCGGCTCCGGCATTCAACTGTTGTGCGACGAACACCCGTTCGAGAAATGGGCACTGATTCCCAAGGAACGCGAGCGATTCTTCCAGTTGTTGCGCAGCACCAAAGCGAATGGCGTCGTCGTCCTCAGCGGGGATCGGCACCTCGCGGAACTTTCGGTCAGCAACGATGCGATTTCCTACCCGCTTTACGACATCACGAGTAGTGGCTTCAATCAGGGGAACAAAGCCTGGCGTGCCCCCGAGAAGAACAAGTATCGCGTCGCCACGATGCCGTTCGGCAACAACTTCGGGATGATTCACATCGATTGGGCCTCCGAAACCAGCCCGCGCGTGACGCTGGAACTGCGCGACGAAGACGGCGAGATCGTCGTGCGGCACCCGATCCGGTTGGCGATGCTGACGCCGAACGACAAAGCGCCGGGCAAATCCAAGCCAGCCGAGCCAGCGAAAGCGGTGGAACTGCCTGCGGGTGTGATCGCGCCCGCCGAGGCGTTCAAGAAGGAAAAGGGCGACGAAGTGACGGTGCAGTTTGAAGTGAAAGGTGGCCGATTAACCGCAGACAAGAAACGATTGTTCTTGAACTCCGATGCCGATTTCAAGAGCGAAGCGAACTTCACGGTGGTCGTGAACGCCAAGGCACGCAGCGACAAGTTCAAGGACGCCACCGGCGACACGTTCAAGGGGAAAACCGTTCGAGTGAAGGGCAAATTATCCGAGTATCAAAAGAAATTGCAGATCGAAATCGACGACGAAAAGCAGTTGGAAGTGGTCGAGTAAGGGCGCGTTGATCATTCCACCGGGACAAGCCCGGCGGCTCGTCGGTGTCTTACGAGCCACCGAGCTTGTCCCGGTGGGAGCGGCGCGAGTGGTTACTTCTTGTACTTCTTGGTGCTACGATTCTTGTGTTTGATGCCTTTACGGCGACGTTTCGCGGCCGTGCGGAGTTCTTTCCGCTTGTGTTGGATGCCCATCGATAACTCTCCTGCCTCGTGACATTCACCATTTCAGAAATAGCATTCTACGAAGTCGCCCGTCCGAGTCGAGGGATGCAACCGGTTCGTTTCACGACTCGAGGTGGGCCACCGTATTCGGAATGGGCACGGTTCAAATCGTAGTGGTTTTGGGTTTTGGGTAGCAGGTGCGATTTGAACCCGCGTCTCGACTTCACCTACACGAATCCGCACAGTCAAAAAATCCAAGACGATCCGACGTAAGTCGACTTTTGCATCGTGTCGCGAAGTGTCGTGAAAGTGTCTCCAAATGTCGTGGTCGGTCGATTTTATGTCGTGGTCGGTCGATTTTGTGTCGTGGTCGGTCGATTTCCTGTCGCCACTTGCGCCGATTCTCGAATCGACCCCTTTCGACATAACCCACGACGAGAGTTCGATATCCGGAATACGGAACAGCGGATCGCGATCAAAAACGCGACTTTTTGGGCCTCGAAAACCGAAAAAACACCCCAAAAAACGGTTTTGGAGCCTCCGCAATTGCGACTTACGTCGATTCTGAAGCCACCGCGTTGAAACGACTATCGCCGACAGACGTATATTGACTGAGCTTCTGCACATTCCTCTCCCCAACGAGGGTTCCGATCATGTTCGCTGCAACTGGGGTCCGTCGACTGACGGCCATCGCGATATTGGCACTATTTACGACGACATCGCGGGCCGCCGAAACGCCGCTTGCGGAGATCCTATCGTGGGTGCCACACGATGCCGCCGCGTTCGCGCACGTCGATGTCGCAACGGTCTGGAAAAGCAAGCCGGGAGAGGCGATACGCAAGCTCAACCCCGAGAAAATCTTCGACAAGCTGCAAGACTTCGCCAATGTGGCGAGCATCCCACCCGAAACCGTGCAAACCTTCACGATTTTCCTGCCAAAAGTGAAGGGCAACGGCGATCAAGCCGCCGTGGTCGCCGCGTTCACGTTCAACAAGCCATACGAGCCGAAGAAAGTCGCTTCCGCAATCCGCTTGATGTTGCAGTTCGACGAGAAGAAATTCAAGGAAGTCCAACCAGGAATCTACGAGATCGCACAAGGTCCAGACCGCGTTCGGCTCCTATTGGACAACCCGAACCGGCTCGTCATACTCGGGCCGAAAGCGTTCGATCTGGCGAAGCCACAACCCGCGGCGAAAGGTCCGATCTCGGACGCGATTGCGCTCGCGGCATCGGGCCAACATGCCGCATTCGGCTTGAACTTCGCACATTTCCCCGACGAACTCCGGATGGAAAACGGACAAGCCGAACTCGAGCCGTTCAAGCCGCTGTTGTTCGCCGACGCGATCGTCGGCAAGCTCGATGTCGGCGACGAACTCGTACTGAATATCCTCGCGCGATGCCCCACGAAAGTGAAGTGCGTCGAAGCCGAGAAGTCGATGGGCGTCGTGCGTACGCTCTTGCAAACATTGCTGAGTGCGGCGCTGACGGAGATCAATAAATCGAAAGACGAAACGCTGCAGAAATTGATCGCCCTCGCCAAAGAGACGCAGATCGTGCTGCGTTCCGCGAAGATTCAGAGCAACGAGAAAGAAGCCTCCGCCACGCTGACGGTACGTTCGGATTTGGACATCGCGCCACTGGTCGCGCAACTCACTGGTCCACCCGGCTCTGGCGGGGCCGCCAATGCTCGAACGCAGAACAACATGAAGCAAATCGCCATCGCGATGCACAACTACCACGATACTTACGGTGCATTGCCGTCCGCTGCGGTCCTCGGCAAGAAGGGCAAACCGCTGCTGTCGTGGCGCGTGCAGGTTCTGCCATACGTCGAGCAAGCCGCCTTGTTTCAGCAGATTAAACTCGACGAACCGTGGGACAGCGTTCACAACAAGAAAGTGTTCGATGACAACCCAATGCCGAAGGTATTTGAAGTGCCAGGCACGACGAAACCCGGCGAGAAGAACACGCACATGCAGGTATTTCGCGGCAACGGAGCGATGTTCGACTTGGTAAAAGGCGTAAAGTTCGCCGAGGTTGCCGATGGCTTGTCGAACACGATCATGGTCGCAACCGCAAAGACGGCGGTACCCTGGATGAAGCCCGACGACATGGAATTCGACCCGAAGACTGACCCGCGAGATTTGATGCTGTACATCGGCGGGCAAACGAACATCAGCTTCGGCGACGGCTCGGTGCGAATACTGAAGAAGTCCGTCACGGTCGAAAACATGCGGGGGCTGATCACGAAATCGGGCGGTGAAGTGGTGAACATCGACTAATTCGGGGTACCCACGGGCATTCGTCCGTGGGCTTTCGGAATTGCCCCTTTCCACGGTGTGGGCTGCGCTCTATCATTTTGTTTTCCCGCATCGTCGCGATACGTATTGTGGGGGTCGCACTTGTCGGGCAGGCGAACGCTCATACACTTGCAAACAGTGTATTGTGTAAAGTTTGCAACCGTGATGCTGGAGTGCGACGCGGCGGAGGATTCAGAGAAAGAGGACTGGGACGATGTCGATCACGAAGGACCGCAAGACGGAACTGATTACGCAATTCCGACGGGTAGACGGTGATACCGGCTCCCCCGAAGTGCAAATCGCAATCTTGACGGCTCGAATCACCGAGCTGACCGAGCACATGCGCGAGCACAAGAAGGACTTTGCCAGCCGTCGCGGGCTACTGAAAATGGTCAGTCAGCGTACATGCATGTTGAATTACCTCCGGGAAACCGACCGAGAGCGGTACCTGACGGTGATCGGCAGACTCGGGTTGCGCAAGTAACGGCGAGACGTATCCTTCATGAACTCGAGATCGGCCGTGCAGGTAACAAAAGGTTGCCTTCGCGGCTTGCACCGTTTGCATTTCGGGATTCCCCCCTCTTTCTCCAGATCGTACATTTCGCGACTTTAAAATCATCGCCGCCGGCGACCGCGAATTGTTCGGACCGCAATCGGTCACCCGCAGGATTTCTCGCTCCAAAACACCGAACGAAAGGGTTATGTACTGTGCCCGTCACTCGCGTCGAACGCCAAATCGGCCACCAAACGCTCATCCTCGAAACTGGCAAGCTCGCCAAACAAGCCCACGGGGCGGTGACCGTCCAATACGGTGAAACGCTCGTTCTCGTGGCCGCCACGTCCGGCTCGCCGATCCCCGGACGGGACTTCTTCCCGCTGACCGTGGATTATCGCGAAAAGGTCTACGCCGCCGGGAAGTTCCCTGGGGGCTTCATCAAACGCGAAACGCGACCGACTACCAAGGAAACGCTCACCTCGCGACTCATCGACCGTCCGATCCGACCGATGTTCCCCGTCGATTATTTCAACGAAGTCCAGGTCATGGCGAACGTGTATGCGTTCGACAAGGAAAACGACCCGGACATCCTCGCGCTCATCGGTGCCAGCGCCGCGCTGCACATCTCGCCGATCCCGCTGCAAACGCCGATCGCCGGCGTCCGCGTCGGTCGCGTCAACGGCCAGCTGATCGCAATGCCGACCTGCTCGCAGATGGAAGAGAGCGACCTCGATCTGATCGTCGGCGGTACTCGCGAAGCGATCGCCATGATCGAAGGATTCGCCCGCGAAATGCCTGAGAACGAAGTGGCCGACGCCATCGTTTTCGCGCACAAGCACATTATCGAAATGATCGACCTGATCGAAGAACTCCGCGAAAAGACCGGCCAGGGCAAGAAAACGCTCGCCGTGCCGCCCGCCGTCAATCCGCTCGTCGCCGAGATGTACAAAACCTACGGTGGCGAGTTCCGCAAACGGTACCTCACCGAAGGCAAACTCAACCGCTACGCCGCGCTGAACGAACTCAAAGATACGATCAAGAAGGCGTATCTGCCCGAAGGCGTCAAGGAACCGAAGCACACCGAAGCCCAGGTTTCCGGTGCGTTCTCGGCGCTTAAGGAAAAGATCTTCCGCGACATCACGCTCACAGGCACCCGCATCGATGGCCGTTCCGCGAAGCAGATTCGCGGGTTGTCGTCCGAAGTCGGTTTACTGCCCCGCGTTCACGGCTCCGCACTGTTCCAGCGCGGCGAAACCCAGGCGCTCCTCGTGCTGACGCTCGGCACGATGCAAGACGAACAGAAGGTCGACGGCCTGATTCCCGAGTATTCGAAGAAGTTCATGCTCGACTACAACTTCCCGCCGTTCAGCGTCGGGGAGTGCAAGCCGATCCGCGGGCCGGGTCGCCGCGAAATCGGCCACGGGATGCTCGCCGAACGCTCGCTGAAAGCGGTGCTGCCGCCACCCGCGAAGTTCCCGTACACGATTCGCCTCGTGTCGGAAATTCTCGAATCGAACGGCTCGTCGAGCATGGCCACCGTCTGCGGTGGAACGCTTGCGCTCATGGACGCGGGCGTGCCGATCAAGCAGCCCGTCGCGGGCATTTCCGTTGGCCTCGTGATGGAAAAAGACAAGCACGTCCTCATCACCGACATCCAGGGCGATGAAGACCACTACGGCGATATGGACTTCAAGGTGGCCGGTACGCAGAACGGCATCACCGGGATTCAGCTCGACATCAAGCTCGATGGCATCTCCGAAGCGATCATCCGCGAAGCGCTCGATCAGGCCCGCGATGCCCGCCGCGAGATTCTGAAGTCGATCCTGACCACGCTCCGCGCACCCCGCCGCGAGATCAATCGCAACGCGCCCCGCCTGCTGCAAGTGAAGATCAACCCGGAGAAGATCGGCTTGCTGATCGGGCCGGGCGGCAAGATGATTCGCGCGATTCAGGAAGAAACCGGCGCGAAGCTGGACATCGAAGAAGACGGTACCGTGTCGATCGCGCACAGCGAATCCGCCGGGGCCGAAGCCGCGAAGGCGAAGGTCGAGGCACTCTGTGCCGAAGTGAAAGTCGGAGCGATTTACGAAGGCAAAGTGTCGAGCATCAAGGACTTCGGTGCGTTCGTGGAAATCTCGCCCGGCCGCGATGGTTTGTGCCACATTTCCGAACTCGACAACGGCTACGTCGGCCGCGTCGATGATGTCGTTCGCGTCGGCGATAAGATCACCGTCAAGGTGATCGGCATCGACGACCAGGACCGCATCAAGCTGTCCCGCAAGGCATTGTTGCCACCGAAGGAAGGCGGCGACGAAGCCCCAGCCGGTGGCGAAAACAACGGTGGCGAACAACGCCCACCGCGACGCGACGACCGTGGCGGAGGTGGTGGCGACCGCGGCGGACGCCCACCCCGACGCGACGACCGTCGATAAACAGCAAAAGCCCACGGATAATCGTCCGTGGGCTTTTTTCATTCCACAGGGTTTACCCCATGCGTACGCTCGTTCTGTTCCTGTTGCTCGCGACTTCGGCATCTGCGCAAGACATGCCGTTGCGGGACTTTATCCCCGATGGCGACGGCTGGAAATTGGTGCCCGACGTGGGTGCGATGCCCGCGAAGGTGGCATTCGAGAAGCTCGGCGACAAGACGCCGATCGCCGCGGTGAAGAGCCGCGATGGCACGACGATGTTCGTGGGCTTGGCCGATCAGAAATTCGTTTGGGCGTATCGAATCAACGTGGAAAACAAGCCCGAATCGGGGGCGGCGTATTGTGCCCTCCGCGTGCCGAAATCGACTGGTTCCACATCCGTAACGAGCCTGACCATCGACGCCAGCCAGCGCATTTACGCGGCCACAACGCTCGGCGTGCAAGTCTTCGACCCAACCGGGCGGCTGTGTGGCGTACTCCATTCCCCTGCTCCGGGAACGCTCGAAAACCTGAGCTGGGAAGGCGAAAAACTCACCGTTTGGATCGGCGAGAAGAAGTACGTTCGCACGGTGTGGAAATAACGGCACGCCAGAATCGACGTAAGTCGCAATTGCGGAGGCTCCAAAACCGTTTTTTGGGGTGTTTTTTCGGTTTTCGCGACCCAAAATCGCCATTTTTTGATCGCGATCCACTGTTCCGTGTTCCGTATATCGAACTCTCGTCGTGGGTTATGTCGAACGGGGTCGATTCGAGAATCGGCGCAAGTCGCGACACAAAATTGACCGGACGCGACATGAAATCGACCGAGTACGACACAAAATCGACCGACCACGACATTTGGAGACACTTTCACGACACTTCGCGACACCGTGCAAATGTCGACTTACGTCGGATCGCCTTGGATTTTTTGACTTCGCGTAATCGTATGGGCGCGAGTATCAATAAAATATTCGCGAAGGCTTTCCGCGAATCCGTTTGACATTCGCCGAGCCGCGTGTGTACGATGATGCGAGTTCTTTCACTCTCTCCCGAGTGAACCATGTTCGCGCGCTTTCGCCAGCCGACTCCGAAAAAACGCTCGCGCTTGTTGAACCTCGTGCCGCTCGAGCCGCGCGATGTACCGGCGACGTGGCACGTGCAATTCGTATCGGATAACACCGGTAGCACCGATGCGACCATTTCCGGCTCGCTGTTCGTCGGCAGCGCCGACGTCGAAGCGGGCAGTGCCGCCGATGCGATCGCGCAGGCGATCTCGGGGAATGTCGACGTCTCGTACATGGGTCATTCGCACACATACCACTTTGGCTCTGGCTCGGCATCGGGTGCGAATGCCGCATTCCGCATCGTTATCGATGGGAACTTGGCCACGATCGAGATGGAAGACCTCGCGCAGATGCCGGGCACGACTGCGGACTACGACTACAACGATCATTCGTGGGGTTTCACGGTTACGCAATCGTCGTCGAGTGGCAGCCAAGGCGAGGGCGAAGGAAGCGGATCGGGGAGCGGAAGCGGTCCGGTAGTGGTAGTGGTTCCGGCATCGGCGCTGGAGTGTGCTTGGTACTCGGCGGTGCTGGGACAGGCTTCGTATACATAGTGATCGATGGTTACGCAATTTACCAACTAAAATATGGAAATTGATAGCAAATTCAAATGTAAAATGTAAACTTATAGCCATAAAGAGTGTGAAACGCTTGCAGCCTATTGGCTGTTTTTTGTTCAGATTCGCGAAAATGGGTTGGTTTTAGCCCGTTTTCGGTGTTCGTTGCACAAAGAAATGTTGAAAATCGCGATTTGACCCCGCGGACGGTTATTTTAAACTGTTCTAAGTTTACAGAATTATATTCATGCATACATCGTTTCTCGGCGGCTGTATTACCATATTCGGCGGCATGATAATGTTCGCTGTTTTGTGGTTGCTGATGGCTGTAATCTTAGTATTTCCGTATACAGTACTTGTAACGGCAGTTGGCATTCCAGACCCGATCTCTAAGTGACTGTCCCATATGGGGCGGTTGGGTGAGTATAATGGTACATGAGAACCCAAACGTACCCGAGCGATGTCACCGACGAGCAGTGGCGGTTGA
>JAYVXI010000104.1:0-46768 GCA_043785305.1 Limnoglobus sp. | reverse complement strand
TTTGAAGCTTCGTTTAAAGGCGGCGTCTACGTCTCCGCAGGCGATGTCACTGGCGATGGCATTCCGGACCTCGCGATCACGCCCGATGAAGGCGGCGGACCGCGCGTGGATATTTACAGCGGGGCGGCGGGGTTCCCGAAACTGACCGGCTTCTTCGGCATCGATGATGTCAACTTCCGTGGCGGCGCACGTTCGAGCATCGCAGACATGACCGGCGACGGCGTGGCGGACCTCGTCGTAGTGGCTGGTTTCGGTGGCGGGCCGCGGGTGGCGGCGTTCGATGGCAAGTCACTTGCAACGACGCCCGTGAAGATCTTCGGCGACTTCTTCGCCTTCGAGCAAGCCTTACGCAACGGCATCTTCGTTACCGCCGGCGACATCAACGGCGACGGCTTCGCCGACCTGATCGCCGGTGGCGGACCCGGTGGCGGGCCGCGGGTGTTGGCACTCGATGGCAAGAGTTTGCTGAGCAACCAGTACGTGAATTTGGCGAACTTCTTCGGCGGCGACGTCAACAGTCGCGGTGGCATTCGCGTGGCAGTAAAGAACCTCGACGGCGACACGAAAGCCGACTTGGTGGTCGGCTCCGGAACTGGCGCGGGCGAAGTGGGCGAAGTGCCCCTCCGAATGCGATCCGCAAAGCCGACTTGGTGGTCGGCTCCGGAACTGGCGCGGGTTCGCGCGTGACGGGTTACCTCGGCAAGAACATCGCCGCCGACGGCACGCCCGCAGCCCAGTTCGATTTTGATTTGATCGGCGGCTTCACCGGCGGCGTTTTCGTGGGATAGCAGTAGTGGTGAGTGATGAGTGGTTAGTGGTTAGTCAGAACTGGCCACTCGCCACCCCATTCGGCGATAGAATAGTATCGGTGGCGGGTCGCAAGCCTCTCGATGAGTATTACCAATGAATCGCAAGCGCTTCTTCGGATGGATGGCGGCCGCTTGTGCGGCTGTGGCCGCGTTCGTTGCGTTCGGTACGGGGCCGACGTCGCGCCCCGCGATGGCCGACGTGCCGACACTCGGCGATGGCGATTTTGCGGCACTTCTGAAAGCCGTACGCCCGATGGCAGGGGAAGACCCGTTCGCGACGATTCCGTGGCAGACTTCGTTGTGGGAGGCCCGCGAGAAAGCGGCGAAGGAGGGCAAGCCGATCTTGCTCTGGGAGATGGATGGCCACCCGCTCGGCTGCGGGTGAAACAACGTCGTGGCGGGCCGTGCGTTCGCCTTCGCAGATCCGGAAATCATTCGCCTCGCGCAAACCGCATTCGTGCCCGTGTCCGCCGACGACTGGTACCAGCGCCGTCGCAAAGATGCCGAAGGCGAGTTCTTCCGCAAAGTCGCGAGCCAAGGCCCGCGGAAAGGCGAAGGTGGCGGCACGCGGCAGGGGATTTACATCCTGACCGCAGACGGCGAACTGCTCGCGTTCAAGAACGCCGGGCAGGACGTGAAAGCGACTCGCGAACAACTGCGACACGGTTTGCAGAAGTGGAACGCGCTGCCTGCGAATCGCCGCGAAGCGGGGGCGGTGAAGGTCGAACCGCACGGAAAGCTCGACGCGAACTTCACGCGAACCGTGCCCGAAGGCGGCTTAGTCGCCCGCGTTCACGCTCGGATTTTAGACAAAACCGCCGACGGCTACGCGAAAGGTGCGACCGAAGTCGGTGGCGGCGACAAAGCCTCTCGCGACTTCCTCTGGCTGACGGCCGAAGAGGTTCGCCAACTCGCGCCGACGAAACCGGAGAAAGATTTCACGTATCCCATGCCCGCGAAAATCGCCGAGCGGATCGCACGATTCCACCTCATCGACAATACGCGCGGCGAGCCACCACTCTGGGAGAAGAAGGAACTTCGCAAACAGTCGTTCGCGTTGACCGTGGTGAAAGTGACCGAGTACGCCATCGAGTTGCAGCTCAGTGGCGAGGTATTATTGTGTAACGATGCCGACCCGATGAAAGCGAATCGCGGCTACGAAGCGACACTCCACGGCAAACTAGTTTACCAACCATCGAAGCAGCGATTCACCGCGTTCGAGATCGTCGCCATCGGCGAACATTGGGGCGATGGCGACCACACCCGCAAAGGCACGCGACCGGGCAAGGGCCTCCTCGGCATCGCGTTCGGTCTCGCCGACCCAACGAATGCGGCAGATCGAGTCTCCCCGCAAGGCATCCGCGAACGGAATGCTTACTTCGGGAACGAGTAGCGAGCGAACTTGCGGACGGTTGCGAAGTTCCCGTCTGTACCGTGCCTACTGTCCGATCGCGCAACTCAAACCACAATCGCAACAAACTTTCGATAGCGCAATTCGTCGCGCTCATTATGTTGAAACGATATGCCGAGGAAAGTTCGGCACGACGGATAACAACCCATCGCGCGGACGGATTCACGCCACCTCTCGCTCCGTCCGAGGTGTACCCCCCACGAATCGCGCCGCTGGCGCAAACCTTGAGTCGATACGCGCGAAGTGGACGAATGATGTTAGCGCGTCGCGTGTCGTGGCCCGCGCCAGACGCACGATGCGAGGAACCCGTGAACCGCACGGCCCGAGAGAAAATCGAGGTCAGTAGCCGAAGATATTTCTTGTGCCAAACGGTGTGTGCGCGACGATAAGTCTGCGTAGAATGCCACACGAAGGGGGACCAGCAGTGAACAACTGCACCCCGACCGCGTCGGTATAATCGGATGGCGATGAGGATCGTTTCCCTCCGACCCGGCGTACGATGAGCAAAATGACCATGCGGGTCGCCCGACCGCCCCGCCCCACCGCTTCCGTCCGCAGCTTCTGCGGTCTGGAATAGAGACGAAAGTTCCATGCGCGAACCGGCCCACACACACTGGCAATACTGGCGGGTGAAGCGAACCCTTTCGCCGAAGGAATCGGCGGATCGGACCAGCGACATTCCCCCAGCCATCGCCGACCGCCTCAACAACCGCCCACCCGTACCGGCGAACCCGGCCGACGAGCGACCGGGGCCGGATGGCATCCGCTGGGGCCTCGTCGAACGCATCCGGGCGGAAATTGCAGCGGGCACGTACCCGAACGACGAAATCTGGCAACTCGCACAAGAGCGGATGCTCGAACGGATCGAGTCGGCGGATTGACCCGCTTCCTATACTACCGGGTGTCGGGCCTGGTATCCGTCGTACGGCCGGGAACGATTCGCGTTCCCGGCCGTATGCATTTGCTTCAGGAGTTTCGTCGTGTCCCTTCCCGCCGTCGCCGTCTCGCAGTCTCCGGAAGATCGCTTCCGCGAATTTCTGGCGAGCCGACCGAAACCGCAGCGGTTTACCGAACAACAGCGGGAACTCGTCGAGCACGTCTTCGCGCAACATTCGCACTTCGACGCCGAGCAACTGATTGAAGAACTCGGGAAAGCCGGGCGGAACGTCAGCCGGGCTACGGTTTACCGCACACTCACGAAATTGGTCGATGCGGGGTTACTTCGCAAAATCGAACTCGGCCCAAAGACGTTATTCGACCACGACTACGGCTACCCGTGGCACGAACACCTCGTTTGCGAAGGCTGCAATACGATCATCGAGTTCCAGCATCCGGGTATCGAAGCCGCACTGAAGGACATCGCCGCACAACATCAATTCCGTGCGGAAGCGCACACGCTGATCGTCCGGGGTATCTGTGCCAGTTGTAGTGCCGCACGGGCGAACCGCCGCCGCATGGTCATGTGAGAAAATAGCCATCGCAGCAATCGCGATTATCGGCACAGCTTGCGTATTTTGTGGGTATATTCGTGGAAGGAGTGCGAACGATGACGACATTGACAGAACCTGCTGTTTTCTACCCCGAGAGCGATGGGATGCCGATGGCAGACAACGCATTGCAGTTTCGTTGGATGTCGTTGTTGAGGTGGAACGCGGAAACCCTCTTGCATCGGGACCGCTATGCGCTCATCTCGGCCGATCACCTGATTTACCCCGTTCGGGGGAACCCATCGATCCGGATCGCGCCGGACGTGTACATCGCGTTCGGACCAGAGAAGGGGGATCGCGGCAGCTACCGCGTCTGGGAAGAAGGCAACGTCTTTCCGCAGGTAATATTCGAGGTGTACTCGCCATCGAACACGCAAGCAGAAATGCAACTCAAGCGAGAGTTTTGTGCGCGGTACGGCGCGGAAGAGTTTTACATCATCTACCCAGAGTATCCGAATGATGCAGAGGCCTGGCTGCGAAGCGGCGAGAACTTCGTTCGGGTTACTGAGATCAACGGCTTCGCGAGTCCGCGCGTCGGCTTCCGTTTTGTGTTGGAAGACGGTCAGCTGACGGTGTTCGGGCCAGACGGTCGCGAGTGGAAAAGTCCCGACGTCGCGTTTCGCGAACTCGAAGACGCGGAGAACGATCGCGAGTCTGAACGCGCCCGTGCGGAGAAGGAACGCACGCGAGCCGAAAGCGAACGCGAATTCGCACAGTACGAACGCACCCGTGCCGAGAAGGAACGCGCCCGTGCGGATAACGAGAGCGAACGTGCGGAGAAGGAACGCACGCGAGCCGAGCGTTTGGCCGAAAAACTCCGCCAACTCGGCATCGACCCGAATGCGGACTGATCGCTCAACTGACTAAGCTGAAGAAGATTTCTTCGAGGTCGGGTTCGCCGTACTGGGCACGTAGTTCGTCGGGTGTGCCGCAGGCGGCGATGCGGCCTTTGGCCATGATCGCGACGCGGTCGCAGAGCTTTTCCACTTCTCGCATAATGTGCGTCGAGAACAGAATCGTCTTCCCCTGCTTCCGCAATGCCGCGATGTTTTCGATGACGGCACGTTGCACCAACACGTCTAGCCCGTTCGTCGGCTCGTCGAAAATCAACACCGGCGGATCGTGGATGAGGGCGCGAGCAATCGAGACTTTTTGCTTCATGCCGGTGCTCATTTTGCCGCCGACCACGTTGCGGAACTCGTTCAACTGGAACGTATCGAAGAGTGTATCGATGCGGCGACTCAGCGTTTCGCCATTCATTCCGTAGAGTTTGCCGTAATATTCGACCATCTCGAACGCGGTCATGCGGTCGTACACGCCGGTGTTCGCCGACAGAAAGCCGATGCGTTCGCGGACTTTGCCGGGTTCGTTGACCATGTCGAAACCGGCAATGGTCGCGCCGCCCGCCGACGGTTTCAGCACGGTACACAACATCCGTAGCGTCGTCGTTTTCCCCGCGCCGTTCGGCCCCAACAGCCCGAACACCTCGCCGGGTTGCACCGTGAACCACACGTCATCGACCGCCGCGTTCCCCCGCTCGGAAAACTGCTTCGTCAGGCCCTGAACTTCGATCATGGGGGTGTATCTCGATGGATTAAAAGACAGTTTGCAGTCGGTTATCCGCGCCGAGCCATTCGACCAAGTCTTTGGCCGAGTGGATATTGCTCGCAACGCCTTCCACCAAAACAGCGGCTTCTTCTTCGTCGGCAACAATCGCCAGACCATGCATCAACAGGTAGTCGACAGTAACCGCCCAAGCGACACGTTTGTTACCATCGGTGAAACAATGTCGTTTGGTGATGGCGTACAAAAGATGGGCCGCGATATGAATCGGATCCGGCGAACCATCACTCGACATGTAATAAGCACTTTGTAGTGCCGATCCCAGTGCGCCATCAATACAGTCCGCATCGAAATCGCGTTGGGTGCGATCACTTTTGGGATGCAGGCTTACCAGTTCACGACGAATCTCAACAATTTCTTGTGCTGTGTATGGCAATGCGGGTAGCTGCGACATGTTAATGTCACTCCGCAAGTCGTTTGAGTGTATGCGACCAGTTTTTGAGAAGGTGCCCCCATCGCTCCTCTTTCGTGAGCGGTGTAGGAATGTCGTCTTCCGCCCGAAGCGACAATAGACGCGTGGAATCCGGACGGACTTGCAATTGAACGACGACCGGTTGATTGTGCAACTTCACTGCAAGATCGAGCAATTCCGGCGACGCCTTGCACAGGAACAGATCGCCGCATGAATTCTGCAACTCGATGCGTCCTTCCTTCGGGTCGAATCGAATCGCGAGAATACGCACACTCTCTTGCCGCAAGTGAGGGGCAATGTGCCGATTCTCGCTAACCTCAGTTGGCTCGTTCTGGCTTGTCAGAATTAATTCGGTGTTCATGTTCGCATTTTACAGGATCGTTCGCGGTCACACAGACTTTCTCTGCGTTATCTCCGCGTGATGGCGTCGTCGTGGTTGAGGATGGCCAGCGATAGCTGCGTGGCGGCGGCGACTTCTGCCACGTCCAGTTTCGGGTCGCGCTTCCCTTCGCCGACACTCAGCAGTTTCTCGGCGGCTTTGCGGTCGATCGCGTAACTGTCTTTTTGTTCCTCGTAAAGTTTCACGAGTACGGCGAGTTCGCGTTCGCTTGGCACTCGCGCGCAGACGGTGCGGAACACCCACGACGCGCGGGCTTTCGTGGTCGTGCCACCCTCGCGCAACATGCGTTCGCCGAGGAAGCGGGCGGCCTCGACGATTTGCGTGTCGTTGAGCAATGCGAGTGCCTGTAACGGCGTGCTCGTCGATTGCCGTTTCGCCGAACAGACGCTGCGGTCGGCGGCGTCGAACGTCGACATCTGCGGGTGCGGGGCCGTGCGCTTCCAGATGGTGTAAAGGCTCCGGCGATAGAGTTCCGTGCCCTTCGATTGCGGGTAGTTCGGCCGGCCCATCGCCTCGTTCCACAACCCTTGGGGTTGATACGGATACACGCTCGGCCCGCCGAGTTTCTCGTGGAGTAACCCCGACGCGAACAGCGATTGATCGCGGAGCATTTCCGCCGTCAGCCGTCGTGCGGGTGCGTTCGAAAGCAACAGGTTGTACGGGTCTTTCTGCAACCGTGCCGCATCGGTTTTGGACGATTGGCGATACGTCCGCGAGAGTGCCATGTTCCGCAGCATCCGCTTCATGTCCCACTTGTGTTCGATGAAATCGCGGGCGAGAAAGTCGAGCAATTCGGGGTGCGTGGGCACCTGCCCCGTGCTGCCGAAGTTGTCGCTGCTTTCGACGAGGCCACGCCCAAACATCTGCTGCCAAAGCCGATTCACCGCCACGCGCGCGAACAGCGGATGATCGGGCGAGGTGGCCCATTTCGCGAGGCCGAGGCGGTTCTTCGGCAAGTTCTCCGGGTACGCACCGAGGAACGCCGGCGTGGTTGCGGTCACCGCTTCGCCGTGCGAATCGTACGCGCCGCGGGTGAGCACGAACGCCGGTTTCGGCGTCGGCAGTTCCTCCATCACCATCGCTTCGGGGATCGCGTGAACGAACTTCGCGTGCTCGGTGCGGGCCGCTTTCAATGCCGCCAACGGCTTCTGCGACGGTTCGTGAATCGCGGACAAATAGTACGCGAGTAGCGATTCGCGTTGCACGGGCGTGAGGGCTTTCGCCGTCCATGCCGTCGTGAAATCCGCAAGTCCCGCGAGGTGTGCCGCCTCGATCGGTGCGATCGCGCGGGCGAAGATTTTCAGATCGTCGATCGCGCCGCCTCGGAAGCCGTTGTCGCGAAAGCGGTTGCCGAGTGCGAAGTTGGGTTCGCCATCTTCGTACGTGGTGTCTTTGCGAAGGTTGTTACGAATCACTTCGCGTTCGATAGGCTTGCCATCGAGCGTAATTTGCACGCCATCGGCATGACCGGAGCCATCGTACGCCACGCTGATATGCGTCCAGGTGTTCGCACGAATCGGCGTTTTCGCCGACACTTTCAGCGAGTTCCCCGGCCACATGTAATGTAGCCCGAGTGCGACGCGGCCGTTCTCCAAGAGCAGTTCGTAACCGCGACTTCCCGCATCGATCGGGGCTTTGCTGTGGTGCAAAATCACGGCGCGCGGCGCGAGTGTTTCGGCGCGAATCCACATCGAAAAGCTGAACGGGTCGGACCGCGAGAAGTGGCCGACGCCGGGAATGTCGAAGCCATTCTCGCCGTTGAGCGCCACCGCTTTGCCGCGTTTGCCATCGATGAGCGTCGGACCGTCGTGGCCGTTCGCGGGCTGTTTCGCATCGACGCCGTTCGGCGACTGGTTCGCTTTGAGTTCGTCGAAATCGAACGACGCGACGAGGTTTGGCAGCGTCGGTTCCTTCGGCTTCGTGGCCAGCCATTTCTCGAAATCCGCTGGTGCGGAAGCCCGTGACGCAGTCAGTGCCGCTTTCGCTGTGCCGATGTTTTGCACCAACGTGCGGATCTTCGCGTCTTGCTCGTCCGTGGAAAGTAACAGCGTCGGCACGGGCATCGCGTTCGTGAAGTACGACGTCTGCCCGGATTCATCGATGTTCTGGAAGAACGCGAACAGCTTGTAATAATCCTTCTGCAAGATCGGGTCGAACTTGTGATCGTGGCAACGGCAGCACTCGAATGTCTGAGCGAGGAACGTGGTGCCGAAGGTGTTGACGCGGTCCGCCACATAGGCGACGCGGAACTCTTCCTCGACGACCCCACCTTCTTCGTTCTGCATGTGCAAACGGTTGAACGCGGTCGCCAGTCGTTGGTCTTTCGTGGGGTTCGGCAGCATGTCGCCGGCGAGTTGCCACGTCGCGAATTCGTCGTAAGGCTGGTTGCTGTTGAAGGCGCGAATCACCCAGTCGCGGAAGGGCCACATCTGGCGGAAGCGGTCCGACTGGTAGCCGTGCGTGTCCGCGTAGCGTGCGAGGTCGAGCCACTCGACCGCCATGCGTTCGCCATAGCGCGGCGACGCCAGCAAGCGATCCACGACGGTTTCGTGTGCGGTTGCGCTCAGATCGGCTTTGAACGCATCGATTTCGGGCAAAGTCGGTGGCAGGCCGGTGAGGTCGAACGTCGCGCGGCGTAGCCAGGCTTCCTTCGTCGATTCAGCGGAAAATGCGAATCCTTCGCTGATGTGCCGTGCGGCAACGAACGCATCGATCGGGTTGCGCTCGGTACTTTTGGGAATGGCAATTGCACGCGGTAGCGGCATGTACGACCAGTGCGTCCCCCACTTCGCACCCTCATCGACCCACTGTTTCAGCAGTGCGATTTGCTTCGGCGTCAGCTTGCGGTTGGAGTCCGGCGGCGGCATCATCTCGTCGGCATCTTTGCTGAACACACGCGTAATCACTTCGCTCTCGGCACTTTTGCCCGGCACGATCATCGTGCGATCTTTCTTCTTCCGGAACGCGCCGTCTTTGGTATCCAGGCGCAAACCCGCCTTGCGTGCGGCTTCATCCGGCCCGTGGCAGTGGTAGCAATTGTCCGAAAGGATCGGCAGAATGTCGCGCGAAAAATCGACCGCCGCCCGTGCCGGGATCGCCGCGAACAGCACGCAAACGAAAGTACCGAGAATGCAAAATCTCACCAGCATCGGGCCGTTCCTCGTCGAACGAAAGGGCAGGTTAGCGGTATGGGGATTATAGCGAAACGAAGTGTTCCACCCACAACCCACTCGCTCCTCTTTGCGTTTCGGAGCAGGGAGCGAGTGTGGCGTTCTGCGCGGGAACGGCTACAATTTCGGAACTGGCCCCTATTGGAGAACGAATGTGAACACCCGTGCGTTTGGTAAAGACCCCGTTCGCGTCTCGGAGGTTGGCCTCGGCTGCTGGCAGATCGGCGGCGATCAGTGGGGCACCGTGTCCGATGCCGACGCGCTCGCCACATTAAAGGCGGCGTACGACACCGGGGTGACATTCTTCGACACGGCCGACATCTACGGCCTCGGCCGCAGCGAGAGCCTCATCGCCAAGTTCGCCAAAGACATTTCGGCGAAGAAGCTGTTTCTGGCGACGAAACTCGGACGCTGGCCGACGCCGGGATTGCCGGACAACTGCCTGCCCGAACACGTGCGTGCATTCACCGAAGCCTCGTTGAAGCGGCTCGGCGTCGGAACGCTCGACCTCACGCAACTGCACTGCGTGCCGCTGGCGGAACTGGAAAAGGGCGAGATTTTCGAGACGTTGCGGCAACTGAAACAGGAAGGCAAGATCCAACGATTCGGGGCGAGCGTCGAATCGACCGCCGAGGCGAAGGCGTGCTTGGCGCAAGAAGGACTCGCCTCGTTGCAGATCATTTTCAACGTGTTTCGCCAAACGCCGATCACTGCGATCTTCGACGAAGCCCAAAAGAAAGGCGTGGCGATCATCGTGCGGCTGCCGTTGGCCTCCGGGTTACTCGCTGGAAAATACACGCATAGTACGAAGTTCGCGGCGACCGATCACCGCGCCTACAACCGCAACGGCGAGAAGTTCAACGTCGGCGAAACCTTCGCGGGGCTAGGCTTCGAGAACGGCCTGGAACTGATAGAAAAGCTGCGAACGCTATTGCCATCGGGCTATACGATGGCCGAGATGGCACTCCGCTGGATCCTCGATTTCCCCGCTGTTACGACGATTATCCCCGGTGCGCGCAACGCACAACAAACGTTGCTGAACGCCAAGCCGAGTGGAATGCGACCGCTGAGCGAGCAGAGCCACGAGAAACTCCGCCGCTTCTACCAAGAACAAGTCGCCTCGTTCGTCCGCGGCCCGGATTAGAACCGACTACGACACCATTGACCCGTACCCTACGTAACTACGAAGCAATACCTGCGACGAGACACCTATGCCCATTTCTAACTACCCGCGGCCCGGTCACGCTTTAGCACCGGTCACCTTGAAGGCGATGTTGGACGTTCCGATCCCCAAATCGTTTTTGAAGGGCGTGAAGACGAAAATGGCCCGGTTGTCCGACCTCGACACGAGCGCATGGGACACGTTTTCTCCCGGTATCTGCAAGCAACTCGGGCATCTCATCGTGGTTACCGTGCGCGCCAGCACGTATAGTTCCAAGCTGCTGAAAATCTTGTTGCGAACGACGCTACCCTCGTTTCCTCCGGTCGAAAAACTCGAGGATTTGGAGATCGAACAGCGGACCTACAACTGCCTCAGCGATATGCAATATCGAGGTTTGCTGGCCGGACCGAACGATTTGTGCAACAAGACCGTCCGAGATGTACTCGACCTCGAGCATTTCGGTGCCAAGTCGATCGTGGATCTCATCACTTCGCTGGAAGCGTTGACGAGCGCACCGCCGCGCATTGTCGAGGGTGCGAAATCGGAATCCGCACTCGGCGAAGCGATGTTTGCAACGCGAATTCGATCGTTTCACACGTTGCGTTTTCCCACCCTGCCTGCCGGTACGAAACTGCGCGATCTCGACCTTGCGGCTCGGACATTCCACTGTTTGGCGAAACAGGGGTTCGAGGATCGCTTTGAAGATTTGGCGAATCGCACACTCGGCGAGGTGTTGAACTTCCCCGGTTTTGGAATGATTTGCCTCATCGATTATCTCGATCGCGTCGAGAAATTCCCCACTAGAAAAGAGTATCGCGACCATCCGCACGAAGCACCGGTGGCACATGCGTATTTGGAGGACGAGTTGCGCGACCTCGTACGAAGGAGCTTTCGCATGCGAAACAATGCCAGTTCCGCGCGGAACATCGAAGTCGTTTTGGCCCGTTACGGCTGGGATGGCAACGGGGCAAAGGAAACGTATCGCGAGTTGGGCAAGCGATTCGCGCTTACCAAACAACGACTGTCGCAGATTTGCAAAAATTTGGTGGAGCGATTGAAATACTACCCGTCGATGCCACCTCTCGTCGCGGCATCCTTAGAGTGCATCGACCGCAATTTGCCCTGCGATAAAAAATCGGCCGAAAAACGGCTTCAAACCGAAGGGTTGACTCGAACGCGCTTCCAGGTTGAAGGCTTGATCGAATTTTGCGATGCGATGGGCTATCGATCGCCATTTTACATCAAAGACATCGATGGATGCCCAACGCTCGTCCCCTCTACGAAAGCACAAAAGTAAAGAATTCGCCGTGACGTGAGTATGCGTCACCCATTCGCAATCGGTCCGGCGGCTCGGCGATAGATCATCAGAGCGGTGGTGCCGATGGCGAGTGCCCAGCCGCTGAAGTAGGCGAACAACAACAGTGCGGAGACTTTTGTCCCGGCGTGTCGCGTGACGGCTTGGCCGTGGATTTGCCGAACGATTGCTGCGAGTTGCTCGGGTTCGGCCTCGTCGGGGCCGATTTGCACGGCGATTTCAAAGAGTTGGCGGCGGTCGGTATCGACGACCTTTTCCCACTTCCCCGCAATGCGTGGAAACGCCGCCGACAACACGGCCCGCGAACGAGCGATGCGGTGCGACATCCGCGTGGTGCCGAGCAGTATCAACGCCAATAATCCCAGGACGATACCGGCCATCCAATCGTTGGAGGCAATCGCGGCCGCAACGATGGCGACGATGGCGAACAGGCGGAAGATCGTGCCGAGCCAGGGTCGCCGCGCGAGGAATAGCACCTCGAACAATCGCCCGCCATCGAGCGGCAATATGGGTATCAAATTGAACGCATTTAAGACCCCGAAGAAGAGCGCCAGTTCCATGAGAAACGAGGCCTTGTCCGGTTGCAGGATCGCGATGATGAGAAAGCCGATCAGTAGCCCCGGCAGCGGGCCGAGCAGGATCATCACCGCTTGTTTCCAAGCCGGTGCCGTCTCATTCGTACCCGTGACGGCTGCACCGAAGAACGGCAAGAAGAACAATTTCACGTTGCGGTAACCGAACGCGCGCATCGCCAAAAAGTGGCCGAGTTCGTGGACGAACATCACGATGAGGGCGACGCCGATCCAACGGAACCCTTGGGAGGCGAACGAGAGGATGAACAGCGTGAGCGACGCCAGAAACAACATCCCCGAACGCTTCGGTGGCGTCTTGTCTTGCGGTGGCGCTTTCATTGCCGCCATCGTTTGCTGATAGACGATTTCGAGGCCGATCTCGTCGCTCGTTTCCGGGTCGAAGAGTGCCGATGGACCGCCGAACTCGTACGCATCCGAATCCGAATCGAGCGGGGCGAACTCGTCGGAGTCGTCCATCCCCGGCTCTTTCGGGGCATCGGGGTCGTCGGCCCACGGGTCGAAATCGGGGTCGGACGACTCGAACGGGTCGTCGGGTGTCGGCGTATTCACGATGCATCTCACGAGTGACGGTAGGCTGTCGTTCTTTCTACCCAACGAATCGTGCGATGTCACACGATTCCTTTGAAAGCGCGGCGGATCGCGACATCGGCTTGCCGCGATAGGGGCTGCGCTCTAAGCTAAAGTCCTGTCTAAAAATTAAGACGATCACGTGTGGTTAGGGAGAAGTCGTATGGCGGGCCGACGACGCGGTAGCGGACGGCGCAAGGTGGGTCGGAAGAAGCGACGGATGCGCGCGAAGATTCGCCACCGCAAATAGTCGGCGGCGGCGTGCGATTACATCGTTCGCCCCCCATCTACGACCACCACTTGTCCGGTCATTAGCGATGTGCCATTCGCCAGAAACAGGACGACGTCTGCGACGTCGTCCGGGTCTGCGGCACGTTTGAGCGGTGCCAATTCCAGGTACTTTTCAATCTGCGTTTCACGACCGGCTAACCACCGCGTCAGGATCGGTCCTGGCGCGACGGCATTCACGCGCACTTCTGGCCCAAAAGCCCTTGCCAACGATTGTGTCAGTGCGTTCACCGCCGCTTTGCTCGCGCAATACGGGATCGAACTCCCCTGCCCCGTCAGCCCGGCCACGCTCGACACCGTGACGATGTTCCCTTTTCGCAGCTTCAACAGCGGCATCGCGGCGCGACAACAGTAGAATGTGCCCTTCACGTTCACCTGCAAAATTTCATCCCAAATTGCATCCGTCAGAGCATCGAGATCGGCGTGCGGAACGAAGTGCGTGGTCGCGGCATTGTTGACGAGCACATCGAGACCGCCGAGCGTCGATTCGACTGCCGCGATCATCCCGCGAACCTGCGTATCGTCGCCGATGTTCGCCCGGTGAACCAGCACCGGCACGCCGCACGCACGAACGAGGTCCGCCGTCTCTTCGGCCTCGGCCACGGACTTCGAGTAATTGACCGCCACCGCATATCCGAGTTTCGCGAAGCGAACGGCACACGACCGCCCCACGCCCGTCGCCGACCCCGAAACCAACGCAACCTTCTGCATGATGCGAATTCCTTTTGTTACTTCAACGCCTTCACGATCGCTTCGGTAAACTCCGTCGTACTGGCGGTGCCGCCGAGGTCGATGGGTCGAACGTGGCCTTCTTTCAGCACCGATTCGACCGCGTGAAAGATTCGGCTCGCCGCTTTGCCTTCGTCGATTTCTTTCAGCATCTCGATGGTTGGCAAGATCAACGGCAGCGGGTTGGCGCGGTCGGGTGGCACCGCTTCGTGCGTCGCACCGTAGACGGCTTCAAAGACTTTCACGCCGACGCCGACGTTCATCGCCGCCGTCGCGCTGATGCCGCCGATCAGGCCCGCGCCCAGGTCCGAAAGCAAATCGCCGTAGAGGTTCCCCGCCGCCATCACCTCGAATTGTTGCGGTCGCGTGACGAGTTGCATACAGGTGTTATCGACGATCATTTCCTTCGGTGCGATCTCCGGGTAGCCGTTGGCCACGCGGCGAAAGCAATCGAGATACAGGCCGTCGGCCATCTTCAAAATGTTCGCTTTGTGGATGCAGTGGATCGACTTGCGCTCTTGTTTTCGTGCCAAATCGAAGGCGTATCGGAAGAACCGCATGCACGCCACTTCCGTGACGATCTTGAAGCTCTGCACGACGCCCGGCACGACTTCGTGTTCGCTCGCGGTGTAGAGGTCTTCGGTAATTTCGCGAACGAGCAGGAAGTTCACCCCGCTAAACCGGCTCGGCAACCCCGCGAGGTTGAGGATCGGCCGCACCGACGCGAACAGCCCGAGTTTCTTGCGGAACTCGACGTTGTAATTCGTGGGAACATCCGGGCCGTGCGCCGTCGGCGTGCCCGCGCCCTTCGGCTGAAGCAGCTTGGTTTTCAGGGCGATTCCGCTTTCGCGGATGGCATTCAGCGCTTCATCGGGAATGGCATCGAGGCCCTGTTCGAGTGCGGCCCGCCCCGCGGTGAATACGCGAAACGCCACCGGCACGCGCGCCGCTTCGAGGATCCGACGCACCGACGTTTCCTGATCGAGACCGATGCCGCCACCCTGAATCAAAACGACTGTACGCACGTGCCATTCTCCCGTTACGCCCGCTTCATTCGACCCCAGTTCCCGACTTCGCCACCAGTTCTAACGTTTGTGTATCGGGTGTGTTGACGAAAGCGACTCGTATCGCTGAGTTCGCGCCGACCGACAATTCGCCTTCCCCGCCGTACGGTGAAATCGCGACGGACGTTTGCTCGTTACAAAGTGCAGCGATGCGAGCGAGGATGGCTCGAAAAACCGACTTGCGCATCGGGACATCGATCGAGTCTTTCCAATCGCCATCGAAGAATCGAACGCGACAACGGTCGTCCTGCCAGTCGAGTTGATGACGGCCTACCATCGAAGCTGCCAATAACTCGTCGACCAGTCCCACAATACCGTTCGTCGGTTGCAAGAGGATGCGACGGAATGTCTCCGCACCAGTAGCTCGATCCGGTTGCGGGGTGAGCTTCTCTCGTAGGGTATTCATGGATCACTTACCAGTAAGATTTGCTTCTGTAACATTGGCCATTCTTCGCGCAATTCTTCCAGACCTGCGCCGATGTCGAATTGGACGAGTCCCTGAGTTAAAGGGAAGTACACATCATCGGTAGCCAAAGCAATAATCGCGTCCGGAACGTCTATTTCGAGTATAACAGGGCCGCCTTCGTTTAGGAATCCTGCTGATTTACGTCGGGCGTACTCTTCTGGAGTGCCCAGTGGAAAAGGGCCGGTTTCAAGATACGTCGAGAATCCCTCCGCCATTTGGCCACCACCCGGCTCGATGAAATCCGGATTTGGTCCCCGTGCCACGATTTGCTCCGCTCGTCGTTTCGTTGTGCCATGAAGTAAGATCGCCATCGTCAATCTCGCCGCCGCACAAACGCATTTCTCTACTTGCGTTCAATCTATGAAACAACTGCTTCACGTTCGACCCAGGCGGATGCCTCGATACGCGAAGTACGCGCCCGCTGCTAACAGTACGAACACGAACGCTCGACTGCGGCGCGAACGACCGCGTGGGCTTGGCTCGAATAGTCGGAGTGTCAGCCGCGAAAATGTGCTCGAAAGGAACCGCGATGCGCGATCTTCCACCCAGCGAGTGACCGTTGGACC
Source organism: Limnoglobus sp. (assembly GCA_043785305.1). Taxonomy (GTDB): domain Bacteria; phylum Planctomycetota; class Planctomycetia; order Gemmatales; family Gemmataceae; genus Limnoglobus. The sequence goes on along the minus strand of JAYVXI010000104.1, from coordinate 30,706 downwards.
GACCCAGCGCGCGAAGAGTTGTTCGACCAAAATTCGCGTGAGTGCGTTCATGCCATCCAGAAGCGGACGAGTTCGGTACGCAGGAAGTGCCACAAACCGCGGGCGGCCTGCCAGCTTTTCCGGGCGCGTTCGCGATCCCCACGCAGCCAGCGTACCGCGCCTTGTAGCAGCTTCGCCGTCGCCTGCACTGGCGCATCGAGCGTCACGAATAGCTTATAAAACAGCAAGATTCGCCGGTTCGCCTCGGCTTTGCGGAAGTAGCGCACGTAACCGATCGCCACGTTCGGCGCGGCGAATCGCACGTTCGCTCGGCTCGCCACGCGGCCGTAATGGACGATCTCGACGCTACCGACGTAATACAGCGGTTTGCGACGGCCGACCTGTGCGGACAGGTCCAAGTCCTCGCCGCCGAAGCGGTACTGTTCGTCCCAACGACCGCTCGTTTCAAAGCCTTCTCGCGGCAAAAACACGGCCGCGCCCATCAGCACTTCGACCGTGTGAGTGCCTTCCGGCTCGAAACTGTTTCGCCGATATTCGTAGTACGCCTTGCGAAATAATCCCGTCCAACGCAACAAGCTGATCCGGTGTAACAACGCCTCGATCGTCGGTTTGCGGCGATACGAGATCTGGAACTCGCCGTCGCCGCCACGCAGTCGCGGGCCGATCATGCCGACGCCGGGGTTCTCCGCGAAGAAGTCGACGAATTCGCGTAACGCCAGTGGTGGCACCACAGTGTCGTTGTTGAGAAAGAAGAGAAACCGCCCGCAAGAAGCGGCGGCAGCTTGGTTGTTCGCGCGGCTGAAGCCGACGTTCGAGCTGTTGCGGATGAGCCGTACGTCGGGAAAGTCGCGCGCCACCATGTCGGCTGCGCCATCGCTCGAGGCATTGTCGACGACGACGATCTCGAACGGAACCCCTTGCGGTTGCTGAAGTAACGATTCGAGGCAACCGCGTAACAACTCCCGGCAATTCCAGTTCGCGATGCAAACCGATACGCACGGCCCCACTGCCTGACGCAGGATCGTCGGCATTCGCTCGCGAATCGGGTTGGGAATTCGCCCCATCATATCGCTCGAGGGTGGTGCCAATGGTGCCAACTGCAACGTGTAACATGCCGACAGAATCGCCGTCAACCGGAAACCGCGTGCCGTGCCACTCGCCACGTCACTTGTTCCACAACTTGCGGTCGAGGGTGCGGTAGCCGATCGCTTCGGCGACGTGGCCATCGTCGATGTGCTCGGTGGCGGACAGGTCTGCGATTGTTCTCGCCACGCGCAGAATGCGGTCGTGGGCGCGGGCGGAGAGTCCGAGGTCGTCCATTGCCGACTGCAACAACTTCCGCCCTTCGGCATCGACGACGGAATACTTGCGCAACTCTTTCGGCGACATGCGGCTGTTGAGGCCACTCGGTTTGTTGCCGAAACGGGCGGCCTGAATCGCCCGCGCGCTGAACACGCTTTCGCGCATCGTGGCGCTACTCGTGCCGTCGGTCAATTTCGATAATTCCTCGTACGGCACGCTCGGCACTTCGATGTGCATATCGATGCGGTCGAGCAGTGGGCCGCTCAGTCGGGAGAGGTACTTTTCGACGCCCATCGGCGAGCATTTACACTTGTGTTTCGCATCGCCGAGGTAGCCGCACGGGCACGGGTTCATCGCGGCCACGAGGATGAAATCGGCGGGGAATGTGGCCGAGTGGACGGCGCGGCTGATCGTGACGCGGCCTTCCTCCAAAGGCTGACGCAGTACTTCGAGGCAGCGACGGTTGAACTCGGGGAGTTCGTCGAGAAACAGCACGCCGTGGTGCGACATCGAGATTTCGCCCGGCTGCGGGATCGTGCCGCCGCCAACCATCCCGGCATCGGAAATCGTGTGGTGCGGGCTGCGGAACGGCCGCGTGGTCAGCAACGATTCCCCGGCGGGCATTCGGCCCATCGCGGAGTAGATGCGCGTCGTTTCAAGGCTTTCGTTCGGCGTCAGCGGCGGCAGGATCGTCGGCAGTCGGCGCGCGATCATCGTCTTACCGCTACCGGGGCTGCCGAGCATCAGCACGTTGTGCCCACCGGCGGCCGCGATAATCACCGCACGCTTCGCAGACTCTTGGCCGCGCACATCGGAAAAATCGACGGGATATTGGTTCAATCGCTCTTCGAGTTCGGCCAAACCCGGCGACACGGGATCGACGTCGATCGCGCCTGCGATAATGCCCACGGCTTCGGCGAGCGAGGAAATGGCGTAGACTTCGACTTCGGAAACGACGGCGGCTTCGCGGGCATTTTCGCGCGGGACGAGCAGCTTTTTGATGCCGAGATCGCGGGCGGCAATCGATATCGAGAGCGCGCCTTTGATCGGCCGTACGGTGCCATCGAGCGCTAATTCGCCGACGGTGCCGAATTGTTCGACTTGCGACGGGTTGAGCTGCCGGGTGGCGACGAGGATGCCGAGCGCGATCGGCAGATCGAACGCGCCGCCCTCCTTGCGAAGGTCGGCAGGTGCAAGTGAAATGATGACGCGACCCGTCGGGCGCGCGTAGCCGAGGTTGGCGAGCGCGCGTTCGACGCGGTGAACGCTTTCGCGAACGGCCATTTCGGGCAAGCCAACGAGGATGACTTTGGCGTTACCGGTGGCGGAATCGACCTCGACATCGACGGGGAGAGCGTCGATGCCGAGGATGGCAAACGAACGGAGTTTCGCAAGCATGGGCGGCGTTCCTGCAAGACTCTGCGAGGATTTACACGTTGTAAGCCTTGCTCGTCGTGTTGCCGCCGCGGCCGGTCCAGTTGGTGTGGAAGAACTCGCCGCGTGGCTTGTCGATACGCTCGTAGGTATGCGCCCCGAAGTAATCGCGTTGGGCTTGCAGCAGGTTCGCGGGCAGGCGTGCGGTGCGGTACCCGTCGAAGTACGAGAGTGCGGACCCCATTGCGGGCATCGGCGTGCCGGACAGCACGGCGGTCGAGATCGCACGACGCCATCCAGGAGCAGCCTTGGAGATTTCCCCCGCGAAGAACGGATCGACGAGCAGGTTCACGAGGTTCGCGTTCTTGTCGAATGCTTCCTTGATGTTCCCGAGGAACTTGCTGCGGATGATACAACCGCCACGCCACATGAGTGCGATGCCACCCATGTTGAGTTCCCATTTCTGGGCCTTGGCGAACGCCGCCATCAGCGCGTAACCTTGCGCGTAACTGATGATCTTGCTGCCGTAAAGTGCCATTTCGACGTCGGCGATGAACTGCGTTTTGTCGCCGGTGAACGCGGGCACGCTCGGTGCGGGCAGGATCTTGCTCGCGGCCACGCGCTCGTCTTTTTGGGCGGACAGGCATCGGCTGAACACCGCTTCGGAGATCAGCGTCAGGGCCGTGCCCGTTTCGGTGGCGGCATCGACGGTCCACTTGCCGGTGCCCTTTTGGCCGGCGGTGTCGAGGATCAGATCGACCATCGGCTTGTTGGTTTCGGGGTCGGTGTAACCGAAAATGTCGCGGGTAATTTCGACGAGGTAACTATCGAGCGGGCCGGTGTTCCACTTCGCGAAGACGTCTTTGAGTTCGCTCGCGCCGAGGCCGAGCGTGTTCTTGAGCAAGTCGTACGCTTCGCAGATCAGTTGAATATCGCCGTACTCGATGCCGTTGTGAACCATCTTCACGAAGTGCCCCGCGCCCTCTGGCCCGACCCAGTCGCAGCACGGCACGCCGCCATCGACCTTCGCGGCAATCGCCTGGAAGATCGGCTTCACGGCGGGCCAAGCGGCAACATCGCCACCGGGCATAATGCTCGGGCCGATCAGTGCGCCTTCTTCGCCACCCGACACGCCACTGCCGACGAAGTGAATGCCCTTCGCTTTGCACTCGGCCACGCGACGCGAGGTGTCGGGGAAGTGCGTGTTGCCGCCATCGATGAGAATATCGCCCGCTTCGAGGAACGGCAGAACCGAGGCCATCGTGTCGTCGACGGCCTTCCCGGCCTTCACCATCATCATGACCTTACGCGGCCGTTTCAGGCTGGCAGCGAAGTCTTTGAGCGTGTGTGCTCCGACGAATTTCTTGCCCTTGCCCCGACCGTTGACGAACGCATCGACCTTCTCCGTCGTGCGGTTGAAGACCGCGCAGGTATACCCGCGCGACTCCATATTCAGGACGAGGTTTTCGCCCATGACGGCGAGGCCAATCAGACCGATGTCGGCAGTTGCAGTAGACATGACAGTGACCTTGAGTGAAAGAAACGGCGATGTGGAAAATGATACGACAACGACGTCGCACGTGGAGCATCAAAATCGAACTGTGCCCATTTCGATTTCACCACAGAGTCACAGAGCACACAGAGAAGAAGAATAAATACTTCTCATTCTTACTCACAACTCACCACTAATCACTATCCACTACTATCCCACAAACACGCCACCCGTGAAGCCGCTGATCGAATCGAAATCGAACTGCGCCGGAGGCGTGCCAGACGCTGCGATGTTCTTACCGAGGTAACCCGTCACGCGCGAACCGGCCCCACTGCCTGAACCGACGACCAAGTCGGCACGGTTATCGCCGTCGAGGTTCTTCACCGCCACGCGAATGCCACCGCGACTGTTGACGTCGCCGCCGAAGAAGTTGGCGAGGTTCACATATTGATTGCTAAGTAAACTCTTGCCGTCGAATGCCAGCACGCGCGGTCCGCCACCCGGTCCGCCGCCTGCGATCAGGTCCGCAAAGCCGTCGCCGTTGATGTCGCCAGCGGTAACGAAGATGCCGTTTCGCAATGCCTGTTCAAAGGCGAAGAAGTCGCCGAAAATCTTCACGGGTGTCGTCGCAAGTGACTTGCCATCGAACGCCGCCACCCGTGGCCCGCCACCGAAGCCCGCAACGACGATGAGATCGGCCACGCCATCGCCCGTCATGTCGGCGATGGCCGAACGCGCCCCGCCACGGAAGTTGACGTCGTCGATGCCGAAGAAGCCGGCCACTTTCGGGAAGCCGACCGCACCACTGTAAATATCCACTCGCGGCCCGCCACCTTCATCGGGCGTGATCGCGAGATCCGGAATTCCATCGCCCGTGACATCGCCCGCCGAAACGTAAACGCCCCCTTTGAACGAGGCTTCAAACGGTGCAACATCGAACAGCACGGCTTGCGATTTGCCGTCGAGAATCACGACGCGAGTGGCGATACCCGGTCCCGTACCCACGATGAGATCGGCAACGCCATCGCCGTTAAAATCTGCGCTCGCGGTGCGAACGCCCCCTGTGAAACCCGCGAACGCGGCCACGCTGAACCGCACCGATTTATCCGGGTTGTAGAGCGTCGCGCTGCTGCCACCGACATCACTGCCCGCCGCAAATTGTGGGAAGCCGACGAGGACCGGTTTCACCGTTCCCGGTGGGGGCGGAGGAGGGAGCGTGGACACAACCACACTGTACGCGCGGCTGCCTGCCTCAGAAGTGGCATTCGTTGCAGTGATCGCGAAGGTTGCCGTGCCCGCCGTGCCCGTTGGCGTTCCGGCCAACGACCCCGAACTCGTCAGCGTTAGCCCACTCGGTAGGGTACCACCTGAAACGGTAAAGGTGAAAGGGCCAGCCGGCCCGGTCGCAGTGATCGTTTGGCTGTATGCGGTGCCGAGTTGTGCGGCAGGTAATGTTGCGGGAGACACCACGACGAGCAGCGGAGCGGGTTGCACTTCGACCGCGCCGATGTCGACTTTGCCATTGAACACGCGCAGGTATCCCGGCCCGCGCTGATCGGTAACGAACCCTGGCACGGACGTATTGACGCCGGTGTCGATCGCCGAACTGCCCGCGTTCGGAAGCATCGTCTGCGTGAACCCGCCGTTATCCTGGAGCGGCCCGAGATTTGGGTCGATGGTGATGTAAGAGCCGGTAGACGATCCGTTCGTTTCCAAGCTACCAATCAAGATGCTCGGGCCGGTGCGGACGAGTGAAGCCGTCCCCTTCGATGCGGCATCTTGGAAGTTAGAAACCGACGACCCGATGATGCTGGTGTGCGACAGGATGCTGTTATTGATGGTCGCGTTCGCAGTTTGGTTGATCGTGTCCGCTCCGACATTCACCGATGCATTATAAAGCGCACCGCCGTTGGCCGTGTTGGCAACTCCGCCCGTGCCAGCCACGACGGTGTTTCCGGCGATCGTCGTATTGGTCAATGTCGTCGACCCGTTGAGGTTGAACACTCCGCCGCCGTAGCCGCCGCCGTTTTGACCCTTTCCCGACGAGTTACCGCCCCGAGCCGCGTTGCCCGCAATTGTGCTGTTGGTGATGGTAACCGCACCGCCCTGGTTGAAGATCGCGCCGCCGAGCCCCGAACCCGCTCCCCCGCTGCCTGCGTTCTCGAAATTACCCCCACCCGCGCCGAGTCCGCCGCCGCCGCCGCCGCCGAACCCGCCGGGACCACCGATTCCGCCAACGCTACCCGTGTTCGAGGTTCCCCCGCCACCACCCCCGAACCCACCAATACCACCTGCGCCGTCCCCAGCGCCACCACCACCACCGAACCCGCCGTTGCCGACAGCTCCCATACCACTTGGGACCGAAGCGGCACCGCCACCACCGAACCCTCCGTTAAAGGATAGTTTGTTGACCCCTGCAATTCCACCATTGGGTGGCCCACCTTGGGTCGTTCCCGGTCCAGCCAGTCCGCCCCCACCGCCGAAATTAAATGATTGGCTGATGGAACCACCGGACGAACCTAGCCCACCGACTGCTTGATTCCCCGATAGCGTCGAGCCGGAAATGGTCAGCGAACCCTGGTTGTAAATCGCCCCACCTAGCCCGGCCGCGCCGCCTCCGCTCAATACGCCGTCGCCACCTTGCGCGAAGCCGTTCATCAGGGTCAGGTTCTGAAGCGATAACGTCCCCGAGTTACTCACGGCAAACAAGCGGAACGGCACCGTGCTGTCGCGGAAGATCGTCTGCCCGCTGCCGACGATTGTGACGGGGGTCGAGATAAGCAGTCCCGAAAACCCAAAGGAGAAGTCCGCGAAATTGGTTAGCGTAATGGTCTTCCCGGCGATACTGGGATCGAACCGGATGATGTCGGCGTCCGGCATCGCGTTCGCTAAGCCGATCGCCTCACGCAATGTGCCGCTCCCGGCATCGTTCAAGTTCGCGACCGTGAACGTCGCCGGCACGTCGCGGCCTTCGAGGAGTTCGACGCCGAGAAACGGTTTGCGTTTCGATTGCCGAGTCTGCGGGAGAGTGTGACGCATGGTGGACCTCGTAGATGGGAGAGGCAAGTCAATGGGCACCACATGCGATTACGATACGCGAATGTCCGTCGATACTCAAGTCTCGTGGACTGTCGTGTTGAATATCCATGAGATTTTGGTCTGAACGACGATGCGATGATGCATCGCGTTCCGTTCCGCTGTTGGCCCCTTTCGGCAACGACGAGTTTAACTTCCTTAACGGTAGAACGGGCGCAACGATATGGCGGTTTTGGCTTGACTTGATCTATCGCCGATCTAGGCTTCATTGGGTTGGTTCAAAATGTTTACACGCTCGGCCCGCCCGCCCGACACCAGACGAACTCCCAAGGAGAGCCACCCGGATGGCGAACCAGTATACCCCCGACCCGCCACCTTCGATTTCTGCCGCTGAATTGCGCCGCCGCTTGCTGGCTTCTACACCGCCGCCGCTCGGCGTTCCGTCGGCCATGCCCATCGATAATCAATCGGCCGCGGAAACCGCAAGTACTGGCAGCATCATCTCTTCCACCGAAGAGATGCTCCGAAAATTGCGAATGCCATCGGTGGCATCGCAGATCGCGGGGCCGTCCGTACCCGACGAACCCGCAGCCAATTTTACGCCGAAAGCCGCAAACAAATGGGCGACGCCGGGTTCGCGATACACCCCGGGTGCGTCTTCGTACAGCGCCGATATTCCATCGACGGATGGGCCGAGTCCGGAAGTGTTGCGGCTGAAGTCCGAAAACAAGGAACTGCGCGTCCTCCTCGGCGAAATGAAGCACCTTTTGCAAGAAGCGAGCGATACCGAGCAGGTTTTCGCCCGGGCCAAGCAAGAGCATCAGAATCAGATTTCCGAAAAGCAACAGGCGGTCGACGAACTCAGCGGGCAGTTACAGCAGATCGAAGAGCAAATTTCCGCCGGTACCCTCGGCCACACGACGCCATCGGGTCCGCCGAAGACGAAGACCGAACTCGAAGATTGGGCCGATGAACTCGAGCAAGAAGCCGCGCGGCAGAACCAGGAACGCACGCAGCTCCAGGACGAGCGCAAACAGTTGCGCGACGACGAAGAATCGCTCGAAAAGCAGATGCGCGATATGGAAGTGTCGATGGCCCGCGAACGCGCACTGATGGCCCGCCAAGAGACCGAACTCAAGCGATTGAGCGCGGAAATTCAGCACGAACTCGAGATCATGCAACGCGGCGATGCCACGCTCCGGGAACAGATGTCGAAGTTCCAACGTCGCGCTCAGGAAGTGCTAACGACCAAGCCCGGCCAAAACGGCGGCGGCTCCGGCGTACAAAACTGGCCGCGGCGGAATTAGTGAGTCGCTATGGTTTCGTGAGTCGTAGAATGGTATGTAAGGGTAACGGGGTAACGGCCCCATTACCACGAACCCACATTCCATCCGTTACGTCGCGGAGGTTCTTATGGCTGCTACAGCGATTTCCTGTGAACCAGCGACTGCATTAGTACTTCCACCCGAAGTACTGCCATCTGCACGTGAAACCGTAGTCCCCATCGAACCCGTCGAGCAACAGGATGTAGAAAACTTCCTCGAACCCCTCGTCTTCGTTTGGGATGAGGAAAAATACATCGTCTCTGAAGCCATCCGAAGCTACCTGGCCCTATTCAATGCCGATCATTGAACCGCATGTATCTGTCGAACCCCTAAATCAAGGCGACCTTCTTCGTGGTGTGAAGCTCTTTCTCACCGGCAAGGCAGATGCGTTGACTGGGGGAGAGTCTGTAGTTCATAAGAACAACCACTGTCTTGTTTTGTCCCGACCTTGCGTGATCGCCCACAAAAAGTCGGTCGTGGTGGCTGCCGTTGAAAAACTCCCGCCACATACTCCCGCCGACATAAAAACTCTGGCTCGGGCTGTCGATTTCCTGACCCAACTACGGGACGGGAACGACTCGCCCGACGTGTTTTACCTGGGCCAACTCTTGGGGAAGGAATCGGAGGGCCGGTTCGCAGCGAGATTCGACAGTATTCACACGATTGAAGTACCTCAGAAGCCCGATCTGCGGACGGCGTTTGTCGAAAAGCACCGATTTGCGAAACTTCACATCGACTTTCAACGAGACCTGCACACGCGATTGTTTCAGTCGTTCTCCACACTTGGGTTCGATGACATTTCCTGGTTTTCGGACGCGGACCTCAATTTTGTCGTTGAGATGGGCAACGCAGAAATCAAATCGTTCCAGTTAGATATCGAGCGTTTCAACGCCAGTAATCGAGCGGACGGTGGAAAAGGCAGCGAGACCAAGCCGATTGAAACCAAGATCGCGACACTGACAAATCGAATCCAGCCGTATCAGATCGAACTCGATCGAAGGAAGAGATAGCCCGTGCTTCGCTGCGAAGGCAACGTGGCGCGACGAAACGGGAACAATTCCCGTTCCGCAGTTGGTTTGGTTCCCAGTACGCAAGCGTATCGCCACTTCTTCGACTTGAAAATACCTGTAAACTAACCGAATGCCCGCTGTCACACCTGCCACACCCGACGATTCGACGCCGACGCGGGTGCGTTGGAGTTCGCTGTTTCAGAATGCCACGCAGCCGTTGTTCGTGCTGAATCGGCACCGTCGCATTCGCTTTGTGAATCCGGCGTGGGAGCAGTTGACGGGTCGTTTGCGGGCGGAGGTTTGGGGGCGGGCGTGTGCGACGTCTGGCCCGACGGAACCGTTGTTTCGCACGTTGGCCCCGACCCCCGAAGCCGTGGCAGGGCAGGTCTCGAAGGTGCGGCGACCGGTGCCTTCGCACAAAAACGGCCCGCCGTGGTGGGACATCACGTTCGTTCCACTTCAAGGCACGAACGGCACGAATGGCTACTTGGCCACGATACAGGTCGTCGCCACCGAGGCGGGCCAACCGTCGCGGAAGGTGCCTGCGAGTACGGCGCAGATCCGCGAGAAACATGCTGCCCGATTTAGCTTCGATCGCTTCCCCGGTACGACGCCCGCCACCGAACGATTCCACTCGCAGATTCGCCATGCCGCGAGTTGCACCGCTCCCGTATGGATCGTCGGCGAGCCGGGCACGGGCAAAGAAACCGTCGCCCGCACGATCCACTATCAGAGTGCGCACCGCGAACGCGCGTTCGTTGCCGTCGATTGCGGTGGCGTGCAACCGTACCTGTTCGATGCCGTCTTGTTCGGCCTCGGTGGCTTGTTCCCATCGAAAACAATCGGCACGATCTACCTGAAAAATCCTGGGCTACTGCCGCGCGATTTGCAACAAAAGATCGCCGACGCCGTCCGCGACCCGCACGCTGTGCGCATCGTCTGTAGTTCGGCAAAGTCCGCAGCCGACGATGTGCGAAGCGGCACGATGTTGCCGATCTATCAGACGCAACTCGCCACGCTCGAACTGCAAATGATCCCATTACGCGATCGGCTCGACGATCTGGCGCGGCTCCTCGGCGAGGTGAAGATGGCTCCGGAAGCGTGGCCGGTGCTGCAAAGTTACGATTGGCCGGGGAACATTCGCGAACTCGAACGTATCGTCGGCATCGCCGTCGAACGAGCGGGTGACAGTGCGGTGACACCCGCAGATTTACCGCGATTTCTACGCGAAAAAGCGATGATCGCGGCAAACCCGATGCCGCCCGCCCCGACGGCGAAAACGCTCGACGAAGTCCTCGAAGCCGTCGAAAAACGCATGATCGAAGCCGCGATGCGGAAGGCGAACGGGAACCAAACCGAGGCGGCCGCATCGCTCGGGATCTTCCGCACGCGGCTCGGCCGCCGGCTCGACGCATTGAAAATCTCAACCGGACCGGTTCCGTAAATCTCGTGGAAAGTGCCATCATGCCACGCTCGAAAGCGACGGTCCTCGCGTTTGCGGCACTCGGTGCGTTTGCGATGCTGTCGTGCGGCTACTTCGGTTATGCGCTGTCCCGCTATTATGGGAAATCGAACGCGGTCGAAGTGAGCGTTGTGGCACCCGTACCCACGAAGCCCGAACCCGTGGCCCTCTCGCCGCTATTTGTATCCGAACCAGAGCCGGAACCCGACGGGCCGCCGATGGCACCACTGCCCGCGAAGAATACGAATGTCAGCGGGCTGTCAGTACCGACTGCGATCAAGAACCTCGTCCTGTATCTGCCCTTCGACACACCCGGAAATATCGTCGATGCGGTGTCCGGTAAGACCGTCGGCAAGAAGGAAAAGCCCGGCAGCATCACCTGGATCGACGGCCCGCGCGGCAAAGCGGTTCGGCTGACGGCGAGCGAATCGCGAAGCACCGTGCCCGCGTTCGTTCTCGACCTGAGCGATCGACTCGATGCCTTCGCTACGAAGCCCAAGCTCGGGTTTACCGTAGCGTTTTGGACGAATCCCTCCGACCGCGGCGGCTTGGCGTTCAGCCTGAATTCGGAGACAATCACTTCCGCGCCGCGGCTGTCGCTGCTCGCGACGAAAGCGAGTTTCCGCATGAACTACATGCAAGATGTCGGCAAATCGACCGAACAGTTTAGCTGGGGGAAAACGACATCCGACGAGCCGCAGTTTCGTCATTTCGCAATGACGCGCGCCGTCACGGGTCGCGTGGTGTTGTATCTCGATGGCGAAGAAATCGCGCCGCCACCGGGGACGAAGACGGCGGTCAATACGTCACTCGCGGCCAAGTTCAAGCACGTCGGCCTCGGGCGACTGTCCACCAGTGGCTACTCGGTCGACATCGACGAGTTCTGCTTGTTTCAACGGGAATTGACGGCGAAAGAAATTCGTATACTCGCAGGGAAATAGCCGCAAGCGGATCCTTAGCGGCATCGCCGCACTTCGCGCCGAAGCTTGGCTCGTCGATAAAATCGAGGTTGGTTAAGGGTGTTCATTTTCGCTATAATCAATCTATAATCGTATTATGTATATTGCGTTTTGTCGCAATTGGGAAGGAGACGTATTGTGGCCGAGATCGAAGTCATTCAGTTGAACGAGAACGAGAACTCTCTGTTCGCTTCCATCATTTGGGACGGCGAATCGCTCATAAGGAAGGACATCGAGGATAGGATCAAGAGTCTTGGAAGCCTCGGCCTTCTCGCCGAGTCACTGATTGAACGCAAGGCTATTCCGCAGGTGCGGCTGAGTTATTTCACGGACCCGGAAATGAATGTTGGCGGACATGGTAAGTCCCGCAAGGAAATCTTTGAAGGTAACGGCACGTCGGGGAAGGATATTCTGCGGCACCCCCACTTTGCGGCCTACTTGCATTACTTCATCAACGGGCCAGACCTTCCGAAATCAGTCATCAGCGGGTTCTGTAAAATCATTGAGGACGACTCTGGAACCTCGGGTATGGTGTTGGATGAGATCTGTGCTTACGTTCGGCAAGCGGTGCGGAGCCACAGTCTGGACAAGGACAAGGCGGCAAACGAGTTCTTCAAACTGACCCACGAGATTAAGCGGCCTGAACTTGCCGAGAACGTTCGGTCTGCGGCCAAGAGCGTTCGGAATTAAGCAGATTGGGCGTGAAGGATAGCTGTGAATGATAAAAGTAAGTCGAAGAGTTTGGGCACTGTGATTGAGGACTTCGTCGTTCGTTTTTGAACATTCGAGCGCGATGTCCGTCCACCTCACGCATATGCCAGCAGTGCCGTTCGCAGTGTCAGCACGTCTGGATACCGGTGTTTCGGTTCGCGGCTCAGGGCTTTGTGGATCACCTCGGCGAGGCCATTGGGGAGGTCGGATCGCCGTTCGAGAATCGAGATCGGGTCTTCGGTGGCGATCTGGACGAGTTGTGCGGGGATCGCCTTTGGCATGTCGTGCGGAAACTGTTTCGTGAGCAACGAATAGAGCGTGGCGGCGGCGGCGTATTGGTCGGCGGCGGGCTTGGCGTCGCGGTAGTGCGTCACTTGTTCGGGGGCCATGTAGGCGGGCGTTCCGCCGACTTCGCCCTGCATCGTCAAGCCGCTCAGTTGCGACGTTTCGTAGACGCGGGCCAACCCGAAGTCGGCGAGTTTCGCAGTGCGTTTGCCGCCGGTGGGGCTGGCTATCAAGATGTTCGCGGGCTTGATATCGCGATGGACGAACCCTTTCGAGTGCGCGTGCGCGAGGCCGCCGAGCATCTGGCAGATCAGCCGCACCGCCGTCTTCACTTCCAACGGCCCCCGCTCGTTCAGAACCTTTTTTGCGTCCGGCCCGAGTACCAGTTCCATCACGAGAAAGATCGTCCCGTTCGATTCGCTCACATCGTGAAATCCGACGATGTTCGAGTGCTGCAACTCGCCGAGGATTTTACATTCGCGAACGAACCGCTCGACGTGTTTGCGTGAGGTGCCGACCGCCGAAGTGATCGTTTTGATCGCAACACTTAGCCCATCGGATTGACGTATTGCACGGTAAACGACACCCATGCCACCGCGTCCGAGTTCCACACCGATCTCGTAACCGGGAGGCGCAAATTCCTCTCCTGTATCGTAGACCAACGTGCGTTGCGGAGCGACGGATCGTTCGTAGTCGATCGTCGCATCCCGATCGAACTTCGGCAGGTCGAGCGTCTGTTGCTCGAGTATGGTCGGAAGGACGACCGACACTTTGAACGTGGTGTGCCCCGCCGAAATTTCGTCGCCGTCCGCGATGTCGGCGGTCTCGATGCGGTTGCCATTCACGAAGGTGCCGTTGCGGCTTTTGAGGTCGAGAACGCGACAGCGCGGCGGGTTGATTTCGATCACGAACTGACGGCGCGAAAAGTACGGGTCGTCGAACGATAGCTGCAAGTGGGCATCGTCGACCCGCCCGACGAGGAACGTATCGTGCCCATCGAAGGTAAACTCCCGGCCCTGGTGCGGCCCCGCCGTCACGGTCAGTTTGAGTTCCACACGCCCCTCCCGCCACGAGATTACAAAACGTAGTGCTCGCGATTTTATATCGGTATTACGGGCTATCGCGGAGAGCAAGGCGAACTCTGGTAAGATAGACAAGACTCGATTTCGGAATAAACAGCTCCGATTATGTCTAGCTAATAACGAGTTCGGTAGCGGAGGGCGGCACGGATGCACGAGAAACAGTACAAACTTCAGGCCGACGAAATTCGCCCGCTGGTGTCCGACCGGGGTGGTTGCTATGCCACCGACCACATTACCGTCGATGGACGCCGAGTGGGATACTTGTACCGAGAGCACCCCGACGAAGCCTGGGACAGTGGCTGGCGTTTCTTCTCAGGGGTCGAGTCCGACGAGTATGCCAACGACCCGGCGAATGTGGCCATTTACGATGTCAACACGATCGCCAACTACGACCCGGAGATCATCCCGTTGCTCGACGCCCCATACGGATCGGCATTCGCAAGGGATAAACGGTCGGGGCTGTTTGTTAGCGAAGAACTGTCTCAAGAGTAAGACGCCGAACGAAGCACTGTAGCGGACCGACGTTCTCAGTCGTTGTAAGCAGAGGACGTAACGTGCGACGAAATCGTGGCCATGCGATCAGCCGGTTCTTCGAGGACTTGTCCGCCGGCGACCCGGTCGCCCTCGGGTTGGTTGCCGTGCTGGCGGTGATCTGCATCGGGGTGGGGCTGTTCGTCCTCAAGGTCCGCCGGGATCTCCGACGTGAGGACGAGGCGAAGGCCCGTAAGTACGGTCGCAAACCGTAGTAGCGAGCCGTCGCACAATTTCCGAATAGGCGTACTGCACTATGTCGCAATGGGCCTGGAATGATGCCTGGATCCTCACGGCTACGTCGCTCGTGCACAAAAGGGGCGGCGCGACGCTCGCCGAGATCATTGGTGCCGCCGACGTACTCAGCCATGCGATCCCAACGGCCGGAGAGCTATCGCGGGCTTTCTCCCGACTCGTCGACTGTGGCATCGTCCAAGTGAGGAATGACCGATATTTTTTGACCCGTAATCGGTCGCGTGCAATTAGGAAGGCTCTTGAGGGGAAGGGTGGCCTGTTTAGCATTGTTGACAAGTGTCTGAAATGGCTCAAAGAAGCGGGCCTCGAGCCGCTTCCGTCCGCAACGGTCACTGTATCGGATTCTGATGTCCGAGCCGCGTATGATAGTTACTGCGAGATGTTGAAAAAGCGAAAGTGAGCGGCGTTTTTGCAGCGGCCCGGCAGGTAAACGGTGTCGTTTGGCGTTAAAGGGGGCAAACGGGATGTTACCGCTCGATGATCCCCGGTGGCAGTCCTACAAGGGCGGATACCGCGTACGATACGATGCCTCCCCCGCTCTGAAACGGTTGCTCTCTGACGGACCGGACAAGGCATTGTGGGAGGAGTTTTGGAACGAGTTGCACCATCAGGGTGATTTGCATCAGGCATCCTACGCGGCAGTGCCGTGGTTGATCGAATTTATACGTCGCAGCCGGAAGCTCGATTGGAACGCGCTGGCAATCGTTGCCACGATCGAGTTGGAGCGAGACCAGCATGGGAACCCGAAGGTTGCAACGGAGCTTTCGGCCGGTTACGCTGAGGCCATTCGATCCCTGCCCGAGATTCTCGGCACGCACCCCGATCAAAAGTGGAGCAAGTTGGTCGTTCAGTCGGCGACAGCGTGCATCGCGATGGCCCACGGTCAGCGCTGGTTCGCCAGAGTCTACTTGGAATTGGACCGAGAGACGGCGGGCCGGTGGTTGGAGGAGGAGTTTGGCTGCGACTTCCCAGACGCCTAACCCGACACAACGTCTCACAACAGGATGCGGTTGATGGCGATTTCTGAATCTATGCGAGTCTTCCAGGATGTTTGCGACGCACTCGCAGTCGTGCTGACTCCCTACGGGTTCACTTACCGGAAGTCGAAGCGAGTAGTCTGGCGACAGGGTGCTCTGTTTGAACACCACGTGAATTTCGGAACCTCACGTAGTGTCAACTCCCTTCCAGGCCACGTTCACTTGGAAGTGACGACGATGGCTTGGAGCACGGCACTCGCCGAGTATCGGCAGCTAGCCGGCATCAAACTCCCGATCAATGGAGCGGCTTTGTTCTCCACTACCATCGAGAACATTTTCCAGCCGGCACCACCTTATGTGCGGTACGATGTCGGCGATCCAGGAACGCGGAGCGAAGTGCTGGCCGGGATTGCAAATGTTCTGCGCACCGAAGTTCTGCGGGTGTTTGAACTGGTCGAGTCACCCAGCGAACTGCGTGAACGAATCGATGCCGGAACGATTCCTTGTCTCGTCCCCGAGGCAATTCGCGACTATTTCGCGTGCTTCGGTAAGTAAGCATCCCGCCGCCACGGATCGTTCAACCGCAGGAGGGCTACGCGAATTAGCCGCGACGCGAAGTCTTCGTAGCGGAGCGCGTGGACTTCACGATTATCGGTGATGCGTGACGTCCACGCGCTCCGCTTCGCAAAGCCTTCGCGTCGCGGCTAATTGAAAATCATCCGATCGGCCATATTGCGTGACGTCCACGCGCTCCGCTTCGCAAAGCCTTCGCGTCGCGGCTAAACGGGGAGAAGCTCTTCAATTCGATAACATCAACTTCGGATCGCAATTGCCACCCGTTGGGATGACATCGCTATGGCCGTACCGAATTCGCCGCCGTCTCGGCTGACGTCGATCGATGCGTATCGCGGGTTTGTGATGCTGCTGATGATGGCGCAGGTGCTACATCTGGCGAGCATGGCGAAGGCGTTCCCTGCGAGTGCGTTTTGGAAGTTTCTGGCGTTCCATCAAGATCACGTCGAATGGCGCGGGTGTTCGCTCCACGATCTCATTCAGCCGTCGTTTACGTTCCTGGTTGGCGTGGCGTTGCCGTTCTCGCTGGCGAATCGACTCGCACGCGGGCAGTCGCAGACGCGGATGATGCTCCATGCGGGGCTGCGTGCGTTGATCCTCATTTGGCTCGGCATCTTCCTGCGTTCGGTTGGCAAATCGCAAACGAATTTCACCTTCGACGACACGCTCACCCAGATCGGCCTCGGCTACGGTTTCTTATTCGCAATCGCATTGGCGAAGCCACTCGTACGGTATCTGTCGCTCGCGATTATCCTCGTCGGCTATTGGGCGCTGTTCGCGGCCTACCCTGCGCCGCCAGACGATTTCGATTTCCCAGCGGTCGGCGTGCCGATTGGCTGGGAGCATCACCCGTCGGGTTTCGGGAAACACTGGGACAAAAACAGTAACCCGGCGTGGGCGTTCGACGTGCGGTTTATGAATGCGTTTCCGCGCGAGAAACCGTTCGCGTTCAGCAGCGGCGGGTACAGTACGCTGAGTTTCATTCCGACGTTGGCCACGATGATTCTCGGCTTGTTCGCAGGCACGTGGCTCAAGGATGGCAAAGCCGACTGGCCGACCGTGGGGCGGTTCGCGGTCGTCGGGCTGGGCTGCCTACTGACGGGGTACTTGCTCGACCGCATCGGAATTTGCCCGAACGTGAAGCGCATCTGGACGCCGAGTTGGGTGCTGTTTAGCGGCGGCTGGTGCTTCCTGATTCTCGCGCTATTCATCGCCACAACCGACGCCATCGGCTACGCCGGTTGGTCGTATCCGCTGCGCGTCATCGGTGCGAATTCGATCGTCGCCTATTGCGGCTCGCACCTCGTCGAGAGCTTCCTCGTCGGCTCGTTCAAAACGCACTTTGGCAAAGAGATCTTCCAGATGTTCGGTGCCGCCTACGAACCGCTCGCGATGGGCGGAATCGTCCTCACCACCTATTGGCTCGTGTTGTGGTGGATGTACCGCAACCGCATCTTCGTGCGGATTTAGCGATCGCCGATCCGACACGTTGAATCGCTCACCCACACGAATTCGGTCAGTCAAAAAGCGAAACGCGATCTGATATATGTCAGATTGGCATGGTTCAAAGCGAGGTTGCAGATTCGCCCAAAAGGACCACCGAAAAGTGGTTCCGGCGTGAATCCAATCGGTCGAAATCGGACGTAAGTTGTTGGTGTGTTAGCAACATTCCGCAATTCGGGAGTGAGTTCGCGGAGGGGTGGGTGGAAAGTGCCGAAACCACTTTCCTGCTACCCAGAATTGCCGCGATTTGAACCGTGAAGTCGCCAAACTTTCGCGATCCGGTTCAAGATGGGTAAATTGTTCGGACGATAACGAGAGTAGCGATTAGTCTGCCTGCTCCCTCGTTATTCGGGTTTGCTATGGTAACATGGGTTCCAGCTCGCGCGATTCGTCGCCTTTTCGCCGTGGCGGTCGTATGCGGAATTGGCTCGGGTTGCTCGCGACATCACTTTCGCGAACGTGCCGACAAAGACGTTGCGGGCGTGCTGACGCAGAAGAACGTCTTCCCCGATTGGAAGATCGACAATTGGCACGTGTACCCCGATAGCCGGGCGCGGTTCAGCGACCCGGCGGGTTGCGGCGGGCCGGACCATCCGCTGTTCCCACCCGACGATTACGCCGCGTCGATCCTATCGCCCAACCCGCAGAAGCCGAAGAAAAAGTACGGCGTGGGGTTGCACGAAGGCAAAGAATATCTGAACGTCATCGCGGGCTGGGACACCGCAAATCGCGGCGAAGATGTCACCAACAACGCAGGCGAGATTCGCCAGGCGGGTGCGACCGAACCGATGAAGCCCGAAGTCGCGGCGGCGGCGTACGGCGGGGCCGCGTCGAGTTTCCAGAAGGCGTTTCAATCGGACGAAAAACCGTTCCGGTTGCGGCTCGATCAAACCGTCGAACTCGCGTTGTTCAACAGTCGTGAATTCCAGGATCGTCGCGAAGATCTGTATCTCGCTGCGCTACCCGTGACGACCGAGCGGTTCAGCTTTGCGGCACAAGCGATGGCGGCGGAGAACGTCGTCCGCGAAGTGACGGGCCGCGAGCGGGTCGATGGGCCGGGCAACCGCTGGCGGATCGGCACCGATGCCACGATCTCGAAACTGTTCCCCACGGGGGCGACGCTGTTGTTCCGTTTCGCGAATCAGATCGTGCTCGATCTCACCAGTTCGCGGCCGGATATTGCCATCTCGAACTTGTCGCTGACGGCGCTGCAACCGCTGTTGCGCGGCGGCGGGTTCGCGGTCACGCTCGAAGCGCTGACGCAGGCCGAACGCACGCTCCTATATGCGATTCGCTCGTACGCGCGGTTCCGCAAAGTCTTCTATGTGGTGATCGCGGGTAACGGCGACTACACGAACAACCCGTACGGTTTGCAGGGCCTCGCCGCGAACCTCGGCCGTGCCATCGGCAGCAACCTCACCGCACCGACGGCGGGGTATTTACCCACGGTGTTGCGGAACGGCACGCTCGCCAACGAACGCAAGAACCTCGCCGCTCTCGAACAGATTCTGAAGCTGTATCGCAACTTGAAAGAGGGCGGTATCGTCTCCGATTTGCAAGTCGTTCGCGTCGAACTTCAATTCCTGCAAAGCCAGTCGCGATTGCTCGAAGGGAACCGCCTGTACCTCGACTTACTCGATGTTTTCAAGCTGCAACTCGGCGTGCCGACGAACCTGCCGCTCGAACTCGACGATGGCCCACTACGACCGATGCGCAAGCAACTCGTTCGCTACGAAGCCGTCTACGATCAACTGCGCGACCTGCAAGCCGTGGCGGGCAAGTACGATCCGAAAGAGGCGATTCCGGCCTACCGCGAACGCTGGAAACAACTTCTCACCGATTCCTCACTGGTTCGCGGCAAGCCGTTTGCGCAAGATTACACCAAGCGAATGGCCGAGTTGAGCAAACTGTCGCCCGAGGAACTCGCGAAACAGATCGTCTCGCTGCAATCTCAACGGTTGAAATTGCTCGATTTGCAGGCGGATCGGCTCGCGGCGGGTAAGCCGCAACCGGAGAGTGAAGATCGCGACATTGCCACCGTCGAAGATGCGATTGCGTTTGCGAAACACGAACAGAGCTTGCGAACGTACGAGTCTCGCCCGTGGTTGCGACTGATTCCCGACAAGCATGCGGCCGAGCGTGCCAACCTGTATCGGGAAGCGTTCGATGCCGGAATGCTCGTGGCGTTGAAGGCGCGGAATCAGCGGTTGGACGAGATTCGCGACGAGTGGCCGTTGCTCCCGGAACTGACCGTCGAAGGTGCGGACCTCTTGCAGGTTCCGCTCGACGATGCCTCTTCGCGGGTCGCCCAGACGGCACTGACGAACCGGTTGGACCTAATGAACGCACGAGCGCAGGTGGTCGATTCGTATCGGCAACTCGCCGTGCGAGCGAATGCCTTGCAGGGTGTACTGAACGTCCAGTACGATTTGAACACGGCGACGCCGGCGACGGACAACGAGGCATTCGCGTTTGCCGGTAGTCGCACCCGACATGCGTTGACGATCCGCGGCGAACCGCCGTTCGTGCGCCGGGTCGAGCGGAACAATTATCGCGCCGCGCTGATTTCGTTCCAACGACAGCGCCGCACGCTGATGGCATTCGAGGATAATATCCTCAACGATTGTCGATCTGGACTTCGTCAGTTGCGGTCGCTCGCGGAGACGTATAAAGTACAGCAGAAGACCGTCGAACTCGCCTATGCTCAAGTCGATAACGCGCGATCGACTTTGCTGGCCCCACCCGACCCCCAGGCCCGCGACACCGCCGGTAACCCCGCCGCACTCACCGAGCAATTACTCCAGGCCCAGAGCCAGCTACTTCAGGCCGAAAATGCGTTGTACACGCTCTGGATTAACTACTTAAACGCCCGGATGAATTTGTACCTCGATCTCGAACTCCTCCCACTCGACGCACGAGGGATATGGACCGATGACACCAGCCGAACCGACCTCACCCCTAGAACAGTCCCCATCGCACCGTGACGCGAAACGCGCCAACGTCCCACCGGTTCGTCGCCGACGTTGGTTGCGACGCGCTGGCGGCTTGGCGCTCTTCGGGGGCCTCGGCTTCGTCGCTTGGTCGTACTTCGCACCGAATTTCCAGGCGGCGAAGCGTTCGGAAATCCTACTGCACAAGGTGAAAGCCGAGCTTCTGCCGATCGCGGTGGTCGAAAAGGGCACGCTCGAATCGGCCGAAAACCGCGACGTCATTTGCAAAGTGAAGGCCGGATCGAAGGGCACATTTTCCAGCACGATCAAGTGGGTGATCGACGACGGCACCATGGTCTCGAAAGGGCAACTGCTCCTCGAACTCGACGATTCGGCACTCCAAGAAAACTTCAAACAACAGTCGATCGTCGTCGAGAAAGCTCACGCCGAGTGGGTGAAAGCCGACGAGGATCTGACGATCACGAACAAGCAAAACGAGTCCGACATCGCGCTCGCCGTGGCCGCGTTGAAAGTCTCCGATTTGGACCTCGACAAGTTTACCGGCTACCGCATGGAAGAGGCACTCAACCCGTTCGGGGCGATTCTCGGCGCGCCGGCCACACTCGCCGAACGCGGCGAATACCGCCAGCGGCTCGACGATGTTTCCGGACGATTGAAGCAATCCGAATCCGACCTCGAAGCCTACCGCGAACGATCCGCCTGGGCCGAACGCTCGGTGAAACTCGGCTACCTCACGCCCAGCCAATCGAAAGTCGAACAAACGAAGTTGAGCGGGGCCAACGACACGCTCGGTAAACTCCAGAAGGAAAAGTACATCCTCGAAACCTTCATTCGCGAGAAGGAGTTTACCGACCTGCGCTCGAAGGCCGAAGTCGCACGCATCGGGTCCGATAAAGCGACCCGACAGGCGCGCTCGAAAGAGATCCAAGCCGAGTCCGAACGCAAGACGAAGCTGTCGATTTTCCAACGCGAACAAGAACGCCTCAACGACACCGAAGACCAAATCGCCGAGTGCAAAATCTACTCGCCGCAAGACGGAATGGTCGTGTACATCAAGCCCGAATCGAGCCGCTTCGGCGGCAACCAACAAGGGCTGATCGCGCAGGGCGAACAGGTCAAAGAAGGCCAAAAGATGATGCGCATCCCGGACCTTCGCCGGATGCAAGTCAACACGCGGGTTCACGAAGCACTCGTCTCGCGGATTCGCGGCGACGAACGGATTTCGACCGGGATGTACGAATCGCTGCGGGCCGGAATGCTGACGAACATCCACCCGTTCGCACGCCTGATGAGCCAATCGGAACACTCGCTGACCGTCGTTCGCGAAAGCGTCCGCGACAAAGAGTATCGCATCGCCAGCCAGGGCCAACGCGCCACCGTGCGAGTCGATGCGTACCCGGATCGCGTCTTCAGCGGTCGCGTTCGCAGCGTCGCCGCCGTCGCCAGCCAAGCCGACTTTTTCTCCAGCGATGTCAAGGTGTATCAGACGCTCGTTCTCATCGAGGAATCGGTCGAGGGACTGAAGCCCGACATGAACTCCGAAGTGACGATCCACGTCGAAGACGCGACCGAGTCCGTTCTCGCAGTACCGCTTCAAGCGGTCATCGGCGGCGCGGAAGCGGGTCCGAGTCGCAAGGTTTTCGTCGCCACCGCAACGGGGCACGAAGAGCGCGTCGTCGTCCTCGGTAAGTTCAACGACAAGATGATCGAAGTCGTGCGAGGCTTAACCGAAGGCGACGAAGTCGTGCTGAACCCGCGCGTGCTCCTCGGCGAGAACAAGACGAAAACCCGCGACGACACCAGCAACGGCAAGTCCGCACCCACCGAAGGCGGCGACAAGAAGGGCGGCGGCAAAAAGGGCGGCGGCGGTGGAAAGACCAAAGCCCCCTTGGCGTAGGGATTTCGAACCACGCCGGAACCAAGTTTCGGCGTCGCTTCGGTAACGGCTTCCGCAATCGAGAAAGACGGCGAACCGTGCCAGCCGAAGATCTCGAATGCGATCCACCTCGTGCAACTCGCGAGAATCCGCTTGAAGTACTGTTGCAATCTGTGTAGACTTGTTTGTAATGCAAACAGGTTTGGTACGAATACAACGAGCCAATCATGGTCGATACATCAGTGGCGGATGGACTTCCGACTGCAATTCAGATGCGAAAGCTGCACGATGCGAGACGGGCGGCATGGCAAGCTCGGCGGATGCGCGAGGCGTCGCGAGCCACGATCACGGGCAACATCGCCATGGGCATCGGCGTGTTGGGCACAGCACTGGTGTACGTGCATTCCGGTCGATCGATTGCCTCCGCTCCCTTCGCGATGTTCGGCTTACTCGCCGGATACTTACTCTACTTTTTCCTGACGTTCTTATGGTGGAAACGACAGCGCGAGCGCTGCGTCGTGACGGTCTTTGCTCGATACGAAGAGCAATCGAACCGAACGGTAGCACTGCCCTGGAAATTGACGATTATCGTACTCGTTTGCTATTCCGTTTTGTTCGCAGGTATGGTCGGCAAGATCTTCCCATTTCCGATCGTGTCGTTAACTGCAATCATGGAAAATCTTTCGTTGTGCTGTCTGGCCTTAACAGTCTTCTATTTCGTAATTCGCTACGTGGCATTCCAGTTCTGGGAAGATTTACTTTTCACCGCGTCCGTGTTACTCGCCTACACTCCGTTTTTTTTGAGCAACTGGGAATACACTCCGCTCTGTTTTCTATCGTTGTTTCTCGTCCTCCTCGGAACGGCCTCTTTGCAAACTCGTTGGACGACCTGGACTCAAGCGATTGCCACCGTGGGGTATGAGCAAGACGATGGGGAGGCGTCGGCATGATCGAACCGATTCTCCTCGATCCGATGATTCACGAAACGGCGCGATTGGCGATTGTCTCTGTGCTCAGCGAATGTGGGTCGGCTAGCTTCAACTTCGTTCTCGGGACGACCGGCTTGACGCGAGGAAACCTGTCGGCGCACGCAGCCAAACTGGTGGCCGCCGGTTACGTGAGCGAGAGTAAGCGTATCATCGATCGCAAACTGCTGACCGAATATCGCCTGACCGATTCCGGACGGAAAGCCTACGACAACTACCGGGCCGAGTGGACGCGGTTGACGACGGGCAAAAGCCTTAAAAAATAGGCCGCACAACCCGAAACCCGTTTCGTGTCTACTTACGTTTCGGTTTGGCGAAGCGCGTCTTGGCCCATTTCGCTTTCGGCTTCGACAGCGGCGGCACGGGTTCGCGGGTGTAGTCGATGGTGGCGTCGTAGGCGGCGCGTTCGTAGGCGGTCGTCAGCACGCTTTGCAAATCGAGTGGCGCATCGGCATCGGGGACGCGTAAGGGGATGCCGATGGTGGGCAATTGTTGTTCGAGTTGGATCGGCCAGACGCGACCCTTCGGTCGCAGTTCGACGGGCGAGATATGCACGTAATAATCGTGCGGCTCAAGCCGATTCTGCACGAACGAATCGAGCGATGTGGTGCCGCGAAGGAGGTCGATCTCGACCCAATGAATCGACGATCGCATGATTTCCAAGCGTTTCTCGACGAAACTCTTCCGACCCGCCGACCCCGGAATCTTGTTGCTGGGGCTGATCACTTCGATGACGGTCACGATGTTCCGCGTGTTCGCGTCGATAATTTCGACCCGCGCCTCGCGTATTTCTTCATCCATCAATGTGACCAACACGACCGGATCGGCAATCGCCACGCTGCCATCGGTTCGGGTGCCATACTCGCCTGCATCCCGAATTTTCACATCGGGGATGTACAAGGTTAAACCGGGATCGTCCGCCTCGGGTAAGTAAGTTCGTTCCTCGACGCGAGCCACGTAACCGGGACGGATGCGCTGATTCAGTTGTTCGCGAATGACCGAAATAAATTCGTGATGAACATCCGGCCAAAGCGCCGGATGCTCGAGATACGGGTCCATTCCAGGAAACGGCGACGGCATATACGACTCCAGGATTGACAGACACATACCATCATCGCGGCGAATTCACCCCGGTTTTCGCAGGCGTGCCCAGTAGCTGCCGTCGCCGGGTTGGCCGGGAGTCGAGTGATGTTCGGCTTCGAGCGTTAAATCGCGGATGCCCCGGCGCACGGCGTTCACAACGCCGCTGTTCTCGTCGGGTTCGATACTGCAAGTCGAATAGACGATCGTGCCACCGGGTTTCACGCGCTCGATCGCCTGGAATAATAGCTTCGTTTGCAGCCGAATTAGGTGCGGGAGTTCCTCGGGGCGGAGCCGCCAGCGTACCTCGGGACGGCGTCCGAGTACGCCGGTGTTGCTGCACGGCACATCGACGAGCGCGGCGTGGAACGGCCCTTCCGGCGGTTCGCCATTCTCCGCGATCAGGTGCGTTTCCACGTTGGTGGCTCCGAGTCGCTGACACAGGGATGTCACCGTTTCGAGCCGCTTCGCGTCGATGTCGCAGGCGACGATCGTGCCGCGATTCTGCATCAGTTCCGAAAGGTGCGTCGTCTTGCCGCCAGGTGCGGAGCAAAGGTCGAGCACGCGCATTCCCGGCGACACGTTCATCGCCGTGGCCACCGCCATTGCGGAAATATCTTGCACGGTGAAGTCGCCATCGTCGTAGCCCGGTAGATCGCGAACCGAGGCATTATCGAGGAGTTTCAGCGATTGCGGGTGCTCGCCCGGTTCGGCGTCGATGTTCGCTGCGGCGAGGCTGAGCCGATACGATTCGCGGTCGCACTTCCGCTTATTGATCCGCAGCCAGAGCGGTGGCGGCGCATTGAACCAGAACCCGAGCCGCACGCAGGCGGCTTCGTCGCGGAGTTCGAGCCAATGTTCCGCAAGCCAGCGCGGCCAGGAGAATGCTGCCGACAGATACTCGGGGAAGTTCTCCTCGGGGTTCGGCAACACGTCGCGATTGAGCTTGCGGTACGATGGCCCCGCTTTGCCTTGCTCGAACGGCACCGTGTTCATCCAGCCGTAATCGACGAACTCATCGGTGATGAGTTCGCTGACGCGGCGCAGCACGCCGTTCAAAAAACCCTTGGCCTTCGCGTTGCCGATGTAGGTCGCGAGTTCGACCGATTCGTGAACGGCAGCGTGTTTCGGCACGTGCGTCAGGAACACCAACTGAAACGCACCGAGTTGGAGGATGTCCCACAATCGCGGTTCGACAGCGTGCGGCGGGCGGGTCACGAACGGCGTCAGAATCGCATCGAGCGTGGCCTTGCGGCGAACGACGCCCATCACGAGTTGCGTGACGAAGCGACGATCTTGCGGCATGAGCTTCGTTTTCGAGAGCTGATCGTCGACGAGTTCGGAGGCATAATGCTTGCGAGCGCGAGCGAGGTCCAGCACATCCGCAGCAACTTGTCGGGCAGTGGTCATAGTTTCTTACCGTCGGCATTTTCGATGTTGTGTGGTTCGTCGGTGATCATGGCCTTCACTTCACCATCGAAGTCTGGCTGCGGGATGTCGTTCGCGATGCTGTCCAAGATCGCTTTCACGACGGAGATTCGCTGGTGAATCGGTAGCGACAAAATCGGTGTCAGATCGAAGCGAGATCGCATGTTGCCTCCTAAAATTGTGCATTCAGTCAATTCTGCACGTCGCCGAAAAAGACACATAACCAGCACGCATCGCAAGCTTGCGCTGCGGGCTGGTCAAACATAACAGATCATATCACGCCGCCGGCTCGGGGCTGAAGCGGTAGCCGTCTTGAATCGGGTAGCCGCGCAGGAACTCGGAGGTCGTCATGCGTTTCTTGCCGGCCGGTTGCAGTGCGAGAATCTCTAGCACGCTGCGCTCCAATCCGCATAGCACGAAGAACGATTTGGGAAACTTGTCGTCGGTGAATATCGTACCCGGCGGTGCGTCCGGAATGGAGCGAATCGGGAAGGGAACCGTGTCGCAGATCATGACGCGCATCGGCTCTTTGCCGCGTCGGTGGAAGAAGGTGTAAGCCGTCGGCCAGGGTTGCATCGCGCGAATGTGGCACGCGACTTCGTCGGTCGGTTTCGTCCAGTCGATTGCACCCATTTCCTTCGTCAGCTTCGGCGCTTTCGTAACGAGTGCGGCATCTTGTGGCGTGCCCATGACGGGGCCGAGTTTCAGTTGTTGCACCACGTTCAAACACAACTTTGCGCCGAGTGGCGCGAGTCGCGTTTCGAGTTCGCCTGCGGTCTCGTGCGGTTGAATTTTCAGCGATTCTTGCGCGAGCATCGCACCGGAATCGAGGCCCGGCGTGATGCGGATGATCGTCGCGCCGCTGTGCGTTTCGCCCTTCCAGATGGCGTACGCCACGGGTGCCGCGCCGCGATACTTCGGCAACAGCGACGCATGAACGTTAATCATGCCGAGCGGCGGCGTGGCTATCACATCGGGCTTCAAAATCTGGCCGTATGCCGCGACGACGACGAGATCGGGCGCGAGCACCTGAAGTTCGGCGAGGCCCTCCGGCGAGTTGATGTTCGCAGGCTGAATGACGGGGATGCCGTGCGCGGCCGCGATGGTCGCCATGCCCTCGCCGACTTGCCGGGACGCGCCGGTGCGCCGACCCGTCTCGCGGTCCGGCTGCGTGACGAGGCCGACGACGTTTTCGCCGCCGGCAATCAGCGCCGCAAACGTCGGCTCCGCGAACGTGCCGGTGCCCATCATGACGATCTTCATACTTTGGAATCCTCGAACTAGAGGCGGGCTTCGAGGTCGGCGGGGAGCAGGCCTTTTTTCTTGTCGTCGTTGAAGTCGGCGATGAAATCTTCGATGTACCGCTTCGAACTCACCTTCGCGAGTAGACCCATTTTGTCGATGAACACGGTGCCGTGCAGGTGGTCGATTTCGTGCTGCCAGATGCGGGCGGATAGCCCCGAAGAGATCATTTCCTTGAGTTGGCCATCGAGCGAGTAGTATTGCACCTTAACCATTTTCGCGCGACGAATGTCCTGGTACAACCCTGGGAAACTGAGGCAGCCTTCGCGGTCTTTGTCGATGCCTTTTTGCTCGACGATCACCGGGTTGATCGCCACGAGTTCCATTTCCTTCGTGGCGGCCTTTCCGGCAAAATTGATGACGATCATCTGATAATCGAGGGCCACCTGCGGCGCGGCCAACCCGAGGCCCTCGTGCCGGTACATCAATTCCAGCATCTGCCCCGCCGCCAATTGAACATCTTTATCGATGCTCGTAACGGGCTTGCACTTAACGCGCAACGCGGGGTGAGGATAGTTCACAATCTTCATCGGCACTTCCGGCGGAATGTTCGCGGACCCAGGTTGGTTGATTATAGCGGAATGCGAGCGAAATTCGTGGCGTACACCTACCGCGCGATGTCACACTATAGGTCCGCCTCTTCCCTGCTGTTGGAGTAACCGATGAAACGGCTGCTAACCTGTGCGTGTATTTTGGCCATTGCCTGGCCGGTGATGTCCGACGACAAACTCATCCCCGTTGCGGGTGTCGAAGGGCAACCGCTCGCGGCGAATGCGGAACGAGTGATGAAGTCGTTGGACTTTCTGGGCCGGCCGTTCGCGGCCGATTTCGCGAAATCCTTGCAAGCCGCCATCGATAAGCCGGACCCCGTAGCAGTACAAAAAATCCTCGACGAAGCCGTGACGTTCGCCGTGAACATCAACCCGGAATCGCGTGTGAAAGTCGCTCGCGGTCCGGCCGATGGGAAGCTGCAACAAAGCGGCTACACGCCGGTCATCGTGAAGGTGATGAACGAGGCATCGATCAAGAAGAAGCTGACGATCGGCAGCCCGCAGGCAGGGCCGGTTTACTCCGGTCAGGGCCGCAACGATAAAGACCCGAAGGCCGACCCGAACGCGATCCAACGTTTCGCCCAACTCGAGATGTACACCGCGCCGCCGATGACGGCGCAACTCAGCGGGTTGACGGTCGAATACGCCATCGCGCTCCTGTATTCCAGCGAGGCAGGCAAGCGAGAAATCACGGTCGCGTTCGATGTGGGACAGGGCACGCAAGACCTCGGCTTCCGCGGCGAAGTGCCGGTGCTGTTCGACATCAAGCCCGCAATTCCGGTGAAGTTGAAAGTGCTCGATTTCGACGGGAAACCGACGGTGGGCCGCTTCACGTTCAAAGATGCCGCCGGGCACATCTACCCCGCGCAAGCGAAACGGCTGGGGGTGGATCTGTTCTTTCAGCAACAGGTTTATCGTGCCGACGGCAGTACGGTGTTGCTCCCACCGGGTACGTTCACGGTCGAGTCCGGACGCGGGCCGGAGTACCAAGTCTTAACGCAGAAAATCGACGTGAACTTACACGTGAAGACGGAAATCAAACCGGGTGTGTTCACGAACCCGCTACCCGGAACGCTCCCTACGGAACCGCCGACATTCACATTCAAACTGAAACGCTGGATCAACCCCGCCGACTACGGTTTCTACAGTGGCGACCACCATATCCATGCGGCGGGTTGCGCCCATTACACCAGCCCGACCGAAGGCATCATGCCGGAAGACATGTTTATGCACGTCAAAGGCGAAGGGTTGAACGTCGGGTGCTGTCTGACTTGGGGGCCGTGTTACGATTTTCAGCGAAAGTTCTTCGACGCGAAACCGTGGGAGCGAAGCGAGCCGTTCACGATCCTCAAATACGATGTCGAAGTCAGCGGGTTCGGTTCGCAGGCGCTCGGGCACGTGAATTTGCTCAATTTGAAGGACCAAACCTACCCCGGTTCCGAAGGCACCAAGACGAAAGGCTGGCCGACCTGGACGACGCCACTCATGACCTGGGCGAAAGCGCAAGGGGCCGTTACGGGCTACGCGCACTCGGCGAACGGCTTGGAGACCAACCCCGAAGCCAGCACGCGACGGCTGTTCGTCGCGCTCGATAACGGTGGTAAAGGGTTCATCTCGAAAGACGAGGCCGCCGCCGGATCGTGGCCGCTGCCGGAGCCGTTCGCGGCGCTCGACGAAGATGGTGATGGCAAGGTCGGCGAAATCGAAATCCGCAAGGGAACCGACCGCACACGGGGGAAACTGCCGAACCTCATCATCCCCGAAATGAACGGCATCGGCGCACAGGAAATCTGCGTGACGACGGCGCTCGGCGTCTGCGATTTCATCAGCGCGATGGACACCGACCGCGTGGCCGAGTGGAATTGCTGGTACCACATCTTGAACTGCGGCTTCCCGCTCAAAGTCTCCGGCGAAACCGATTTCCCCTGCGTGACCGGTCACCGCGTCGGTCAGGGTCGCGTCTACGTGCAACTCGGCAAACCGGAACTCATCGACTATTCGGCCTTCTGCAAAGGCATCGCGGCGGGTCGGTCGTACGTCTCCGATGGCTACGCGCACGGCTTCGATTTCCAGGTCGGCACCGGGAAACTGGGCGACACGATTGAAGCAAAATCGGGCGAGAAACTACCCGTGACCGCGAAAGTGGCCTTCGACCGATACATGCTACTCGGCACTTCCAACGGCGGGAAACAAGCACCGGACGCCACGCGCCGCGTCGAACTCGTCGTCAACGGTCGAGTGATTGCATCGCGCGATGTGCCTGCCGATCAGCAACTGCACGAGGTCCGCTTCGATGTGGCTCTCGAGCGCAGTTCGTGGGTGGCGCTGCGGACGTTCCCGCAAATGCACACGAACCCCGTGTTCGTGAAAGTCGATGGCAAACCGATTCGCGCCTCGAAGGCGAGCGCAAAGTGGTGCCTGGGCACGATCGATCAATTGTGGAAAGTGCGAATGAAAGACATCAAGCTCGAAGAACGCGCCGATACGGAGAAAGCCTTCGACAAGGCCCGCGCGATCTACCGTCAAATCGCCGCAGAATCCGATTGAATCACCTGATATTTATGGTTCATCCGACAAGTGCGTACTCGGCCAGGTGGATCGCGTAAATGCGTAGCTGGAAGAATTCCTGGTCGCGGTAGCCGTAGGCTTGGCGTT
>JAYVXI010000103.1:0-19248 GCA_043785305.1 Limnoglobus sp. | reverse complement strand
GCCGCGTAGTCTTCGGAGCGAAGCGCGTGGGCTACTTACGTGGAGCACGCGGCTCGCGTGCAGGGCAGTCAGACCACACGCGAGCCGCGTGCGCTACTATCGCTGCGAATTCATCCCGATTCGGTCGCACCCACACGAAAGCGCAAAGTCAAAAAATCGAAGGCGATCCGACGTAAGTCGGAATTTGTGTCGTGCGCGAACGTGTCTCGAAGTGTCGTGAGAATGTCGTGCTCGGTCGATTTTATGTCGTGCTCGGTCGATTTTAGGGCGCATCCGGTCGATTTTAGGTCGGTACTTGCGGCGAGTGCTAATCGAATGACCATCGGCGTAACTCACGATCCGAGTTCGAGATGCGGCAAACAGACCGGTAGATTGCGATCGAAAACGCGACGTTTTGGACCTCAAAAACCGGGAAAACACCCCAAAAAACGGTTTTTGAGCCGCCGCAATTGTGACTTACGTCGATTCTGAAAGCGATCGATCGCAGTTTCATTCGCCGAATCGCCAGCCGCGACTAGAAAAACCAGGCTCGAATCGATCTGTTACAGGAGTTTCCCCGTGTTTCCGTTCAGTCGCAAGAAACGTCTCACCGACTACGCCTCGTGCGCGGGCTGAGCCGGTAAGCTGCCCCCGTCGGGCATTGCTCAGGTTCTGAGCTACTTACCGAAGACGAAAGACCCCAACCTGCTCGTCGGCACCGAAACGCACGACGATGCCGGGGTGTATCGCCTCACGGATACGCTTGCGATCGTGCAAACGGTCGACTTCTTCCCGCCCGTCGTCGACGATCCGTACATTTACGGCCAAATTGCGGCGGCGAACGCGCTCAGCGACGTTTACGCGATGGGTGGCACGCCGATCACCGCAATGAACCTGGTCGGTTACCCCGACGACAAACTCGGGACGGAATGGCTCGGTCGCATCATGGCAGGCGGTGCCGAACGCTGTCAGGTGGCCGGTTGCACGATCGTCGGCGGGCACACGATCCGCGATAACGAGATTAAGTTCGGCCTGTCGGTCACGGGAACGATCCACCCGGACCGCATTTTCACGAACGCCAACGCGAAAGTCGGCGACGTGCTGGTTCTCACGAAACCGCTCGGCACGGGATTCGTGACGACGGCGTCGAAGTACCGCGCCTGCCCAGAATCGTTGCTGAAAACCGCTTGTAACAGCATGATTCAGCTGAATGCCGCCGGCCGCGACGCCATGATCGCCAGCGACGCGCACGCCGCCACCGACGTCACCGGCTTCGGACTTGCCGGTCACAGTTACGAGATGGCCGAAGGCAGCCAAACGACGCTGATTATCGACTTAGCAAAGTTGCCATTGATGCCGGGGATCGAGCAAATCGACGTGAAGCGGTACCGCACCCGTGCGAGCAAAACCAACCGCGAATACACCGAAGCCGACACGCACTTCGATGGCACACCCGATGCATACCGTCGCGAGTTTTTCTACGATGCGCAAACGAGCGGTGGGTTGCTGATCGCACTTCCGCCGGAGAAACTCCCGCTGTTACTCGCGAAGCTGAACGCCAGCGGCGCACTCGCCACTGCCGTGATCGGCGAAGTAGTGAAACGCCGCGAAAAGGCACTCTGGGTGATCGGGTGAAGTCTTGGGTTTTCCCTTCGCTATCGCGGGCGCGGTTGGGTATGCTTACGGCGTTCCTGGCCCGCCCGTCTTTTCATGGAGTCCTCTCATGTCGCGTTGGTTCTTTGCCATTACGGCACTCGCGTTAATGTCGCTATCCGCTTCGGCCCAAGCCGAGAAGAAGAAAGTCGAACGACTCACGCCGACGGCGGCCGATGTTGCCTACGGCGAACACGAACGCCAGAAGTTCGACTTCTGGCAAGCGAAATCCGACAAACCGACGCCGCTCGTGGTCATGATTCACGGCGGCGGCTGGGTGAATGGCGACAAAAGCGGCTACGGCACCGCAGCGATCAAGCCGTTCCTCGACGCCGGCATTTCGGTGGCGTCCGTGAACTATCGCTTCATTCAACACGCGATGGAAATGAAGGTCGAACCGCCCGTGAAGGCCCCGCTCCACGATGCCGCACGCGCGATTCAGGTGCTGCGCTCGAAGGCCAAAGAATGGAACATCGACGAAACCCGCGTCGGCGCAACGGGTGGCTCCGCAGGTGCGTGTACGTCGTTGTGGCTCGCGTTCCACGACGACCTGGCGGACGCGAAAAGTACCGACCCGATCGCACGGAAATCGACGCGGCTGACATGTGCCGCCGTCAATGGTGCGCAAACCTCGCTCGACCCGAAACAGTTGCGCGAATGGATGCCGAACGCCACGTATTGCGGGCACGCCTTCGGCTACCAGCAGAAGGGCCGATCCCGCGCCGAAGAGTTCCGGATGGCACTCGAAGATCGCGAAAAATTGCTGCCGTGGATCGCCGAATATTCGCCGATCGAACTGGTCACCAAGGACGATGCGCCGGTGTTTATGATCTTCCCGAGTCAAGACAAACCGCCCGTTACCGGGGAAGCGCAGAAAGACCCGACGCACTCGGCGGTGTACGGCGTCGAGCTTGCCAAGAAGATGAAACTCGTCGAAGTTGAAGCGATCGTCAGTTACCCGAACGGACCGACGACCGCGTACAAAACGATCAACGAGTACCTGATCGCGAAGTTGAAGAAGTAAACTGCCAATGGATCTATTCACCGATCTCCGCGCGGCGAACCGGCTGACGGCGCAGCCACTCGCCGCGCGAATGCGACCGCGCAACCTCGACGAATTCGTCGGGCAGGAACATATCCTCGGACCCGGCAAACTCCTACGCCGGATGCTGCTCGCGGACCGCCTGAACTCGGTGATCTTTTACGGCCCACCGGGTTGCGGCAAGACCGCACTCGCACACGTGATTGCCAATCAAACGAAGTCGCATTTCGTGGCGATGAACGCGGTGGCAGCGGGTATCAAGGACGTCCGCGACGTACTGACTGAAGCCCGTTCGCGGCTCGAACACGATGGCGAACGCACGATCCTTTTCCTCGATGAAATCCATCGTTTCAACCGTTCGCAACAAGACGTGCTGCTGCCCGATGTCGAGAATGGCATCGTCATCTTGATCGGCGCAACGACGCAGAACCCGTTCTTCGCGGTCAACACGCCGCTCCTTTCGCGCAGCCAGATTTTTACTCTCGAACCGCTTTCGCGCGAACATACGAAGACCGTCATTACCCGCGCACTCGCAGACAGCGAACGCGGCCTCGGCAAGACGCCGGTGACGATCACCGACGATGCGCTGAGCTTCCTCGCGGAGATTTGCGATGGCGACGCCCGACGCGCGCTGATGGCGATCGAGATCGGCGTGAAGTCGTCGCTCGCGATCGAAAATGTACCGAATCACCCCACCCTAACCCTCCCCGCATCCGGGGAGGGAACGGACTCTTGCTTCCCCCCGTCTGCGGGGGGATTGAGGGGGGTTCTCTTCGATCTCGCCCTCGCGCAAGATTCGATTCAACGCAAGGTTCTCGATTTCGACCCGACCGGCGATTCGCACTACGATTTGGCCTCGGCGTTCATCAAGAGCTTGCGCGGCAGCGATCCGCAGGCGGCAACCTACTGGCTGGCCCGCATGTTGGAAT
Organism: Limnoglobus sp.; assembly: GCA_043785305.1. Classification (GTDB taxonomy): domain Bacteria; phylum Planctomycetota; class Planctomycetia; order Gemmatales; family Gemmataceae; genus Limnoglobus. The sequence goes on along the minus strand of JAYVXI010000103.1, from coordinate 15,645 downwards.
CGGGCGAAGACCCGCGATTCGTCGCACGGCGACTCGTGATTTTCGCATCGGAAGACATCGGCAACGCCGACCCGATGGCGCTACTTGTCGCGAACGGCGCGTGGGATGCCGTCGAGCGCGTCGGCTTGCCGGAGTGCGTGTTGAACCTCTCGCACGCGGTCTGCTATCTGGCGACCGCACCGAAATCGAACGCCTGCACGGTGGCCATCGGTGCCGCCCAAAAAGACGTGAAAGAAGGCCGCACACTCCCCGTGCCCAAGCACCTGCGCGACGCCCACTACGCCGGTGCGAAGCAGTTCGGCCACGTCGGATACAAGTACGCGCACAACTTCGAGGGCGGCTGGGTCGACCAGGAATACATCCCCGCCGACGTGACGTACTACACCCCCACCGACCGCGGCCACGAAGCGATCATCGCCGCGAGAATGGCCGAAATTGCCGCGAAGCGGAAGTCTGCAGAGGGCAAGCCATGACGGAGGAGGAGTGGCTGACAACACTGAATCAATGCCAATCGATGTTTTGGACTCTCCGCGTGTTGAAGTTCAATCGATCAACCTCAGGAAATCGCCGTCTGAGACTCTTCTCTGTCGAGTGTTGTCGATACTTCACTCATATGCTGCCCCACCCAGCGTTGCTCTGGGCTGTTGAAATAGCGGAAGAATTCGCGGAAGGTTTGGTCACGCGAACTGATCTGCAAACCGTTTCTCATGAAGTCGAGCCAATGCGAGACGTTCGGTATTTCCCCAACCTCGGGAGCGAGGAACGGTGTGCGGTTGATATGGCCGCTAGCACGACGCATTTTCAGGCGTACGAAGGCGCGTTTCTCATGACCTGTAGCCATCATCTGCTCGCTGGTGTTCAACCTGCTAGGGATGCCGAGAAAACGATCTGCGATCTCCTTCGCGACATCTTTGGCAACCCGTTCCGTCCCGTCGTCTTCGATCCGAACTGGCGAACCGCCACCGCCGTCGGCCTCGCGCAGACGATGTACGATGCTCGCAATTTCCACGCGATGCCGATTCTCGCGGACGCGCTTCAGGATGCCGGTTGCGAAGACGCCACCATTCTCGGTCACTGCCGCGATGAGAACAACCTCCACGTCCGCGGCTGCTGGGTCGTCGATCTGATCCTGGGGAAGGCATAGAATGAGTAAAATGTCGCAGAGAAGGATGAACAAATGAGCGCGAACACCGTGGTGCTTCAAGGAATTGTCCAGCCGGATGGCACGCTGCAGCTGAACGGGAAAGTAGCCTTGCCTGCGGGTAAGGTGCAGGTCACTGTAGCGACTGTACCGCCATTGCCAATTGACCACCCCTTTTGGCAAATGATGCAGGGAATATGGGACGCCCGTCAACAAGCCGGCCTCCAACCGCGCAGCGTCGAAGTGATCGAGGCGGAACGACAGCAGTTTCGAGAGGAGGTGGAAGAAGAGATTGCCGAGGCCGGTCGACTACAAGACGAATGCCAACGTTTGCGCCAAGAGACTTTGAAGCCGAATCTGGAGGCGCAATGATCGTTTGTCTCGACACGAACATCGTTATCTACCTGATCGAAGCCAATCCGTTATGGACTCAGAAAGCGACTGACCGCTTCAACACCTTGCTCGCGGAGGGAGACCAGATCGCAATCTGTGACGCCGCCCGGCTGGAGTGTTTGCTAAAGCCCCTTGCCAGTGGCAACAATGTCAATGCAGCGAGTTACCGTACGTTCTTTGGGAGCCCAATGGTGCAAATGCTTCCGATAAGTCCGCAAACTTGGGAACATGCGGCACAGCTTGGAGCGGCCTATTCTTTCAAGGCGATGGATAGCATCCATCTCGCGACCGCCATCGAACACCGTTGTGGCCTATTCGTGACAGCAGATTCCAGGTTGGCCCGATGCACCGATATTTCCGTTGAAGTCTTGACATGAAGCGGTTGCTGGGTCGTCGATCTGGTGCTTGGAATGTCGTAGACTTCCGAAGTGTTTGGAATGAGTCAGCGTCTATTGCCCCGCCATCGACTGCCATCGTTTCAGAAATTGTTTCCGGTCGAGCGCTCGCATCGTCGCGATGTTTCTTTTGGGTATCGAATCGAGAAACTCGCGGTCGTTGGCAACCCGGCTGATGCTCTCTTCGCGTAGCAGATGCAACATCGGATACGGCGAGCGGTTCGTGTAATTTTCCATCGCGTTCGGCGACGTGCCTGCGAACTGGTACTGCGGGTGAAAGCTGGCAAGTTGAACGATGCCACGCAGTCCGAGTTGCTCGATGGCATCGTCGGCGACGCCGAGGAAGTCGTTGTAATCGGCGAAGTCTTGAAGCAAATGCGCGTGAATCAGCAACGTCGTTTCGACTTCGGTAATCGGCGATTCCACGAGCAACCGCAGTTCGCGAATGAAATCGTCTTTGAGTGCATTCGCGTCGATCGCTTCGCTGACCGCGTAACGGATCGTGCCGCCGTCGAACGGCCGTCGTGCGAACGGGCAGAGATTCAACCCGATCACGACGGTTTCAATCCACGTCTTCGTTGCCAGAATCAGCGTTTCGTTCATCGTGTGATGTTATTCAGGGTTTCGAGTGCGAGCATCAGGGCGTGCGTTCCCTTGCGGCCGTAACCTTGGGCGCGGACGGCTTCGTAGAGTTGTTTCGCCAAGCCCAACCCCGGCAAGCTCAGGTTCATTTTCTCGGCTTCGGCGAGTGCGATGCCCATGTCTTTGATGAAGTGCTCGACGTAGAAGCCTGGCTCGAAGTTGCGTGCGAGTATCCGCGGCCCGAGGACTTCGAGTGCCTTGCTGCCCGCCGCGCCGACGCTCACGCTTTTGAACACCGTCTCCAAGTCCAGCCCCGCCTTGTAGCCGTAGAGCAAACCTTCGCAGACCGCGATCATCGTCGACGAGATGAGAATCTGGTTCACCATCTTCGTATGCTGCCCGGCACCCGCTGCACCTTGGTGGATAATCGTCTTGCCCATCGTCTCGAATAGCGGCGTCACGGCATCGACGCTCGCTTTGTCGCCGCCGATCATGATGCTCAGTGCGGCGTTCTTCGCGCCGACATCGCCGCCACTTACCGGGGCATCGAGCGATGCCACGCCCTTCGCCTTTGCGGCTTCGTAAATCTCCTTCGCGAGACTCGGCTCACTCGTCGTCATATCGACGAGAATCGCACCGGCCTTCGCACCGGCCAGTGCGCCATCGCTGCCGAGGAACACTTCGCGAACGTCTTTCGGGAAGCCGACAATCGCGAAAATAACATCGCTGTTCGCGGCCACCTGTTTCGGCGAATCGGCGTACGTCGCGCCGAGGTCGAGTAGCGGTTGCACTTTCTCCCGCGAACGGTTGAAGACCGTGGCGGCGTAACCTTTGGCCATCGCGTGCTGGCACATCCAACGCCCCATCACGCCGGTGCCGATCCAGCCGATCCGCGTCGTGCCGGGTGTTGCAATCGCGATTGTCATGGCGAAGATTCCGTTAGGAATGTATGTGAAGTTGGTGTAGACTATCGCAAGTCTCGTGCTCAAAAGCGTAGGAATTTCAGGCTGTTTTGCAACGAAGGAATCGCGTGTTGCTCGATCACCCACCCATCGCCCCGGTCGTTCTCATACATGGTTTGTGCGGATTCGATCGCATTTTCGTCGGCCGCCGTCCGTTGAAGGAATACTTCCCCGGCATCCGCACGCACCTCGAATCGATGGGGCATCGCGTGCTGACACCACGAATCAGCCCGACGGCGAGCGTGGCGGTTCGTGCCGCGGAACTGAAACTGCACCTGCGCCGAGAAGTCGGCACGCAACCGGTTCACTTGATCGGCCATAGCCTCGGCGGCCTCGATGCCCGTTACATGATTACGAAGCTCGGCATGGAAGATCGCGTACTGTCCTTAACGACCATCGGCACGCCGCACCGCGGCACGACGTTCGCCGACTGGGGCATGGATCGCTTCGCGCGGTATCTGCGACCGCTATTCCGCTCGTTGGGCGTTCCCGACGATGCGCTCTTCGACTTAACGACCGACCGTTGCCGGCGCTTTAACGAAGATGTGCCGAATGTGCCGAGTGTCGGCTATTACTCGGTGGCTGGCGTGTGCGAGAAGCCGTTGTTGGGTGCCGAGTGGTGGTTCCCGCACCGCATCGTGAACCGGGCCGAAGGGCCGAACGATGGCGTCGTTAGTCGAGCATCGGCCACGTGGGGCGCGCACACCGATGTCTGGGACGGCGACCACCTCAACCTCGTCAATTGGCCCAACCGGAAAGCCCGGCGCTGCGGTATCCAGTGGGATCGCGCCGCCGACTATTGCAACTTGGTACGAAGAGTCGCGATGCTCCACGTGTGACGCTTACGACGGCGGAATTGCCTTCGATAGGGCCGCGCAGATCGTGCGGCCGACACAACTTGCCCGACCCGACGATCTGCCGAAACTACCCCTTCCCGCATCTGCGTTTCAACCGGTTGCCCGCACGCCGATTGTTCGCTCGCGGATCGCGGTTCCTCGATTGCCAATCGCAGCCACTGACGATTTGGAAAGTACCGCAGACGGCGGTCAACATCTCGTTTAGCTATGCGAAAGGACTTCACCATGCGTCACGGATTGATGCGAGCGTTCTTGACGGCGGTCGTCACCGCCCTGGCTGCCACCGCAGCGAACGCCGACCAGAACCTCCCCCTCGCGCCACCCTCCACGCCGGCCGTTGCCAGCTTGGCATCGGGCACCGTCGGCGGTTGCAAGAACTGTAGCAGCAATGGCCCCGTCGTCGTTCAGGGCGTCGGCAGTTGTGCGCCGAACACCGGCTGCAACTCGTGCGGCCCAAAGGTCAAAAAGTCGTGCTTTAGCAACTACCTGTACGGTACCGCGACGCCGATTAGCGGGGGTTGCTTCTCAGCGACCAACACGGCGATCTTCGGTTCGTCGAAGTCGTTCTTCAACCCCTGCAACTCGTGTGCGGATAACGGCGGTTGTGGCAAAGGCGGTCGCAACCCCTGCCCGACGCCAATCTACGGGCCAGCCACGCCCGGTTCGTTGAACAACTGCAACGGCCCGTTCTCGTATCTGAACCGTTAAGAAATGCGGAGTTGGGAATTCGGACTGCGGAAAACCGACCGCGTACGCTACGGGAACCGTAGTTTACGCGGTGGCTTCGTTTACAGTGCGAGGGATCGTCAAAAAGTGAGGATCCTCATCTTTGCTGGCGACTTTTCCATCAACTCACCGCGATACCGCCGAGGAAGTTGATGTCGTCTACGAATGTGTCTGACAGCACTTCCCCGGTTGCCGCTCGCAACCGGGTGAGGCGGGGAGCGCCGTCCGGTCCAGCCCCGACGAAGATATCCTTCACGCCATCGCGATTGGTGTCGGCCACGCCGATGGTGAAACCGCCTGTGAACGTGCTTTCAAACACGGGGTAGGTTTTGGCAGGGGTCGGGCTGGTGATGGCCGGGTTGAAGTCGGCGGCGCGGAAGATGGACAGTTGGGGTGGGGCGATTCCGATGCCCGTTCCCGTAACGATGGATTGTCCGAGAGTGATGTCCGCGTCTTTGCCGAAGTTGCCACCGGAAACGCTGACTCCGCCGCGGTCGTTGATGTTACCCGCGTAGAAATGCGCGAAATCGTTGGGAAACGTAACTCCCGCCTTTAAGTCGGCGTAGCGGAACACGCGGACGAGCGGCGCTCCACCGAGGCCCGCCCCGGTCACGATATCGAGTTTGCCGTCGCCGTCCCAGTCGACGAGTCCGACGTTGACGCCGCCGCGAAACGTGTCTTCGTAGGCGAAGAAGTCGCGGAGAACGCTGCCGTCTTTGCCGCTAATCACCACGACCCGCGCGCCACCGGTATAACCCGCGCCGACAACGATATCGGCGAACCCATCTCCGTCCAAATCTCCGATGGCGATATCCACGCCACCGGTAAACGACTGTTCGAGTGCGAACCGATTGAGGAGGATCGATCCATCACTCCCGGAAACCACGGCCACTCTCGGAGCACCCGTCGGCCCTGCGGCAAACCCCACGTCGGGAATGCCGTCGCCGTTGACATCGCCGACCGCAACGCGCACCGAACCTGTGAAATCTCCGAACGGGATCGGCAACGATTTACTCACGCCCGTGTCGGGGTCGGTGATCGTCGCGGAGCGGTTGCCGACAACGACAGTTGGTTTCCCCGTAAATGGGATTTTGAGATCGAAACTCGTACTGGCTTCGGCCTCGTTGCCATCTTTAACAGTGATCGTGATCGTGAAGGTGCCGAAAAGTCTGTTAGGGTTTGTGAGGGTCAACGTGCGAAACGCGCCACTGCCACGAAACTCAGTCTCAATACCCGTATTCGTAGTCGTTCCGCCGGTAATCTTACGAGCCACCTGCGAAGACAGACGCAGTTCCGCAAATGACGTCTCAATATCGCCGACCGTGAACGGGATAGCCGCAATCGCAGCCCCGCGCGGGGTACTCAAGTCGGCGATGCTCGAAATGACCGGTGGCGTGTTCTGCACGACCGTGACTACGAATGATCTGGTGGTCGTGACTGCGTTGCCGTCCGTCACTGTGAGCGTGATCGTAGTCTCGCCGAATTCCCCAGCAACGGGTGTGATGGTCACCGTGCGATTACCCGAGCCGATGATGGCGATGTTTGCCACTGGAACCAGCGTGGGATTCGACGATGATATTGTGGAACGCAGGTCGCGCAGCGCAGTCTCGGTATCGCCGACCGTGTATTCAATCGGCCCAACGGGGGTGGCTTGATTGACGTTGTTGGCGACGCTCCTTTGGTCATCGATTGGCGAAATCGTCGGCGCTGTGTTGCTGACTACGAGATTGAACGTATCGGATGCGGAGGCCCCGTTGCGGTCGGTCACGGTGATCGTCACGGTGAGGGGAACCGTACCGATTCGCCGCCCGAAGACGGGCCGAATCTGCACCGTGCGAAGCGCGTCTGTCTGTGAAGGATTGAAGACGATATTTTCCGTCGGAACGACTGTGCCATCCGACGACACCGCAGACAGAATCAAGTTCGCGAGAGGCGTTTGGGCATCGCCAATCGTGAAGAAGATTCCAACCGGAGTTCCCGAACTCGTGTATCCCGTACTCGGCTTATTCACGATGGAAATTGTCGGCGGCGTGTTCGCGACTACGAAATTGAACGTATCGGTCGCGATGCCACCGTTGCCGTCGTTTACGGTGATCGTAATCGGAGTCGTGCCGAATTTCTCCGTGGCGGGTCTGATTGTGACCGTACGATCTGCGCCATTGCCACTTAAGACGATGTTGGCCGCCGGAATGCGTTCGCCATTCGACGACGCCGCAGTTACCGTCAATTCGTCAAGGGGCGTTTGGTCATCGCCAATGGTGAAGCCAATTGCGACGGCGGCTCCCGTACTCGATTGCGTTTCGGTCTGCGAAATCGTTGGCGGCGTGTTACTCACCGTGAAAAAGAACGAGTCGGTAGCGATGCCGCTATTGCCATCGTCCACGGTTACGGTGATGGTGCTCGAACCGAACTGCCTGGCAATGGGTGTGAGGGTGATCGTGCGCTTATTGTCAGCGTCAACGACAGTACGGATGTCGATCGTGCCCGTTGGGTCGATCGTGTTATTCGACGACTTCGACGTCGCAGTGACCTTCAAGTCCGCGAGAGACGTTTGGTCATCGCCGATCGTGAAGCCAATTGTGACCGTGTTTCCCGTACTCGGCTGATCTTCGGTGTGCGTAATCGTTGGCGGCGTGTTACTCACCGTGAAAAAGAACGAGTCGGTAGTGACGCCGCTGTTGCCATCGTCCACGGTTACAAAGATCGTACTCGTGCCGAATTGGCGGGACGCGGGCGTGATCGTCACATGGCGAATCGCGCCTTTGTCTCTGTCATCGAAGACGATGTTGCCCACCGGAACGATTGTGCCATCCAACGACTTCGCGGTCACAATCAAGTTCTCGAGAGGCGTTTGGGCATCGCCGATCGTGAAGGTAATCGGCCCGACGGCGGATCCCGTACTCGCTTGATTCGAGAGGCCCATAATCGTTGGCGGCGTGTTCGCCGGTGGCGGGGGCGGCGGGGGCGGCGACGTAATCGTGAGATCGAATTGGTTCGACAACCCGCCGGCGGTCGCCGTAACGGTAAACGTTCCGGGATTGCCGTTGGCCGTCAGCGTCGGTGCGGTAGCGCGATTGTTCGGGTCGGTGGTGATGCTCGTCCCGGACGCGAACGTACCGCTCGAACCACCGGTTCCGATAGCGGCCCGGAAAAGGATCGTCTGCGCCGCAGGAACGGGTGCCCCGACATCGTTCGAGACAAGCCGGACGGAGAGGTTCGTTGCGTAAGCGGTGTTGGTGGCAGTCGATTGATTGTTTCCGGTATCGATCACAAGTGCGTACTGGCTTTCGTAGGAACCGATGTCGTAGGCGGCCCCTTGTGGACGGGCGATGCCGCGTTGATCGCTACCGGCAGTGCTATTGGTGATGCCCGAGTCGATCGCCGGGCTGCCGAAGTTGAGCGCGAACGTCTGGGTCGGCCCGCCGTAGAAACCGAGTGGGGCGAGTAGTGGATCGGCGATGATCGTGACCGTCCCGGTGAACCCGCCGGTCGTAGCGTTCTTCTGCACGATGTTGTTCGTGCCGCTACTATTCTGGTTGCGAAATGCGGTGTAATCGCTAATGGGACTGGTGAGATCCGAAGAGCCGGAAAGGATGCTGTTCGTGAGCGAGACGGCCGCCGTGTTGTTAAAGCTAATTGTCGGGCCGGACTGAGTAGACTCGAAGTCGCTACCGAAGTTGTAAATCGCTCCGCCAGCATCGCTGGCGATGTTGCGCGCGATCGTGCTGTTGGTAACGGTGACGTTGCCGTTCAGGTTAAAGATCGCGCCGCCGAAACCTTTGCCACTGTTTGCTCCGGAGCCACCCACGGACGCATTGTTGGCGAATGTACTGTCGGCGATGGAGAGGCTGCCACCGTAGTTAAACACGGCCCCACCGAAGCCCGCACCGCCTCCGCCAGCGCCTTGGCTTCCGCCCCCTTGTCCGCCGCCGAAGCCGTTGGCCCCGCCGTTCGTGAAGCCACCACCGCCCCCACCGCCGAAGCCTCCAGCTCCGCCGGTGTAGAGAGGACTACTCGTATCAAATGACAGGCCGTAACCGTAGCCACCACCACCACCAAACCCGCCTTTGCCGATCGGACCGTACGCGCCTGGGATTTCAGAACTGTTTCCAAGCGTTCCGGCAGGCCCGGTGTAACTACGCAAGGCACCACCGCCGCCGCCAAACCCGCCATCGCGTGCAGTATGGCTCGCGGTACCGCCGTTCGGATCTCCGCCGAGGTTGCTGCTGCCGTCTCCACCTAAGCCACCACCGCCGCCGAAGCTCGCACTCGACGCACCAACCCCACCGATCGCTTGGTTATTGGTAAACGTGTCGCGAAGCAGACTCAACGAGCCCGCGTTCACGATCGCGCCACCAAGCCCTGCCGCCCCTCCGCCACCTTCGAAACCATTTCCGCCTTGAGCCCGCCCGCCGGACAGCGTCAGGTCTTGCAGAGACAAGTTACCGACCGTTGGCGCGACGTAAAACAGTCGCAATCGGCTTGCGGCGGTCATCGAAATCGTCACGCCGTTCGCGCCGGTGGGGCCTTGGATCGTAATCGGCGACGTAACAACCAACGCGGACGGGCCGAAGGTGTCGTCGCCATCAATGGAAAGGCTGATGTTGGCCGGCCCGCTTGCCGTCAGCGCGGGGGCGAACAGGATCGAGCTGAGGTCGGGAAATTGGTTCGACAGAAACACCGCATTCCGCAACGAGAGCTGGCCCGGCGAGTAGTCGGTGTCATTGTCGTCTAAAAGCGTATCGACGATGATGGGTACTAAGGTGACTGGGGTGATACGGTCTTCGAGGTGCTCGACGACCAGCGGCGCGATCCGCCGACGGTTGCGAAGGGAAATGAAACGGCTCATCGGTTGAGGGTGAAACATGATTTTAAGCTCCGACAGGGATTGAAGGAAGTGATATCGTTTTAACCGGTTCCGTGGCGCGCGACTATCCCCCTGTTTGGGGGGGTCGATGCCATTGGTCGCGATGGGCGATTGCGAAGAGTTCGGCGCGGCTGTGGACGCCGAAGCGGCAATAGATTTGCTTCACGTATTCGTGGACGGTGTGGGCGCTGAGGCGGATCCGGCTGGCGATCTCTTTATCGCTGTCGCCCGCCAAGAGGCAGATGAGCACCGCCTGCAATCGCGGCGAAAGATCGGTCGGTAACGCTTGCGAATCCAAGTTCAAACTGAGCCGGGTACCGAAGAGTAACCCGAGTTCTTCGTGGATGAGCCGAACGAGAGCTTTGTCGCGGGCCGTGAACGGCGTATCGTCGTCAGCGCGATTGATGCTGAAGGTGTGGATCAAACCCCGCTCGTGCGGTTGGGCGGAGATCATCAGTTCGTCTTGCCGGACCGCCACGCGGTCGATGCGTTCCGAGCTATCGAGCCACTCGCGGTTGGCAATCAGATCTTGCCGCATGACCGTCATGCCCTGGCCCGCGTACTGTTCCGCGAACCGCTGCACGCTCGGGTATTTGCGATACCTGTAGTCGGCATTGAACTTGGCCCAACGCGCATGCATTCGGTTGTCGGACCAGTAAGTGACGTGCAATTGCTGAATATCCGGCACGCAATCTTCAATCCGCAGCGTGAAGCCCGTCGTGAACACCGAGCGAAGATGCTCCTGAAAGAAGCACGATACCCGCAGGTTCCACGCCGCCGGATCGCTGCCCACATCGCGGCAATCGCCGACTGTGCGCATCGCAACGCGAATCAGATCGGCAGTCAAACGGGTAGATTGGGGCATGATTGCGATGTATGCAATCACGCGATCAATTGCCACTTTTCATTGAAGCCACGCGATCGCACGCTCGTTCCGTTTGCCTTTTCTGTTGCTTCGCCGTAAACAAATGCGTAATCGCGACCCGACGCCCCCTCTGCCACGGCCGCACGTATGCACCGCGAATTCGACCCTGCCGTTACGCCGTTCGACCGTCGCTCGAATCTGTCGCTGTACCTACTCACCGCACTCGTTGTTACGCTGCTTCTTGCGGACGTTTGGCCGTCGCTGGCGCGTTGGATTTCGGGCCTCGGCTGGGAACTTCCCACGTGGCCCAAGCGGGAACTGTACGGCTTCCGGTTCGCGCTGATCGCGGCCGTCATTGGGGGTGCCCGCTCGCTTTACTCTTCGCTCGAAGGCGTGTTCGATGGCAAAGTCGGTGCGGACATTGCCATCGCGGTGGCGTGCATTGCGGCGATCCTGATCGGCGAACCGCTCGTGGCCGCCGAGGTCGTGGTCATCGGCCTCGTCGGCGAGTGCCTCGAAGCGTTTACGTTCGACCGCACGCAACGCGCACTCCGCGGCTTGGCCGAGCTTTTCCCCGAACGCACGTGGGTGCTGCGCGACGGGCAGGAAGTGCGGGTGTTTACCGTCGATCTGCAAATTGGCGATCATGTCGTTGTGAAGCCCGGCGGTAAAATCCCCGTCGATGGCGTCGTTCTCGCAGGGCAATCGTCGCTCGATACGTCGCCGCTCACGGGCGAAAGTTTGCCGCGCGATGTCGGGCCGACGGACGCGGTGCTGGCGGGGAGTATCAATCAGTTCGGGGCGTTGACGATCGACGCGAAGAAGGTGGCAACGCAGACGGTCGCCGGCCGCGCGATGGCGATGACGGCGGCGGCGCTGAAAGAGAAAGCCCCGCTGGAACGATACGCGGATCGGCTGGCACGTCGGTTCCTGCCCGCGGTATTTGCACTGGCTTTACTGGCATTTATCGTGAATGTCGCGTTCCAGACGGGGCCGTTCCGTGCGACATCGCGGGTGGCGTTATACCCGGCGCTCGCGGTGCTCGTCGTCGCTTGCCCGTGTGCGCTGGTGCTGGCGACACCGGCGGCGATCATCGCGGCACTCGGGCGGCTGGCGGGTACGGGCGTGCTTATCAAGAGCGGGGCCGCGCTCGAAAAACTCGCCGAAGTGACCGCGTTCGCGTTCGATAAAACCGGCACCCTCACCGAAGGCAAACTCGAACTCGGCGACGTGATCCCATTGTGGGGGACATCGCCGGAGGAACTGCTGCGCATCGCCGCGAGTGCCGAGCAACACAGCGAACACCCGCTGGCTAAAGTCATTCGCACGGCGGCTTCGTCGCGTGGAATCGCCGTGGCAGCCGTCGAAAATTTCACCGCACATCCCGGTGCCGGTGTCTCGGCCACGCTCGATGGCGCATCGATTCTCGTCGGAACGCGACGACTGTTGGAAGAACGCGGCATCGCGATTTCACCCGATGCACTCGATGCGATTTCGCGGCTCGATGCCATGGGGCAATCGTCGTTGTTCATCGCAAAGGACGGCACGATCCTCGGCGCGATCGGTGCCCGCGACACGATTCGCCCCGAAGCGGCGGGCGTTCTCGGCGAGCTTCGCGACAACGGTTTCACGTCGCTGGTGTTGCTCACGGGGGACCGCAAAGCGGTGGCGAACGCGCTCGTGGCGGGGCTGCCACTTACGGAAACGCACGCGGAACTGTTGCCCGAAGGCAAGGCGGAGCGAATCGCGAACGGCGCGTTTGCGTTCGTCGGCGATGGCATTAACGATGCCCCCGCGCTGGCCCGTGCCAAGGTCGGGATCGCCATCGGTGGCACGGGGTCCGATCTCGCCATCGAGGCGGGCGACATCATTATGATGGGCGATCCACTACGCCCGTTGCCGTTCCTGGTGCGGCTCTCCCGCGAGACGGTGACGATCATTCGCCAGAACATTATCTGGTTCGGTTTCGGCGTCAACTTCGTCGGCGTGCTGCTCACGGGGTTCCTGTGGCCGCTGTTCGCCACCACGCCCGATGCCTATGAGAAAGCCCCGCTCGTCGGCGTGCTTTACCACCAACTCGGTTCGCTCGCGGTGCTGCTGAATTCGATGCGGTTACTCGCCTTCGAGCGCAAGACCTCGCACCGCGTTCGCGATGGCTACCGCAACTTCGACCGTTGGCTGAACACCGTGCATCTCGACGATCTCTTCCACGCGATTAGCCATCATTTCCGGGCGATTCTCGGCACCACAGCAATACTGGCACTGGTCGCATGGTTGGCATCGGGGTTGACGCAGATCGAAGCGAACGAAGTCGGCGTAGTGCAGCGTTTCGGTGCGGTGCGTGCGGACTTGGCACCGGGGTTGAACGTGCGTTGGCCGTGGCCGATCGAAGCGGTGACGAAGCTGAAACCGGGCGATATTCGCCTCGTCGAAGTCGGCTTCCGTCGCGTCAGCGACGAGCAAGTGCAACGATTGCAAATGGCGAAAGTCGAGCAACAGAAATTACGCCGACCGGGGTTGCCGGGCGTGACGGATCGCGATCTTTCGTGGGCGAGTGCGCATGCCGAGGAGACGCAACGCATCACCGATGAATCGCTGATGATTACCGGCGATGGCAACCTCGTCGAGATTCTCGCGACGGTTCGCTACACGGTGTCGGACCCGCGAATGTACCTGTTCGGCACCCGCGACCCGGACGCCGTCATTCGCTCGAGTGCCGAGGCGGTGTTTCGCGAACTCGCTGCGGGGCAACCGTTCCTCGACTTGCTAACGGCAAATCGTGCGCGATTCGAGGAACAGGCACTTTTGAAAATCAATCGGCGAATATTGGACACGACGCAATCGTCGCTCGGCGTCGCGCTCGATGGGCTGACGTTGCACGATCTGCATCCGCCGCAAGAAGTCGTGGCGTCGTATCACGCGGTGGCGTCGGCGATTCAGAAGCGGGACCGGCTCGTCAACGAAGCCGAGGCCGACGCGACTCGGGCGAAACGCCGCGCAGGCGATGAGGCATTGCGGACGGTTCGCCAAGCCGAGGCCGAGGCCGTGCGGAAGGTCGCCGAGGCGAGCGCGAACCGCGATGCGTTCCTCGCGTGGCACATCGCTCGCACCGAATTATCCAAAACGGAAGACGCTGCATTCGCGAAGGAAATCGAGACGCGCGTCGCCGCAGGGCAAGATCGTGTGGCGGTGACAGCCGACGTGCAAGCGCGACGTGCGCAGATGCTGAGCGACCGCAAAACGCTCACCGAATTTCGGCTGACGATGCAAGCCGTGACGGCGGTGCTTGCGGGGCGCGACAAGATCTTCCTCGATGCCGCAAACCTGCCAGGACGACGGCATTTGTTACTGATGGACCCCGATTCGCAGAAGCTACCCGCGTGGATGTTACGCCCGCAAACCACACCGGAGAAAGACCCATGAGACGATTCGCACTGCGGGTATTATTGCCGATTGCCATCGTGTTGTGGTTGCGTTCCGCACTGTATTCCGTGGACTATTCGGAGTTTGCCTACGTGACGCGGTTCGGCGAACCGGTGCTGACGCAAGACGGCCGGACCGATGCGGGGCTGCACCGGAAGTGGCCGTGGCCGGTCGATGCGGTGCTGCGAATCGACGGGCGAATGCAGGCGTTCGACCTGCCGGCGGTCGAGTCCTTGACGCGCGATGCGACGACGAAGACGGTCGATAAAACGCTCGCAGTCGATGCCTTCATGACGTGGCGAATCCCCGATGCCGCCGCCGCGGATCGGTTCATTCGCACCGTCGGCACGGCAGAACAAGCGAAGCGGATTCTCGGGCCGCGCATCAACGGCCGGCTGGCCGCGATCATCAGCACGATGCCGCTCGACGACCTGATCGCCGTCGCCGACGAAGCAAAAATCGACGAGCGAACCGAACGGCTCCGCGTGCAACTCCTCAGCGACCGCGACCGCGTTCGCACCGACTACGGCATCGAGATCGTCGACTTGCGCGTGCGCCGATTCAGCTACCCCGAAGCGGTGCGAGCGAGCATCGCGGAACGCATCCGCAGCGAACGCGCACGGAAGGTGGCCGACTACGAAAGCGAAGGCCGCAAGATGGCTGCTGACATCGCAAGTGCCGCAGAGAAAGACGCGCGAAACATCGAGGCACAAGCCCGCGCGAAGAAGCAAGTCATCGAAGGCCAAGCCGACGTCGACGCCGACCGCATCCGCAACGAAGCCCACGCCAAAGACCCCGAGTTCTACACGTTCCTGCAAAAACTCAAAGCCTACCAAACGATGCTGAGCGAAACCCGCGACGTGCTTTTACTCTCCAGCCAACACCCACTCTTCGACCTGCTGCTATCGCCACCGAAGGGGAAAGAGAAGAAGTAAGGAGGTTGGTTCTAATCGAATATAAAACACAAACATTAACCGCAAAGGGCGCAGAGAACGCGGAGAAGAAATCACAAGGATTTACTCCCAAGTGACGTGAAGTTGCTGTTGACGGTGTTTTTGCGTCATCCTGATTTTGGTTTCTTTATCCCAACGGGATTTCAGCGATTAGCCCTGGGTCGCGGCTTCCGCGCACCCAGGGAACTCGGCATATTTTCCACGACCCCGAACGGGCAACGCCGTGAAGGATTTTCAAATTGCGTTTTCCTTTTCGTGTGATTCGTGGTGAGTTCGGGGCTGGCGCGATAACGTGTTGCGTTTTGTGGGTTTCCCTCGCTTGCGCGTCGGGCTAACAAGATCGGATTGTTAGCCCGACGCGCAAGCGCGCAAGCGAGGGAAACCATATTGAATCCCGATGCCGTTACGGAACGTGAAAATCGCACACGATCCGAAGCGGAAACGTCAAAATACAAGCGAAATAATCGTTCACGGCGTTGCC
>JAYVXI010000102.1:0-19383 GCA_043785305.1 Limnoglobus sp. | reverse complement strand
ATTCTTCCGGACAAGGATGGCAATCGCACCGTCAAGGTAGTCGAGAGTATCGGGGATCGCTTGACGCCACAAGACATTCAAGAAATCGGCTTCGATCCCAATCGTTGCATCTTGGCGTTTGAGCAAGCCTACGGACTCACCCAATATCTCGGTTACTTCCCCGGTCGCGTCGAGTGGACGATGGCGAAAGCGGAAGCCGAACGGAGGGCCGCACTTCCGTGGCCGAGTGCATCCGCCGATACGATCACGATCGTGCCGAACTGGCCGAGTTGGCCGGTTGGCAATGCCCACACGATCACCCCGAAAATATCCCCCGCCGAGTCCCAGGCCGTTGAGGCAAAAGCCGCCGAGCGACTGGATCGGCTGAAAACACAGCTCGATCTCGATAGCGAGATTTGAGCTGCCCCGTGTTCTCTCGTGGCCTCCCAATCCTCCCGCACCAATTGGATTGGCTTCTCTTCACCTGAGAAGAAACCGACAGACACCGCGCGTGTTCTGTCAACTATCGCCGGCAAGTGCAAATCGTCCGTGGACGTAGAAGAAGGATGCGTTCGTTCTTCTCTTGCTGGCGAGACCACAACCCCCGCGTGGGGTTTTGGTTTTTTGGAGATCGATCATTAACCGCCTGGATTGGCAGACTTGGGAATTCTTCCTCGGTCGGCAGCAGGCATTTTAGGAAAGGAGCAATGGCTCAAAAACAAGGCAACGAGCAGTTCACTATGGTGACGATTGTTGAAAACGGTGAAGTGAAGAATCGTCATTTTCATCGCATCGAATGGTATGACCGAAAAGGCAACATTCATGTGGTGGATGGCAAGGATCTTCCGGACTACATTCGCTTTGAGACCGATTATCGTCGCGTTCACGGGAACGTGATGCAGTTGGTTGCAAAGAAGAAAAAAGAGTCCCGCCCGTGGACACCAATCGACACCGCGATTGCGCTCAGCTCGCTCAACCTCGCATTGTGGATCGTCTCGATGATCTGATTATCAACCTTCCCTTCCGGACTGAGCCTCCGGAAGGGCCTTTTACGACACGTCTAAAATTGCTTCCACACCAGCCATCCAGGGACTCTTCCCATGAACAATATCACATTGGATTCCGCTGCGCCACATCTTGTCGATTGGCCCGTTTTATTGGCCAAGCTCGGCAAGATCGAAGACGTCTTGATCGAACTCCGTAGCCAACAAACGATCCGCGATTGGTACAGCACCGACGAGGTGGCAAGGCTTCTTGGAAAAGCCGACTTCACCGTCCGCGAATGGTGTCGCCTCGGACGAGTTCGTGCCGAGAAACGAGGGAGCGGGCGAGGGGCGTTCAAAGCTTGGGTCATCAGCCACACCGAGTTGCAACGACTCCAGCGCGACGGGCTGCTGCCGCTGAACTCGGGCAACCGCTAACGGTAAGAGCAGATTCTTCAGACGCTGTCTGAGGAATCTATCGAGTAGTGATTTTGCCGACGCCGTCGGCAAATTGTCTCGGCACTGTCGAAACAATTCAAAATTTGGTAAACGCTATTCATGAGTAAAAAACGCCCAAAAACAGAAACCCTTAAAACGCCTGATGGCGGCGGTTCAATCCTGCCATCAGGCTACCGCGAGTTCCTTGCGGAGTTGAAGACCCGCGTGCGGTCGGCACAATTGAAAGCCGCCGTGTCGGTCAATTCCGAGATGATCCAGCTTTATTGGGACATCGGCCGGGCGATTGTTGAACGGCAGGAAACGGCCAAGTGGGGAAGCAAGATCATCGATCAGATCGGGGAAGACCTTCAGAATGAATTCCCTGGAATCAGTGGGTTTTCTCGAGAAAACATCTACCGGATGCGTGCGTTTTTTCTTACGTATTCAAATCCAGTCGGAATTGTGTCACAAGCTGTGACACAATTGAAATCCAGGACACCTCCGTTGCAAATGCTCCAAATACCTTGGGGTCACAACCAAGAACTCATCTTCAAAATCAAAGATCCCGGAGCGCGACTCTGGTACGCACAAGCTACCAAAGAACACGGTTGGTCACGGGCAGTCCTCGTTCACCAGATCGAGACCGATCTCTACGGACGAAAAGGGAAAGCCGTTTCAAACTTCCAGAAGACACTACCAGCGGCGACTTCCGACCTCGCTCGGGAAACTCTGAAAGACCCGTTTACCTTCGAGTTCCTGTCACTGGCTGAAGACCATGCCGAGGCCGAACTCGAACGCGGGCTACTGACTCACATCCGGAAGTTCCTCCTCGAACTCGGTGTCGGTTTCACCTTCGTCGGCAGCCAGTATCATCTCGAAGTTGGCGGCGACGATTTCTATCTCGATCTGCTTTTCTATCACTTGAAACTCCGCTGTTTCGTTGTGTTCGACTTGAAAGCCAAAACCTTCACACCGGAAGCCGTCGGCAAGATGAATTTTTATTGTGCGGTCGTGGACGACCTGCTCCGGCACGAATCCGACAGCAAGACTATCGGCATCATCCTTTGCAAATCGAAGAACAACATCGTTGCCGAGTATTCCCTTCGAGACATCGAGAAGCCGCTCGCCATCGCGACCTACGTCACGAAGCTTCTCGAATCAATTCCTGAAGCGATGAAGAAAGAACTGGAGCCAACACCCGCAGTAGGGGAGAAGCTCGTTCCGAACAAGAAACCGAAGAATAAATGACTCTGGGAATTGTCGTGACAGTGCCACGACAATTCTGATTCTTCTCAACTTTGTCAAAGTCGTCGTGTAGTACGGCCAATAATCACCCGAGGTGCTACGGAAGCACGTCGGGCATCGGCCGTGAGTCATCCTGACTGTGTCTACCAGACGAAGCATCCTTTGATTTCAATTCTCGCACCGCCGGTGCGAGAATTTCTCTCATGGCGTCCGCGCTCCTACGCCGCATCGCCGAAAGCCGAAATCAACGCGGCTCTTTTGACTTGCGGAGTCAAGTGCCGGTAACGCCGTCGCATCTCGTCGGTTTGGTGCCCGCTCATCTCGTCGATCATCCGTTGATCGACTCCCGCCGCTGCCAGCACCGACACGAAGGAATGCCGGAACGTGTGGTATCCGCGTACCATCGACCACTTCGATCCCTGCATCACCCGACGGAACGCTTTCATATTCATCCCGTCGGGCACCGGTTGATTTGGACCTTCCTCGAAGGCGAACGTCCCACCGGGATGAGCCGAGCCAAAATACTCTCGCATCACCCGTTCGAGGAACGGCGTCAATTCCACCGAGCGGAACGTTTCGCGTTCCTTGCTCCGCTTCTTCTCCCGCAGAATCACGACTCTGTTCGTGAAATCGAAATCATCGACCCGAGCGCGGAGTAGTTCGCTTCGCCGTGCCCCGGTATGAGCCGCCGTTGCGATGAACGGATACAGCCACGAGTAGAGATTGCGTTGCCGGACGTGTTCGAGGACTTCGACGATCTCGGCAGGGTTTAGGTAGAGGCCGTCCCACAATTCCCGTAATTGGCTTTTCGTCACCCCGCCCCGGTCGGTGACGGACTGAATCTGATCGAGCGTACGGAACGGTTCTTTGAGTTTGGCTTTCGGGAACACCAGCACGAGGCCGGGGAACTTCGATCCGACATGGTTATTCCGAAAGGCCCAGTTCCAGACGAACTTCAGCGTGGCAACTTCCTTCTTGATCGTCTGGGGATTGAGCGACCGCCCCTTGTACTTCGCAGCGATGCGAGCGTGAATGTAGGCTTGAATCGAAGCGGAGGTCACAAGTGAAATCGGCGTCGAACTCCCAAGAATCCGTTCGGCGTGTCTGAGATGCACGTTCTCGGTTCGTGTCGTGTTCTTCTCTTTGACCCCAACGGTAAACGTCGCCTTGTACTTGGCGACCAGTTCGCCGACGGTCATCACCTTGTCCGTTTTCACCCGCTGTTCGAGCTTGCCATCGGAAAGCAGGAACAATCCGACATCGGCTCTTTCAGGAATCGTTAGCCGACCCCGTTCGACCAGACGCAGGTTTTCTTCGAGTCGAGCGAGGCAAGCTTCGGCTTCTTTGCCGTCGTTCGCCTTCACCGCGACTTGATACTTCTGCCCGCCGAGACGGAACGCTACCCGGTAGCGGTTCCCCCGTTGTTCCAATGATGCCATCGACTGACCCTCCCCGTCGAATTGTTCGGGAGGAGACAAGAGACGTGACCCCAATGCGGGGCCAATTTCGTCCCCAATTTGTCCCCAAGTCGGGTGTCGGAAACGCAAAAGGCACTTACGGTTTATTGCCGTAAGTGCCTAGTGATATTGGAGTTGTGCTGAAAATCGCAGGACTCAAAACAAATTGCGGCGATAGGATTTGAACCTATGACCTCCAGGTTATGAGCCTGGCGAGCTAACCGGGCTGCTCCACGCCGCGTCTTGTAACTGAAGTATAGGGGGCGTTTGGATTTTGGGAAGGTCTCTTTCACTTCGACCTGCCTCAAACTGGCATTTCGTCTACAATTATCGACTGTAACCGCGCACGAATTGCCCCTCGGAGCCATCCCTTGCCGCTGCCCCAGCTACCGTTGCTTTGCATGGGTGGCATCCTCTGCCTCACCCCCCTAACACTATACCTGTTCTGGCTTTCCGCTGTCAACCGACGCGACCGCCCCACGGTGGTTTCGTCCCGGTGGGACTTCGTTTCGCTGTTGGCGGCACTCGGTGGCTTCCTGTTATGCGTGGGCCTTTTGCTCAGCTCGGTGGCGACGAAAAAAAATCCGCTACTGAATGGCGCGAACGTGCGCGAGAACTGGGAGAACGTGCAAATCGCCAGCTTGGTGCTGCCAGCCGGGTATCTGTTATTGGTGCTTGCGTGTGCGGCACTGACGTTGCAATCGCGGCGGAAATCGCTGTCGGTTTACAATATCGATCTCGCATCCGCAGAGGCGACTTTGCGCGATCTGTTCGCGCACATGGGCATCGAGGCGAAACGGTTCGGGAACGTTTGGTCCGACGATCGGCCGTTGATCGAAGTCGTTCCCTTCCATGCGTTTAGCCATATTACGGTGAAGATTCTGGCTGCCGACGAACGCCTGAATGAGGAACTCGAACGCGAGTTGCGCTCGTCGCTCGCGACCTGTTCCCGCGGTGAAAATACGGCGGGGGCGTGGCTCTCGACGGCCGCAATGAGTGCGTTCATCAGCGTGATGTGTTGCGTGATCCTAATCGTTGCCGCTTCCGTCTCGGGGCGATTGTAATCCCAGACTTCTTCAGACAGGATTAACAGGATTGATTCGAGAAATGCTTCTTCACTGTCTATACTTCACGCGGTCGGAAATGACACGTTACCAATCTAGCAATTCAATCCCGTTAGCCCGACGCGCTAGCGAGGGATTGCTATCGTTTCAGCGATGTCGGTTCCCCTCGCTTGCGCGTCGGGCTAACAAAAAAACGTATCGAATCACAATCCTGTCCCAAAAAACTGCGAAATGGCAAGCTGGTGAATTTGTGCGTGTTGTGAAGCCTGCCGAGCGATTCCCAAATAATGGATTACCGAGTTTTGTCGCGTCGTAACGATTGCGCGGTCGATGCGTATGGGGAACGCGATACCGCCACCACGGATGGCGACACCCTTTTGCGAGGAACGCACGATGAAGAAGTTCTTGTTTACGATGGCCGTTGCCGCTGGTGTTGTCGTCACCTCGAATGGGGCGAACGCACAATGGGGCGGCCCTCCGGGTGCCGGCGGAATGCCTGGCGGGATGCAGGGTATGCCACCGGGCGGAATCCAGGGAATGCCGTACGGCCCGCCCCCCGGCGCGTCGATGGCAAGTGGCGGTGGGGCCAGCCCCTATGGCTGGAACCCGATGTTCAAGAAAGTGCTGTGGTGGAAGAAAGACAGTTCGTCGCCGTGTGGCAAGAACGGCAAAGGCTGTGCCGACACGAACGCGATGCCCGCACCCGGTAGTGGGTTGCCCGGCTCGCCCGGTGCCTCGATGCCTGGCACCTTGGTGTTCCCGCAAAACCCATACATTCGCAGCCCACGCGATTTCTTCATGTACGGTCAGTCGGGGAATTAGTACAGACGTATCCTGGGGTGCGACGTTTCGCGTCGTACCCGTCGAATCTGGGGTTCCGCTATGCCGCTGTTTGGGGCGCACCTTTCGATTGCGGGCGGACTCACGAAAGCAATCGACGCGGCGCTCGCGCTCGAAGCGCAGACGGTGCAAATCTTCACTGCCACGCCGTCGCAGTGGAACGTGTTCGCCACGGGGAAGTCGGGCGAACAGTCGCCGCTCGATGCGTATACGGGCAAACAGATTCTTGCGAACGATGTGGACATATTTCGACAACTTGCGAAGAAATCGAAGTTGCAGTTTCTGACGGCACACGATTCGTATCTCATCAATCTCGCGTCGCCCGATGATGCCATCTACGAAAAGTCGATTGCCGCGTTCGTATATGAACTCGACCGTGCGGAGGCGTTGGGTCTCGCGTACTTGGTGACGCACCCCGGCGCGCACGTCGGCAGTGGCGAGACCGCCGGTTTGCGGCGCGTAGCCGCCGCCATCGATCGCGTCCATGCCTTGCGACCCAGTCAAAATGTGAACGTGCTGCTCGAAACCACCGCTGGGCAAGGCACTTGCCTCGGTGCGAACTTCGACCATTTCGCATACTTGTTGAATGCCGTGAACGCACCCGAACGGCTCGGTGTTTGCGTCGATACTTGTCACATTTTCGCGGCGGGTTACCCGCTTGGCACCGAAGACGAATATGTATCGACGTTTGAAGAATTCGACCGAACGATCGGGTTGAAGCAGATTCAGTTGTTCCACATCAACGACAGCGTAAAAGGTCTCGGCAGTCGCGTCGATCGTCACGCGGGGATCGGCTTAGGAATGATCGGCGAACCGGCGTTCCGAAGGCTCGTCACCGACCCGCGATTTCGCGAATTGCCGATGATTCTGGAAACGCCGAAAGAAGACGATGCCGGTGGCCCGATGGACCCAATCAACCTCGGCAAACTGCGTGCATTCCTCCGCGAAGCGGCGGTTTAGTTAAAAAACTGTTCGAGGCGGTATTCGGCGGGGAATCGTGGCGTACCTCCCGCCTGCGTACACGCGAACGCGGCCACTTCCGTGCCCCAGCGGTCGATCGTGTCGAGTGGCAATCCGAACGACAATCCCAGTGCGAGCGCGGCAGTATACGCATCGCCCGCACCAACGGTATCGACTACCGTTACAGCCTTGCCTGCGGTTTCACTGCGTTCGCCATTTTTGCCGAGTATCAACGATCCCGATGCGCCGCGCGTCAAGGCCGCGACCTTCAGCGAATAGTCCGCCATAATGCCGCACAGGATCGCTTCCTGCGTACCGGTTCGGTTCAGTAACGTCGCCAAGATCGGCAGTTCTTCGTCGTTTAACTTGAGGACATTCGCCATCGCCAAACTTTGCACGATGATGTCGCGGTCCCAAAATGGCGAGCGCAAATTGAGGTCGAGGATTCGCAAACAATCGTTCGATGTGGCACCAATGAGTCGCGAAATCGTTTGCCTCGAAGGTTCATTTCGCTGTCCGAGCGTTCCGAAGCAAACGACATCGGCCCGTTTCGCCACTGCGTCGAGTGGCTCGCTCCATTGCAGATGATCCCACGCGGGGTTCTCGATAAACGTGTAACTCGCGCGCCCCTCCGCATCGAGTGCCACGCGGACTTGCCCCGTCGGCTGATCGACAACTGCGATCGTCGACGGATCGACGCCATGATCTTGCAAAGTCAGAATGGCTTGCGTTCCGAGGGCATCGCGACCGATGGCACTCGCGAGAAAGACGCGGGCATGTCGCTGTCCCAACTCGGCCACGCTACACGCGAAGTTCGCCGGCGCGCCGCCGAACTGCGGGCCATCGGGGAACACGTCCCAAAGCAGTTCGCCGAGCGCGAGAACGGTGATCGGTTTCATTTCGACAATGTACTGCGGGTGGCTTGCCTCGCCCTTTGTTCGCGTCGGCGTATCCTGATCTTGCGGCGTTCCTTGCACTTTGGACGGAACGGGGGCACGATGGGAATCGATGTCGCGGCGACGACGGCGAAGATTGTGGCGAACGTGGAAAAAGTCATCATCGGCAAGCGGCCCCAGTTGGCGCTGGCGATGGCGGCGTACCTTTGCGAAGGGCACATCCTTCTCGAAGACGTCCCCGGCGTGGCCAAGACGATGTTCGCCCGCGCACTCACCCGCAGCGTCGGTTGCACGTTCAAACGGCTTCAGTGTACGCCGGACTTGCTGCCGTCGGACGTCACCGGCGTGTCGATCTTCAACCAGAAAACGACCGAGTTCGAGTTCCGCCCCGGCCCCGTATTCGCGCAAACGCTACTCGCCGACGAAATCAACCGCGCAACGCCGCGAACGCAGGCGGCGCTGCTCGAAGCGATGGGCGAACGCCGCGTCACCGTCGATGGCCAGACGTACGTTCTGAAGCCACCATTCCTCGTGATCGCCACGCAGAACCCGATCGACCAAGAAGGCACATTCCCTTTGCCCGAAGCCCAACTCGACCGCTTCCTGATTAAGCTAAGCCTCGGCTATCCGAGTTTCGAGGAAGAATCGATGATGCTGACGCGGCTGCAAAAGGGCCACCCGATCGACGACTTGCAACCGGTCGTTTCCGCCGATGCGCTGATCGCCTGTCAGGAAGTCGTGCGGAATATCCACGTCGATGAGAAGCTGAAAAAGTACGTGCTGGAAATCATTCATGGCAGCCGCGAAAGCGAAGACGTGATGCTCGGCGGCAGCCCGCGTGCCTCGATCGCGCTGTTCCGGTGTGCCCAGGCGCTCGCCGCGATTCAGGGCCGCGAATTCGTAATCCCCGACGACGTCAAACGCATGGCACAACCCGTCCTCGGGCACCGCATCATCTTGCGCCCCGAGAGCCGCCTCCGCAAGAAAACCGCCGCCTTGATCGTCAACGAAATCGTCTCGGATGTGCGCGTGCCGATCGTCGACCGCCCCGTGAAAGAGAACAAGGAATACTTCGGTTGATCGGTAATGGGCGATTCAAGTTCGTGTAAAATCATCCGATGACGCAAAAAGCGCAGACACCGTCTGCGGAATTCGCATCGGTCGATTCCACCGGATTGGAGGCGCGGGTTCACTATGTGGCCAGTATTCGTAGCGATTGACTATGTGGTGGTGCTACCAAAGTGATGTGCAGTTGGGCTTTACGGTGTTTTCGAGTCGTCCTGGTTTTAGTTCGATCTCCAAATGCCAGTCTTCCGGCCTGAAGGGTCGGTTCCGTCAACCCAAGGCAAAGCCTTGGGTATCAGGTGTTGGTATCTATCGGCCCTGAAGGGGGCCGTTCAATGTGCAACGCCCATGCGATCTCACGTTGTCGCAACTCAACCGGAAACGATTCCCATTGAAACGGCCGCATGTCAGGTTCATTTGTGGACGGCAAATTTGCAATGATGCGGCACGACACTCGGTCTTAGCACGGTCGTACCTAGAACGGCCCCTTCAGGGCCGGCTCGTGGGTGCGACGGTTACCCAAGGCGTTGCCTTGGGCTGACAGAACCGACCTTTCAGGCCGGAAAACCCGTGTTTGAGAGTCACGCACCGCAACAGAAACGGAACTACAATGTCGCGGAAATTTGATGGAAAGCCCAACTTCACGTCATTTGGGTGCGACCCCACAATGGGCCGAGTGGACCAGATTCAGTACAATCTACTGGTTGACCCATCTCAGGGAACGTTCCTAGCTTAAGTTGCAAAAGCCGATTATAATCAAATTTGGCTGCGACTGCCGCACGGCCGACTGACCCGACACACATCTGCGCTCGATAAGGTACCAAGTCGATCCGACCTTCTTGGATGGTGAGTGCTACACCAGCGGCAATGCCGGCATCTGTCGCCGAGGTGCCGAACATGCTAGCAGGTGCTTTGCCTGCGGCGCTCATCGCTTCTTTATCGATCTCGTAGGCGTTGCTCGGAAGCGGAAGTCCAGCCGCAAAATCTCGTGCCATCTGGATTGCCGTGTCAACAGCCGCCATGATTTGGCCACGACAGGGAGTGTTACCAGGCAAGTCAAACTCGGACCGGCAGCGAGACGCACACCGAGAGCATAAAGCGACTATGGCCCTTAAAGAAAGTTGACTGATTTCATCTGGCGTCAAGATCTCGGTCACTTAAACATCCTCCTGCCGCCTTGGTACACCATATATTTCGCTCATATCGCGGATCATCTTTCGCTCGCCGCGACAGTCGAAGATATCCGATATTCCGTCGTCATAGCCAAATACCGTAACGTGAGCCTACGAAACTGAGCCAGAAGCAAAACAACATCCACCCGCAGACCGGGACATACAGGCACGACACTAATACTCGGACGGGCTGTGGTATAGGTAGCCTCAAGACGCAATAGACTCCAGCGGCCACGGCACCGATATACCCTACCCAATCGGCCCAATCGGGAACGTGTATATACTCGCGCGTAATGACGATGTAGCTCACCACCAAGGCAAATGGCACAACGACAGCCGCCAGCATATACAGCCATCGAGTGAGAGACTGCACACCGTTCATAAAGCACTTTTTACCTAAATTATCCATGCTAGTGAAAAGTAATTCTATTCTGGCGATCGACTTCGGCAAATACAACACCGATTCTTGTCATCTCAAATCAGTCCAATCCGTACCTCGGCGGGCAGATGCTAAAAGTTCTGGGTCGTGAGTTGTGAGTGTAGCAGTGGATTTGCTCACGCGCTACGCGCCGCGGCTAAACTAGGAGAGTTATTACTTCGCGATTTAACTCGCAGGCAGCATCAACGGGCGCTCGGTGCCGAAGGTGTTCGCGAGCGATTGGGGGTTGAGCACTTCGGCAGGCGGGCCACTCGCGACGATTTTCCCGCCACTCATGCACAGCACGTTGTGCGCGCATCGCCCGAGGACGGTGAGGTCGTGCGAAACCAGCACGACCGTTACGCCCGATTCGCGGTTGATCTCTTCGATGAGATCGTAGAAGCCGCGTTGGTCTTTGAAGTCGATCCCCGATGCCGGTTCGTCGAGTAGTAGCAGTTCGGGTTTCGGTTCGAGCGCGAGCGCCAACATCACACGTTGGAGTTGCCCGCCGGAGAGGCCTTCGATCGGTCGGTCGAGCGTATGCGCGACGCCGACCCGTTGCAACATTGGGAGGATGCGACGCACGGCCCACTTCGAGACGCCGAAGAATAATGGCTTGGTTTGTAGCATTAAACCGATGAGATCGCGAACCGTAATCGGCAACGCGGCTTCGATGGTCAAGCGTTGTGGCACGTAGCCGACGTGGTCCGGGCGCGGGTGCGTGTGGTTCTGCCCGCAGGCAAACTTCACTTCGCCGCGATACGGAAACTCGCCGACGAGGGCACGCAACAGCGTCGATTTTCCGCAACCGTTGAGGCCGACGACGGCGGTAATCAGCCCGTTGGGGATGTCGCAGTTGAGGTCGAACAAAATCGGACGACCGCCCCGCTCGACCCGGAGATTTCGGATCGAGACCATGGGCGGCCGCGTGTCGGTGACCGCGAGGGATATCACGTTATTTCAGCACCTTGGCGAGCGCTTCGAGGTTTTCACGCATCTTCTTTTCGTACCACTCGGGGCCGAATTCGGCATCGGTCGACGTCTCGAGTGGATCGATCACCACGAACACGGGGTCCGCAACACCGCGACGCTTCAGTTCGTCGAGCACGCTCTTCGCCGAGGTGCTGGCGTTGTATTGCGGTTCGACGGCAATCACGCGAATCTTCTTCGACACGCAACGCTTGACGAGCGTATCGAGTTCCTTCGGCGACGGTTCCGAGCCGGCCACCTGCTGTATGACTTCGGGATCTTTGAGGTCGAACGTCTTCGCGAAATACGCGAGCGAGCCGTGGAAACTGATGAACTGCCGTTCGGTTTTCGCTTTCAGCATCGCGATGCCATCGGCTTTGATTTTGTTCAACTTGGCGGAATACTCGGTCGCGCGGCGATCGTAATCGGCGGCATGTGCGGGGTCGGCGGCCTTGAGTTCGTCGCGAATTTTCTCGACCATTTTGTTGGCTTGGTCGATCCCCAGCCAGACGTGCGGATCGTGGTCACCGTGGGCTTCGTGCGCCGTGGCGTTTTCGGGCGTGCCGTGATCGTCGCAGCACGAACAGCTTCCTTCGATGAGCATTTCATCGGGGATCGCACTGCCGAGCGAGATCGGCGAGAGCTTCTTTTTGCCGAGGTTCTGCGACATTTTCCTGGCCACGCTGTTGTCGAGCGACAGCCCGTTGATGAAGAAAATGTCCGCTCCTGCGAGCATCCGCGCATGCGAGGGACCGGCATCGAAATGGTGCGGCCCTTGGTTCGACATCACGCCGCGAACGGTGGCATGTTCCCCGGCGACGTTCATCGCGAAGCACTGAATCGGCGAGAACGACGCCAGCACCTTCGGGCCAGGTTTGCCGCTCCAACCCTCATCGGGTAGTACGGTCGAACTCGTTCCGCAACCGATCATCGCGGCCAGTGCAATCGCACCGATGAATAACCCCGACCAACGATACGCAACCATTTTGAATACTCCAGTAGTGGAGAATAACTTCGTATTACGATAGTAGTGTACTCTGGCCGAACGGGAAGTGCAACAATGCGAACGTAAAAACGAAATGATTCTCGAATTTCATTCGTGTGATTCGTGGTAGACACAACCACGAATCACACGAATGACACGAATGAAATCTTAATCGAACGGTTTGTCGTATCTCTAGCTAGGCAAGGCTCATCACGGTCTTCGTGCGACGTAGTCTGCGCCGATGAGCCGAGCAATTGGGTTCGCTTCAAAATGAAATAATTCTCTCATTCCTATTCGTGTGGTTCGTGTGATTCGTGGTCGAACGGTTTTCGTGCGATGAGCGCGATGTTGTCGGCGTAGTCTGCGCCGATGAGCCGAGCAATCGGGTTCGCTTCAAAATGAAATAATTCTCTCATTCCTATTCGTGTGGTTCGTGTAATTCGTGGTCGAACGGTTTTCGTGCGATGAGCGCGATGTTGTCGGCGTAATCCGCGCCGACGAGCCGGGTGATCAGATAGGCTGAGATTGCCTGTTTTAGCCGCGCGATCGGGTTCGACGTCGGTTGCGAAAAGGGGACGCGGTAGCCGGTGGCTTCGTAGCCCTCGGCACGCAGGTAGGCCCAAAGATCCGAGATGTTATAGAGGTGCAGGTGCGTCATATCGGTGCCGTAAGCGGAGCGGATGCAACGACCGTTCGGCGTTTGCAACAGAAGCACGCCACTCGAATTTAACAGCGAAAGCAACTTGTGAATGAGCGTTAAACCGTCGCCGAGGGGAAGGTGTTCGATGAGGTCGAAGCAGACGATGGCGTCGTAAGTCCGATGCACTTCGTCGAGGTCGCGATAGGTGTGCGCGTATTCGCCGCCGATGTCTTGCGTGTGGTATTCGCCGCGAAAACCGGCGGACTGGAACTTTCGCATCATGCGGAGATCGCCCGCACCGACATCGAGAAGCGACGCCTTACCGGCGATCGCTTCGTAGTACGTTCGTTCGATTTCGCAGAGTCCATCGGTCGGCCACCAGCGTCGACGCGGAAAATGCGGACACGCCTGGAGAAGTTGCTTCCGTTGCCAGTATTTCGCATAAGCCAAATCTGCCACGGTCGCAACCTCTCCGTTTGTGAATTACACAGCCGGTGCGCCAGCGATTCGGTCGCGACGAACGGGGATGCGACGGCCACGCATCCGAACGCCGTCGAGCCGTTCGATCACATCGTCGGCGATCTCGCCGGGCACTTCGACGATCGAGAATCGTTCGGTGACATCGATCGCACCGAGGTCGCGCAGGTTCAAGCCGACTTCGTGTTCGATCGCGGCGATGATCTCGCGACGACCGATATTATCTTGACGACCCGCACCCACGTAAACGCGCGTCATACCGGGACGCGCCGGTCGGCTTGGGGCGGGATTGATACTCGGACTCGAACTCGAACCACCGATGCTCGGGCGACGCGGAGCGGCCTTCGACGGCTCGGGGCGAGACAGCGGTGCGGGAATATCGCGGTCGTCGTCGGCGTTCTTGTCGCCCTTGGCCGCGAGCGCCAGTGCGGCCAACGCGACTTGCTCCGCAGAGTATTCTGCCGTCAGGGCCTTGAGTGCGGGGCGATACTCATCGAGTGTGCCCGACTTCAAAATCTCGACGAGGTTTTCGCGAATCCGCTCGACGCGCTTGCCGCGAAGATCGGCCGCCGTCGGGATGCGACCGGCCAGAAGTTTCTGCCCGACCATCCGCTCGATCGACTGAATCTGACGGCGTTCCCACGGCTCGGACACCGTGATCGCAACGCCTTCGCGACCCGCACGACCGACGCGGCCAATCCGGTGGACGTACGCCTCGGCCTGGATCGGCACGCCGAAATTAATCACGTGCGACAACTGGCGAATGTCCAACCCGCGTGCGGCCACATCGGTGGCCACCAGCAGTTGAATGGCCCCATCGCGGAACTTCCGCATCACGCGGTCGCGCTGCTCTTGCGACAGACCGCCGTGCAGCGATTCGGGCTTGTTTCCGCGTGCGGTCAGGGCATCGGCGATGCCGTCGGACTCGTCGCGGGTTCGGCAGAAGATGATCGCCGAAGCGGGGGCTTCAAACTGGATAATCCGGGCCAACGCCGCGATCTTATGTTCGCGGCTGACGGTGTAAACCACTTGGCGAACCTTGGCGGCTTCGCCGGCTGGCGTTTGCGCTTTCGCCACCGTGATACGCACCGGTTTCGTCAGGTGACGCTCGGCGATTTGCGCGATGCGTGGCGGCATCGTTGCGGAGAACAGCGCGGTTTGACGGGTTTTCGGCGTCGCGGATAGGATCGTTTCAATATCCTCGGCGAAGCCCATATCGAGCATTTCGTCGGCTTCATCGAGTACGACGGACGTGATGCCATCGAGTGGCAACGTCCCGCGGCGAACGTGATCGAGCGCACGTCCCGGCGTGGCCACGACGATGTCGACGCCACGGGTCAGGGCGCGAATCTGCTCGCCGAACCCGGCTCCGCCATACACCGGCACGACCTTGATGTTCATCGGCTTGCCGTACTTGGCAACAGCGGATGCGACTTGGATCGCGAGTTCGCGGGTCGGAACGACGATGATCGCCGATGGCTTCTTGCGGTCGGTCGAAGCCGCGATACGAGTCAGGATCGGCAGCGCGAACGCAGCCGTCTTGCCGGTTCCGGTGGCCGCGATGCCGATGATGTCTCGCCCGGCGAGCAGTGGCGGAATGGCTTCTTTTTGAATCGGTGTCGGCTCGGTATAGCCCATCGCCACCAGAGAATCGAGAATCCGAGAATCGAGGCCGAGAGTTGCAAAACCGTTGGTTGCGAGGACAGTAGGCGCGGTCTCAGGAGTCTTACCAACGGACGAAATCGAATCGATCACGAAACGAACCTTCCCCCAGACGTAGTCCGGGTGCAATGCATCATGGAACATGACGCATTCGCACCAGCGGGTGCATTCCGCGTCACTAAAAAACGGAACGACAGTGCCCGAGTGAGCGACCGCGTCCCATCACACAGAGAGTATATGCAAACGGCGGACGACGAGAGGCAATTTTGTTCGGAATTTCATCCAAAATCATTTCTTCATTACTTCGCGTGGCGGTGGCAGCGTCTCGCGGATGGCGTTGGCTGCGGTCGGGTAATCGAGACGTTCGCGGACTTTCGACAGGTCTTGCTCGGCTTCGAGGAGGTCGCGGCGCGTAAAGCCGTTGGCAATCGCGTCGCGGATTTTATCTAACGCACTTTCGCTCAGTTCGCTCGCCAAAACTTGTTGACGTTCGCCGTCGAGGTTCGGATCGTAACTCGCCAAGATCGCGCCGCGACCGTAGAGGCAAGCGATCGCAAATCGCGTGTCGTTGACGGGAAACGGCAGTGCTTCCAACGCTTTCGCCGCACGGTCGAACTGATCGTATTGCCCGCGATCCGCCAGCAAACTCGCTTGCAGCCGTACGAAGGTCCGCACGTTGACGATCGAATCGCGGTCGTTCGGATGGGTTTTCGCGGATGCCGACATCATGTCGTAAACGGGGGCCAACGTCGCGCTCGCGGCCTTGGCGTCTTGCTTGGCGAGTTGGATCGTAGCCAACTCGATGGTGTAGTAAACGAGATCGTTTTCGTAGTCGAGGTTCGTCGGCGAATTCTTTACCAAGCCGTTCGCGATGTCGATGGCCGCCTTCGCTGACACCTCGGCGTCAGTCAGTTCGTCGCGCTCGCGCATCAGCACCGCTTTGCTGTGTTGAATGCGGCCGAGCAACATCGCAGTCTGCCCGCCCGCCGTACCGCGAGTGGCAATGTCTTGCAACACGCGCTCGGCGGCACCTAGCGCCGTCGTGGCCTCACGCAGGCGACCCACCACTTGCAGGGCGGCCGCGTAGTTGAGGTTCGCTTGCCCAAACTGTTCGCGGTAGCCGGGGTCGGCTGGATAGATCGCGATCAACCGCGACCACGCCTTCACGGAGTCATCCGCATGTCGCAACGCCAGCGTTTCTTTCGTCGGCAGGTTCGCAGGAATCGGTTCCAATTTCGGCGAAAGATCCGCCAACGGAACACGGTTCGCCAGACGGCCGACGTACGGCATCCGGTCGGCGGTGCGCGTCGTACTGTCACCGGGCTGTCGCTGGAGGGCGATGTTCGCGAGTAGCGTATCCGCGTCTGCCAACTGAACCAAATACGGTGCGGATGTCGGGTTATCGACGAGCAACTTCACGAGAATATCGCGGGCCTGCACGGTGCTGTTCCGGGCATCGGCGGCTAACCCTGCCTTGTGATACAGCAGCCCGATTTGTCGCAAACTCTGCGCGAGCCGGAACTGATACTCCGGCTCGTTCGTTACGTTTTGTGCGAGGATTTGACGGTTTTGAAGCGCCGCGCGGAAGAATGATTCGGCCTCGGCCGGTTGGTTCAACCGCAAGTACGCCAACCCGAGGCGGTCGTCGGCTTGGCCGAGCCGGTGCCAGATCTCCGCGCGGAATGGCTTGTTGCCATCGATGTCGGACTTCACCATCGCGTTGAACGTATCGCCCGCTTTTTGGAGTGTCGCTTTCGCCGCGTCGAACCTTCCCGTGCCGAGTTGCAAGATGCCGCGATAGAGTTGAACCTCGCCTTGAAGTAGCGTCTTGTCGTCGGCATCGGCCTGCGCCGGTGCGCTCGCGATCAGGTCGTCGGCCTTCTGAAATGCCTCCTCGGCAAGCGGGAAATTCCCGAGCCGCGAATGCAACCGGCCCGCACGGTACCACGCCCCCGCCACGAACAGTTTCGACTCGGCGGTGTCGGGCGACTCGGCCACGAATCGTTCGTACTTCTTCAAAATACTTTCGAGGAAGCGCTTTTGCTGACCGGTCAGCGGTTGCTGCCCCGTCAGGATTTCCGTCATCGCATCGTCGCTGAGCGAAAGTAACGCTTCGCGAGCTTCGCCTCGCGCACGGATGGCTCGATCGCGAGCGGCGGCAGTGTTCTGTTGTTCGACCGTCAAATCGTCGTGGGCTACACCGAGCGCGGCGTATGCGACTTCGGTCTGCTGCTTCGCTTCGACGGTGCGATTCTTTTCGATGTTGACCGCGATCAAACCGATGGTCGATCCCACCGCGGCCATGACGAAAAGCGCGGCCGACGTTGTCACGAGCGTGCGGTGGCGTTTGACCCAACGGCTCGCCCGCAAGCGGAATGGCTCGCGGTAGCAACCGATCGGCTCGTCCGCGAGCCAGCGTTCGACGTCGAGGCCGAGCAACATCGCGGAGGCGTGGCGGTGCTCCGGGTTGAGCGCCATCGCTTTTTTGCAAATCGCTTCGAGCGCCAGTGGCACGCCGGGCTTCATCTCTTGGAGGGGAATCGATGCGCCGTAACGCACCTTGCCGAGGATTTCTTCGACGTTGCCGCTGAATGGCGCGTGACCGCCGAGGATGGCGTAAAGCGTCGCGCCGAGGCTGTAAATATCGGCAGGCGGACCGATCTCGTCCCAGCGACCGTCGGCCTGTTCCGGACTCATGAACGCCGGCGTGCCCATCGCCTGGCCCATCTCGGTTTGCGTGCCCGATGCGCCGATCGGGTTCGGCGTCGCACTCGGTTGAAAGCTGGTCCCCGTCGGTCCTGCGGAATCCTCCGGTGCGGCTGCGGGTATGCGTTGCGTTGCCAACATCGGTATCGCGGCCGTCGCATTCGGCTTCAGTCGCGCGGCGGCGGAGATGTCCTTCGCCAGTCCCCAATCGACGACGAGCGTTTCGCCGAACGCACCGAGCATCACGTTGGCAGGCTTCAGGTCGCGGTGCAAAATCTCGCGGCTATGCGCGTAACCGATGGTGTTGCAAATATCGACGAATCGCTTGAGGAGTTGCCGCAACTGTAGCGAGCGTTCGTGCGGATCGCGAACGGGATCGTTGTCTTTGCCGTGGAAATCGCGGATCGCATCTTGAAGGCTATCGCCGGTGATGAACCGCATCGCGTAATACGGCGTGCCATCGGGATGCTGGTTCAACCCGTATACGGGCACGACGCCGGGGTGTTCGAGGCGGCCCGTCACCTGGGCTTCGAGCAAGAACCGGGAAGCGACGGCCGGATCGCGTGCGTATCGCGGCTGGATCTCTTTCAGCACCACTTGGCGATCGAGTTCGCGATCGACCGCCACGGAGACTTGCCCCATCCCTCCCTTGGCCAGTGGGCGAACGACGCCGAACCGCGAGACTTTCGACGCCTCGGTTGCTGGGCCGCGAACGCCTTGCGGCGAATAGCCCGACGGTGCCGCGAACGTGCCACCCGCGGACTCGTACGGCACCGAGGCATATTCGGATTGCCGACTACTCGAAACGGCGTTCGGGTCGTAACTCGCGGGGGCGGCCAAAGTCTGCGCGTATAAGTCCGGTTCCGAAACGGGGGGTACGGAAACGGGTTCCGGTCGCCGTTCGGGTGGCTTCGGTGGCGCAGAAATCTGCGGCAAAGTACCCGTGTTGAAGTCCGATTGCGGGTTCGACTCGTCGTTCATCGCCAAAGCCCATAGTGAGAGTTCGGGGAACGCGATCCCCCACGTCAATTCTATGCGATAGGCTTCGTGCCGTGAGAATTGCGACGTCGCGAGTGGCCGATTTTACTTCTTCGCTGCGTCCTCGGCTTCAAGTAGTTTGAGTTTCGTTTCTTTGAGGTGGCCAGCGATCGTGCCAACCGCAATCGCCAGCTTGAATTGCGGGATTGCCAACGCAGGTTCGCCACTGTTGAGAAAAATGTCTCCGACGCCACGGTGATAGAAATACGCTAGCAGTGCGTCGCGTTTTTCTGGCGTGGCTTCGGTCGATTTCTTAGCCGCATCGATGGCTTTCGTTTTGTCGCCCGCTTTAAGCCCAATGCCGGTGAATTAGAGGATAACTGTTGCTTCGGCATAGGTTTGCGTCGGTTGTTCGGGCTTTTTATGGCGGGGTTGCTTCTTGTCCCACT
>JAYVXI010000101.1:0-19405 GCA_043785305.1 Limnoglobus sp. | reverse complement strand
TCATCTCCCGCGAGGTCGATCGGCACGTAGCTCCAATCTCATTTTGGGCTCGGACCAAGCACGGCAAACGCCGTGCCGAACGCGATAGGGACAAGCCCGGTGGCTCGTTATGGAATGGCGCGTGGCAATGTCACGGAGAAGGTACTTCCTTGGCTGACGGCGCTCGTTACGCGGATCTGCCCGTTCATGGCGGCGACGAGGTGCTTGACGATCGACAGGCCGAGGCCCGTTCCGCCGGCGGCGCGGTCTCTCGCTTTGTCCGCGCGGTAGAATCGCTCGAAGATTCGCGGTAAGTCGCGGTCGGAAATTCCGAAACCGTTATCTTGCACGTCGACTTGCACGTGCGTGGCCGTGACCGTCCAGCGAATCGTGATTCGCCCGCCGTTGTGCGTGTACTTGATTGCGTTATCGACGAGGTTATCGAGAACGTGGTGGAAGGCGTTTTCGTCGACCCATGCGGCCACGGATCGCGGCGCGTCGGGCGGGGGCACCTCGATGAGTTGCAGCGTCTTTGCCTCGGCCCGCGTCGATTGGCGTTCGAGGCATTCGGCGATGGCCAAATCGAGCCGCACTTCCACCGGTTCGAGAACCCGCTCGCCCGCTTCGATTCGTGCGAGTCGAAGCAAATCGAGGATCAGCGCTTCGAGCCGTGCGGCTTCGATCGCCGCTCGATCGAGGAACGCCACCCTCGCAACGGGGTCGTCGGCTGCGCCGTCTTGTAGCACTTCGATGTTCGAGCGAATGACGGCCAGTGGCGTCTTCAATTCGTGCGAAACGTTCGCCACGAACTCTTGTCGCAGTTGCTCCAATCGCCGCAGTTCCGTCGTGTCGTGGAGCACCATCACCGCGCCCGGTGAGGGTTGCGGCCCACTCGATGGCAGTCGCGAAACGTACACGGCGAGGCTCTTCGCGCCGGGGCCTTTCCAGTCGAGTTCGCGGCGGTACGGCCCGTTGCTGGCGAGTCCCGTTTCGACGATTTCCTGCACGCCGCGCTGCCTCGTCACTTCCCACAATTTCCGTCCGACGATGGTGGCGGGGTCGAATTCGAGTAACACGCCGGCGCGGTCGTTTGCGAACAACACCCGTTCGTTTTGATCGAACGCGATCACGCCCTCGATCATGCCGGAAAGGATCGTGCGGAGTTGTTCGCGGTCGTGTTCGAGTAGCGTGAACGTATCGGCGAGGCGTTCGCTCATGCCGTTGAAGGCGCGCGCCAACGTCGTGAAATCGCGGCCGCCACCGGTGCGGATTTTATGGCCGAGATCGCCGACCGCGATTCGTTCGGCTCCGTTTGTGAGTTCTTCGAGCGGGCGCGTAAACCGTCGTGCGAGGATGTACGCGGGGAGTGCCGCAAGCAGGCAGATGCTAAACACTGCAAACAAGACTTCGCGGAACAACGCATAAAAGACGACGTCGTCGGTGCGAAACACGACGACGCCTACGAGCGCGACCGCCGCCACGACGAGCAAGAGATACGTGAGAAATAATCGCCAGAACATGAAGTGGGAGCGGGGTTAAGAGTGTGGAAGTCGAATGTTAGTGAGTCTGTATGCGATCAATCGCGCCGTCGCGATTTTCTCGGCCGCGTGTCCTCTTCGTCGTCTTCATCCGCATACGCTTCGCGTTGGCGCGAGGAGGTGCGTCGTTGTGTTTTCGATTTGGCTTTCGCAGAAGAAGAGCCATACTTGTAATTCGCCCAGACCAATCCACCAATTACGAGTGCGAGTACGCACAGGACGACGACGACATTCAAAACGGTATTTTCTTCTTTTACAGTTCCTATGCTGTTTGGATTCAAATTTTTCAGCGGTTGTAGACCCAGCAACTTCTGCGCGGAATCGCCGAGGTCCATCCAATCGACCTTGGCAGAGATTCGATTCTCGGGTTTATTGATGTCCCGGAACCGGATCGTTGTCACGAGGCACTCGACGATTTGTTCGTTGGCATGTTTCGCATCGATACTCATCGCTTGAAACTCGAAAACGCAAGGCAGATGGTGATTCGGCTGTTGCGACAAATGGGCGGATAGCATATCGCACGTTTCCGGCTTGACATAAAATGCAAGCCTCGACATCGGTGCGAGGGTGTCGGGCGATTTCACCTCGAGACGCATGAGTCGGATTTCCTTGCCTTCCCACTGGAATGTCGCATTGCTGGTACCGTAACACACGACGGAGTACGCAAAAAGCTTGTTGATGACTTGTGCGGGAGTACGGATAAAGCTGACGTAGGACAGGTTTTGTGCCTGCGAGCTGCCCATCGG
Organism: Limnoglobus sp.; assembly: GCA_043785305.1. Classification (GTDB taxonomy): domain Bacteria; phylum Planctomycetota; class Planctomycetia; order Gemmatales; family Gemmataceae; genus Limnoglobus. Next base: position 17,142 of record JAYVXI010000101.1, on the reverse strand, counting down.
GTATGGCTCGATGGGCAACTCCTGGAGAACCGGTTTTGCGATCGGTTCTGGCGGCGTTTGGGTCTTCGGTAACGCATTGGGTGGCGCGTTTTGTGCCTTACGATTGTAAGTCGCAACGACCCGGCCATCGAGTCCGATCAAGCCAATCGCGTCGACTTCAAATAGTTTCCAACTGACGCCGTGAGTGGGGTTTTTCACCCGACCCGTCAACCGAACCGCAATGTGTCTGCCCGCGAACTGTTTCGCGTCCATCTTCGCGTTCAACTCGGCATCGACGACGAAATCCAAATTGCCCGGCGTCGTTTTGAATCGGTTGTATCCGTATAAGCTCGGCCCATCGCCGTAGCCATTGCCACCGCCGATGGTGAGGATGTCTACCGTCATCCCGCGACCAATATAGCTCTGTACATTTTCGTTGAGATCCTCGACGGAAATCTGACCCTGCGGAATCGCGCAAATCATCGTCGCGATGGGTGGCAGCTCCTTCCCATCCGGGCCGCGCAACCCTTTGAATCCAGGGTCGGTGATCGGCCTCGGTGCCGCCGATGGCGGCGCGGGTTCGGATTCGACTCTCGGCTGGAACGCTTCGTATTCCGACGAGAGCTTGATCGGCGTACTACGGTTGGTTTTCCCGTCCGCATCGGTCCAGACATACTGCAACCAGAAGTATGGAAATTCCGGTACGGCGAATTCCAACTCGACGAAACTCTCGTCTTTATTCATTTTGTGTATTACCAACCGCGACTTGTTTAGTTTTGAAATGTCGTCCACAGTCTTTTTCGCATCTGTTACTGGTGCGATGTATACTGTCAATTTTTTCATTTTACCGAGAACGTCTGCGTATTTGACGGCGAGATGGAGCTTGCGCGGCGAATCGTTGACCCAAGTTGAAACGGGCGGCAGGAAATGAATGTCGTAGAGCGCGCGACGCACTTTGACCGTCGGGACTGCGAAACCGATTCCGGCCCCGCGCACGGTGCTGACCGCCACGCCGACGAGTTTCCCTTCGTGCGTGACGACCGGCCCACCGCTGTTGCCGGGGTTCAACGCCCCGTTCAACTGCACCGCAGCCATCTCCCCTTTGTCGTCGATCCGGTTGCTCGACACCGTCGCGCCGCCGATCGAGATTTCGGGGTTCTTGTCGCCACTCGCCAAGCCTTCGCCGAACGGAAAGCCGCAGACGTGTACCGGTGTCGTTTCGGGGAATTCGTCGGCACCGCCGATCGACAGCGGCTCGGGAATCGGCTTGATGGCTTTCACTTTCAGGATCGCAAGATCGTCTTCGACATTCCGGTAAAGCACCTCGGCAAACGCGCTCCATTCGCTGTCTTTCGAGCCGCTGTTGAACACGATTTCGATTTTCGGTTTCGCCCAAGTCGTGACTCGCCCCGTTCGATCGTCGACCGGTTGAGAAATGACGTGTTCGTTCGTGATGATCAGTCCCGCATCTTTGGTGGCGTGAACGACGAACCCCGAGCCGGTACATCCGAGGTCGTCGAAATTCACTTTGACGAAGACCGTCGCCGCCTTGATTTTCTTGAGTTGGCTCGGCGTCAGGGCTTGCGTTTGGCCGTACGCGGAAGTGAACATCACGGCGTGAACGACCAAAATTGCGAGCAGATAGCGGTACATAACAGCAACCCCGTCGATGGCAACCGATCAATCCAAAAGTGATGGTACCACATCGGAACGAGTCGCGTCACGTGGAATATCCGTTATTTATGTCGCCCTCACTTCGATTCTGCCACCAGATACTTTCGCACGAATGCTTCGTCGAGGGTCACGCCGAGGCCGGGGCGGTCGGGGACTTCGATCCAACCGTCGACCGATTGCACTTTTTCATGCGTCAATTCGTGCCGCAACGGCGAGTCTTCGACGCAATCTTCAAAGAGGAACGCACCTTTGCACGTGCTCAGCCAGTGCAGGCTCGCGGCCACGGTCAGCGGGCTGGTGTAGCAGTGGTTGCAGAGGCGCGCGCCGATTTCCTCGACGCGGGCACGAATGTATGCGGCATCGGTGAAGCCGCACCGCGACAAATCGACCTGGTAGACATCGAGCGCACGCCGGTCGATGAACGGCCGGAACGACTCGCGACCGCACTCCCCTTCCCCGGCCGCAATCGGAATCGGCGAGCGATCGCGGAGCCAAACGTACCCTTCGATGTCGTCTTCTTGCAGCGGTTCCTCGAACCACTCGGGCGTGTATTCGGCGAAGGCGTGTGCCCGCCGCAGTGCCGTTCGCGCATCGTACACGCAGCCCGCGTCGATCAGCAAGTCGGCCTTCCCAAGCCCCTCGCGTGCGCCTTTCACGAGGTCGATGTCCACCGCCTCCGACGTGCCCATCGGCTCCCAACCGAACTTCACGGCCGTGTAACCGGCATCGACCCACTTGCGGGCAATGTCGCCCGTTTCCTTGCCATCGCGGCCGAACAAGATCGAGGCATACCCACGCAGTTTATCGTGATGCTTCCCGCCGAGCAGGCGATGGATCGGCTGGCCGAACGCCTTGCCCTTCAAGTCCCACAGTGCCATGTCGATGGCGGCCATCGCCGTAATGCCGACGCCTTTGCGCCCGAAGTACATCGTGCGGCGGTACATCTTCTGCCAAAGGCGTTCGGTATCGAGCGGGTTTTCGCCGATGAGCACCATCCGCAACCCGCAGGCGATGTTGTGGCTGAACGGCGCGTCGACGATCGCCTTCACGACCTCCGGCGACGAGTCCGCTTCGCCGATGCCTTCCAAACCGGTGTCGGTCCGAATGCGAACCAGCACCGAGTCTTGGCTGCTGGCGGTCTTCGCCAAGACGTTCGGGATGCGAAGAATCTGACAAACGACTTCCGTGATTTTCATGCGAGCCTCCGGGGATCGACTTCTTCTGCGACACATGCCACGCAATCGCCCTGCGCCACGATCGACGGCGCACGGGTGGCGATTAAGATACCATCTCGCACGGCCAGCACGTCGATCGGTTCGCGTTCGGGGCGTTCGAGGAAGTGTATCGCGCCGAGCGTCTGACCGGCGGTGACCGCGTTGCCGAGCGGGACGATGTTTTCATAGACGCCCGATTCGGGGGCGAAGCGATAATCTTCCCAGTTCAACGCCTGCACCCAGCGGGTCGGCGGCAGGCCCAGCGATTCCCGCGTGGCAATCTCGCCCTTCAACACGCCCGTCTGAACCAGCACGTTCCGCAGCCCGCTCTGCGTCAGTTTATGTACGGCGGCGGTCACGTTCTCGCTGCCGCCCATCTCCGTCGTGATGACCACCTTGCCTTGGTTCTCCGCTTCAACGGGCAACAAACCCGTCCCAGCGACGTCGGCATACAGGAAGCAAAAGTCCGAGTTCCACGCCTCCGTACCCGCAAGCATCGCGCTGCGTTGTGGGCCTTGCGGAACGAGGTGCATGTGGGCACACGGGTAGAAATCGACGCCGCGCCCGCCGGTGTGAATGTCGATGACGATGTCCGCGAGCGGGAACAAAATCGTCGTGAGGTAGTCGGCGAGAACTTCGCTCGGGGTTCCGAGCGGGTTGCCGGGAAAGCAGCGGTTGAAGTTTTTGCCATCGAGTGGCGACAGTCGCGTACTCGCCTTGGCCGCGGGCATCGTGAGTGTGGGAATCAAAATGATGCGGCCCGTCACCTGCTCGGGCAACAGTTCGCGAAGCAACCGCATGACGGCAATTTGCCCCGGATATTCGTCGCCGTGGTTGCCCGCCAACACGAGCGCCGTCGGCCCCTCGCCGTTCGCGATCACCGAGATCGGCACCATCAGGTTGGCCCAACCCGCGAGGTTGTACGAGTACGGAACGTACAGATGCCCGAATTGTTTCCCCGTCAGGGAAAAATCGACCGAAGCCCGAATCATAGAAAGTCATCCTGAGTAGGCGCACGTCCGCATGGAATCGAGTATCGTACTGTAACCCGCCGAGTCTGTTCGACCCAAGCCAATTCAGGTGATCGAAAATGATTTTGCACACCAACAGGCCGTTTCAGACCGTTTGTTGGTCCGCTGCGGTCATCGTGCTACTTTCGACGGGTACGATCTTCGCCGAATCGACGGGCGAGGAATTCTTCGAGAAGTCGATCCGCCCGATACTCGTCGAGCGGTGCGTATCGTGTCATGGGCCGAAGGTGCAGAAGGCGGGGCTGCGGCTCGATTCTCGCGCCGCGGCAATCGAGGGTGGCACCGATGGCCCCGCGATTGTCGCTGGAAAGCCAACCGAAAGCCGACTCATTTCTGCGGTGAAGCACATCGGTGAAATGAAGATGCCCGCGGATAAGAAACTTGCCGATAGCGACATCGCTGCACTCGAAAAATGGGTGACGATGGGTGCCCCGTGGCCCGCGAAGTCGATATTGCTCCCACCTGCGAAGGTCGAGGCGTTGGCCGCCGAACACTGGTCGTTTCGTGCGGTGCAACGGCCAAAAGTTCCCGGCAACGGCACGGGCAACCCCATCGATGCGTTCCTTCGCGCGAAACTTGCCGGGAAGAAATTGACGCCTTCCCCCGAGGCGGATCGGCGGACGCTGCTTCGCCGCCTCACGTTCGATTTCCACGGCCTGCCACCGACGCCCGCCGAAGTCGCCGCGTTCGAGGCGGACAAGTCGGCGAACGCCTACGAGAAGGTCGTCGATCGCTTGCTCGCTTCGCCGCGATACGGCGAGCGCTGGGGGCGACACTGGCTCGATGTGGCCCGTTACGCCGACAACAAAGGGTACGTTTTCTTCGAGGAGAAAGAGTACCCGTGGGCATGGACGTACCGCGATTACGTGATCGGGGCGTTCAACCGCGACCTGCCATTCGACCGCTTCGCGATGGAGCAAATCGCTGCCGACCGACTCGAACTCGACGACAAGAAATCGCTGGCCGCACTGGGGTTTTTGACCGTCGGCGGGCATTTCATGGGGAACATCCACGACATCATCGACGACCGCATCGACACGCTCACGCGCGGGCTGATGGGGCTGACCGTGTCGTGCGCCCGTTGCCACGATCACAAGTTCGACCCCGTTCCGCAGGCCGATTATTACTCGCTCTACGGCATCTTCCGGAGCGGCACCGAGCCGACGATCCCGCCGCTCTGGGGAGCGCCACCCGATACGGCCGATTACAAGAAATTCGCGAGCGAACTCGCCGAGAAAGAGAAGAAGTTGATGGACTTCGTCCTCGGCAAGCACAAGGAACTCGTGACCCAGGGGCGACTACGGGCGGGGGATTATTTGCTCGCCGCACACGCCGCCCGCAATCAACCGCCTGCCGACGACTTCATGCTGATCGCAGACAAAGGCGACCTGAACCCGGCGATGATCGCGCGCTGGAAAGCATTCCTCGAAACGACGCGGAAACGACGCGACACGACGTGGACCATCTGGCACCGATACGCGGATGTATCCGAAGCCGAGTTCGCAAAAATCGCACACGCAGCCACCGATAATCCCCTGGTGCGGGCCGCGTTCGCCACCCCGCCGAAAACGATGAAGGATGTTGCGGACCGGTACGGCCAGTTGCTCGCAGATGCGGAGAAGGTCGCTTCGCCGAATCCTGATAATGTGGCGTTGCGTGCCACGCTACATGGCCCCACATCGCCTGCCGACGCGCCGCTGGTTCTCGACTGGGGGTTCCTGTCGCTGTTCCCGGATCGTGCCACGCAAGGCGAGTATCAAAAGCTCATCAAGGAACTGGAGACACATGCCGCCAAGGGGCCGCCGCGAGCGATGGTCTTGCTCGATAGCGAGCGACCGTTCGAGCCACGGATCTTCCAGCGCGGGCAACCGAACCGCCTCGGCGAAGTCGTACCCCGGCAGTTCCTGAAAGTCCTCGATGGTAATCGCAAGCCGATCGCTTCAGGAAGTGGTCGCCTTGAACTGGCGAAAGCGGTGGCGTCGAAGGATAATCCACTCACCGCCCGCGTGTTCGTCAACCGCGTTTGGATGCACCACTTCGGCAGAGGGTTGGTCGACACGCCCGGCGACTTCGGCCTTCGCGGCGACCCGCCGACACACCCCGAACTCCTCGACTGGCTGGCAGCGGAATTCATGGCGAACGGCTGGAGCGTGAAGGCACTCCACCGGCAGATCGCGAACTCCGCCGCCTACCGGCAAACGAGCCTCGACCGCGCCGATGGCCTTAGCGCCGACCCGGAAAATCGCCTGCTCTGGAAGCAGAATCGCCGCCGCCTCGAATTCGAGCCGCTCCACGATTCGATGCTCGCCATCTCCGGCAGCCTCGATACCACCATCGGCGGCCCATCGGTCCCGTTGTTCACCGGCAAGACCCGTCGCGCGGTCTACGGCAGTATCGATCGCCTCGAATTTCCGAGTTTACTCGCCACCTTCGACGTGCCAAACCCTGCCGCAACCAGCCCCGAGCGAACCGCGACAACCGTGGCCACGCAAGCCCTCTACTTGATGAACGGCCCGTTCGCTCGCGATGCCGCCAAGCGGTTACTGAACGTCGCCACATTCAAGAGCGCGAAGAGTTCATCCGAAAAGCTCGACGCGCTGTACCTCCCGACTTTCGCACGAAAACCAACCGACGCGGAACGCATGCGACTGCTGGCCTTCATCGCCAAAGGGCCAGAGGCGGAGCGCTGGCTAGACCTGGCACACGGGTTATTGTTGACCAACGAGTTTACATTTGTGGATTAAATGCAGAATCCGAAACGATAAGACTTGTCATAGCTGTCCGTCCACGTCGGCGGATTTTCTGTCGAAGAAACCCGTCGATTTGTCGTGAATACTATACTTTGTGAAGAAGCGTTTATTAAATCTCGACAGACCCGCTTGGAGTATTTTTCATTATGCCCGAAATGAGCGAACGGCTGCTCGATCTGGCTCAAGAGTTCATTCAGACTCGCGGCTATAACGCATTCAGCTACCGCGACCTCGCCGACGCGACGGGCATCACGACAGCGAGTATTCACTATCACTTTCGAACCAAGAGCGATCTCGGGCAGGCCGTCGTCGTACGCTATCGCGAACGGCTGATCGCCCGTCTTGCGCAGATCGATTCGACGGTCCCATCGTGCGTCGACCGGCTTCGTCACTTCACCGATCTCTTCGTCGCGACACTCGAGCGGAATTTCCAGATGTGCCTTTGCGGAATGTTGGCCGCCGAGCAGCGAACGCTTCCGCCGGAACTCAATCGCGAAGTCATCGCGTTTTTCTCCGTGACGGAAACCTGGTTGACGCACACGCTTCGCGCAGGAATTCGCAAAGGAGAAATCGCGGACATCGGCCCCGTACCGCGCTTCGCACGCATCGTCCTCGCGACGCTGGAAGGCGCGATGCTCATGGCCCGCGTGACGGGAGAACAATCCCGTCTGACGGAAGTCATCTCGGTAATAAAGTCCGATATCCGCAAGCCCGTAGCCGCTCGTTCCTTCGCTGCCGAAACAGCGAAATAACCGACGGAAACTAAATCTTTTTGAACGACGAGACTTGTCTGTAAGTATTCCCGTCGCCTATACCTATCTATCAGTAGATTGCAGGTGACGTTTTCGTCCCTGCCTGAACCATTCGCCGTTTTAGTCGGCGATGGCCACGTTTCCTTACAGGAGTTCGCGATGAAAGTTCGATTTGCACGTTTCGGCGGTCTGGTCGTTGTCTCGTTCGCCGTTGCGATTGCGACCGTTGCATTCAGCGGGTGTACCGCATCCTCGACCCCGTCGTCCAGCAAGATGAAGGACGAAAAGATGAAGGACGACAAAATGATGGGCGACAAAATGATGGGCGACAAGATGAAAGATGACAAAATGGCGGATGACAAGATGAAGGAAGAGAAAAAATAAAAATAACGCACGTGCGATTCGCGGTCTGCCGCTTTTGGCGACCGCATTCGATCCCAAGAAACGACCCCGGAGTTCCAAAATGTACGCCAAGACTAATGCGATGCTTGCGGTTTTCTCGTTGCTGATTCTATTCGCAATATCGGGATGCAAACCCGAAGCCGAGGCGGTTGCGCGCGATCCCGATGCTCCGAAGGACAAACCGTACGACGCTCCGGATTTTGCGGGAATCAGCACATGGGTGAACGCGAAAGCCCTGAAGATCGCCGACCTCAAAGGCAAGGTCGTCATCGTGCATTTCTGGACAAACGGCTGCATCAACTGCGTCCACAACTACCCGCACTATCGCGCATGGACCAAGCTCTATGCGGAGAATGCGGATGTACAGATGATTGGCGTTCACACGCCGGAGTTCGATGGAGAAAAAAATTTGGACCGCTTGAAGGAGCAGCTGAAGAAACACGAACTCACCTTCGCGGTGGCCGTCGATAACGACATGGCAACGTGGAAAGCGTGGGAGAATCAGTATTGGCCCGCGATTTATCTGGTCGATGCAAAGGGCAAAGTTCGCAAGAAACACGAAGGCGAACTCGGTGCGGACGGTTATAAAACCATGACGACCGCTATCGATGCCTTAGTGAAAGAAGCGGCAAAATAAACGGCACGGTGTTCGCGAATGGAAGGGGATCGGCTATGCCACCGGAAAAAATTCCTTCGCGGGAAATCACGCCGCCGGAGTTGTATTACGACCGTCGTACGATCGTGCGGGCGGGGATTGCGGTGGCATCGCTCGGCCTGACGGGCTGGATGTATCGCCAGTTCAACCGGCCCGGCTACATGAACGTCGAGATGCCCGAACTCTCCGGCGTGATCGCGGCCCCCGAGACTCCCGAAGCCTTTGCGGCCGGGTTCAATCTTCGCGAAGAGAAAACCTCGCTGAGCCGCGTCGGCAATTACAACAACTTCTACGAATTCACTACCGACAAAGAAGATGTCTCGGCTGCCGCCGCACGCTTCGTGGCCAAGCCGTGGCAACTCGAAGTCGGCGGGATGGTCCACAAGCCGCGCACGTTCGATCTCGACGATCTCATGAAACTGTACCCGCTCGAAGAGCGAATTTACCGGATGCGCTGCGTCGAGGCGTGGTCGATGGTGATCCCGTGGGTCGGGTTCCCGCTATCGAAGTTACTGTCTTCCGTCGAACTGAAGGGGGATGCCAAATACGTCGCGTTCGAGACGCTGCACGACCCCGTTCGGATGCCCGGCCAGAAGAACGCCGTCCTCCAGTGGCCGTACGTCGAAGGGTTGCGAATCGACGAGGCGATGCACCCGCTGACGCTGATTGCGGTCGGACTGTATGGCCGAGAATTGCCGCCGCAGAACGGCGCGCCGCTTCGCCTCGTCGTACCGTGGAAGTACGGCTTCAAGGGCATCAAGTCGATCGTGAAAATCACGCTCGTTTCGACGAAGCCGACGACGAGCTGGAACCGTAGCGGACCCGGTGAGTACGGCTTCTATGCGAACGTGAATCCCGAAGTGCCGCATCCGCGCTGGAGCCAATCGACCGAACAGCGCATCGGAGAATCGGGCCGTCGTCCGACGCTCCCGTTCAACGGCTACGCGGACCAGGTTGCGAAACTGTATACCGGGATGAATCTTCGCGAGAATTATTAATGGATTGGAAATTCGACTTCATTAGAGGTGGTGAATGAAGGTTACGGGTTTTGCGAAATCGCTCGTGGCTGTCAATTGCGCGGTGCCGGTATTTCTGCTCGCGTGGGATGCCGCACAAGACCGCCTCGGTGCGAATCCGGTCAACTTTGCGATCCGTACGACGGGGTTGTTGTCGCTGATTTTCCTGATGCTTTCGCTCGCCATTTCGCCGGTGAGTCGCCTCGCCGGGTGGAGTTGGCTCGGCACGTTCCGCCGGATGCTCGGCCTGTATGCATTCGCACATACGGGCATTCACTTCCTCATCTTTTTCAGCCTCGATCGCGAAGCGAACATCGGCAGTACGCTGTCGGAAATCGCCATGCGAACGTACCTGCTGGTCGGCGTGCTCGCGCTGATTCTGATGGTGCCACTGGCGGTCACGTCCACGAATGGCATGATTAAAACACTGGGGCCGAAGCGTTGGAAATTATTGCATCGCCTCGCGTATCTCATCGCGATTGGTGGTGTCTTGCATTTCGCGATGCTCGTGAAGGCGGACCTCGATCGGCCGATTGTTTTCGCGGCGATTCTCGGTGTGTTGTTCGCGTATCGCCTTATTGCGCACTATCTGCAACTGCGTGCCGATTCGTACCGACTTCGCATGGTCGCACCCGTCGCGGTGTCAACTGTGCGTCCGAAGTTCTGGACGGGCGAACTGCGCGTCGCCCGCATCTTCGACGAAGCGCCCGGCGTTCGCACGTTTCGCCTCGTCGCCACCGATGGCGGGCGGTTGCCGTTCGATTTTCTACCCGGCCAATACCTCAATCTCTCGTTCACCGTCGATGGCCAAAAAGTCAACCGGTCGTACACGATTGCCTCGTCGCCCACGCGCATCGGTTCGTGTGAAATCACGGTGAAGCGCGAGGAGAAGGGGTTATCGTCGCGGCATCTGCACGATGCGATTCGCGAAGGATCGACGATCCGTATTTCCGCGCCGGCGGGCAAATTCACCTTCACGGGATCGGAGGCCGAGAGCATCGTCATGATCGCGGCGGGTGTCGGCATCACGCCGCTGATGTCCAAAATCCGCTACCTCACCGACATCGGCTGGCCGGGCAAAATCGACTTGCTCTTCTCGGTGAAAACGGCGAACGATATTATTTTCCGCGAGGAATTACTGCTTTTGCAGAAGCGTTTTCCGAACTTGCAGGTCACCGTCGCCCTGACGCGCGACCCCGGTGCGCAGGGTCCGTGGCAATCGGGTCGCATCACGGCCGAAATGGTTCGCCGGGCGGTGCCGCAGATCGCGATGTCTCGCGTACATTTTTGCGGGCCGTCCGAAATGACGGGGCCGATGCGGGAAATGCTCGTCGAACTCGGCGTACCAGAAACGGCGTTTTTTCACGAATCGTTCACCTCGCCCGCGCGCAAGACGTCGCAGGATTCGCCGATCGCAGAGCAAGCTGTGCCCGACGCCGATGCCATGCTCACGTTCCAGCGGTCGGGTAAAACCGTTGCCGCTTCGCCGACGAAAACCGTTCTCGAACTCGCCGAGGAAAACGGCATCCGCATCGACTACGATTGCCGTTCCGGTATCTGCGGGCAATGTAAAACGAAACTCGTCGAAGGCCGCGTCGCGATGGAAACCCAGGATGCACTCGACCCGATCGACCGCTCGAACCAGCTCATTCTCAGTTGTCAGGCGCGCTGTCTCGACGCGGTCGTCGTCGATGCCTAGCTCCGCCATTTCAGAATGAACGAGAGAAACAGGACAGTACGGGGAGAAGGAGTCGAACCTTCATTAGCGGTTCCAAAGACCGCTGGCCTACCGTTAGCCGATCCCCGTGTCTGCATAAAAGCTGTGGCGGCAGGATTCGAACCTGCATATGGCACTTTAACAAAGTGCTGCCTTACCGATCGGCCACACCACAAAAAAACCGACGGCTGGACCCCTTACAAGAAAGGCCCAGCCGCCGGTCGATGCGTCGTCATCGTTGCCGATGAGAACATCATCCGTCGGGCGGCCCGCAGATATTCTGCTGGCAAGTCTGAGTATTCTGTGTCATGGCATCGCCTTCGTAAGTGTTGCCAAGAGTGAGCCTTCGATTGGCGCGAAGGTTCGCGCACCGTGACGCGGATCGCCTCGGTCGCTACATTTTCTGCATGAGTACACTGTACCCGCTGAAATTCGAGCCGATATTCAAGGAAAACATCTGGGGGGGCGACCGGTTGCGGCCGTTCCTGCGGCACGAGTCCGTCGCCGCGCCGACCGGCGAAGCGTGGGTCGTTTCCGATGTCGATGGCAGCCTCAGCACGGTGGCGAACGGGCCACTGGCAGGGACGACGTTGCGCGCGTTGTTGGCCACCGATGCCATCGCGATTCTCGGCACGGCGAAGCCCGTCAACGGCCGCTTTCCGCTACTCCTGAAGTTCCTCGATGCGCGGCAAGAACTTTCGGTGCAAGTTCACCCGACCGACGAACAAGCCCACGCGAAAACCCCCGGCCAGAACGGCAAGACCGAAGCGTGGGTGGTGCTCGATGCCGACCCGGCCAGCAAGCTGTACGCGGGGTTCCGCCCCGGTATCACCGATGCCACATTCCGCGAAGCGATGGCCGCGAAAACCACGCCGCACACGCTGCATCAGTTCGTGCCGACCCCCGGCGATTGCGTGTTCCTGCGGGCCGGTACCGTCCACGCCATCGGCGCGAATCTCATGTTGTTTGAAGTGCAACAAACGAGCGATATTACCTATCGGCTCTACGACTGGGACCGCATCGATAGCAAGACCGGCCAGCCGCGCGACATGCACCTCGACGACGGCCTCGCCTGTTCCAATTTCGCGATGGGGCCATGCGACCCCGTGACGCCGGTGCGAGAATCCGAAGTGCGCGAATGCCTCGTGGCGTGCGAATACTTCACATTACACCGCATCACGACTGCCACCCCGATGCGCGTGGGCGAACGCGGAACGTGCAAAGTGTTGGTCTGTACGGTCGGTTCGGGCACACTCGGAAACGAGCCGATACACGAAGGCGACGCCATGCTCTTGCCCGCGACCCTCGGCGAACAACTTTGGACGCCCCACGGCACCGCCACGCTGTTAGAATGCGGCATCCGGTAATCGAGTATGAGCCATGCCACTACGCGATCACTTCCACACGAACTCGACGCGATTCCTGTGGCAAGGACTTCAGAGCGGCTGGCCTGTGATAGTGGCTCAACGACTCAATGCGATATTACCTGAAGAATACGTTGCCAGCCCCTGCATACACATCGGCTCCACAGTAGAATATGCCTTTCCGGTATGTGAACCGGAATCCATCGCCACTTGGGCACCGGCGAAGCCTGCGGTCTTGCTCGAAACGGAATTTCCGGAGCCTTCTGAGTACGAAGTGCGCATCTACACGCAGGACGAATATCGCCTCGTGGCGGCGATCGAACTCGTTAGCCCGTCGAACAAAGATCGTCCCGAGAATCGGCAAACCTTCGTCAATAAGTGCGAGGCGATGCTGAAAAAAGGCGTAAGCGTGACGATCGTCGATCTCGTGACGACCCGCGTGCCGAACCTGTACGGCGAACTGCTGGACGAACTCGGCGCGCCGCGGACGGCGGTTGCGAATAGTCTAATTTATGCGACAACATGCCGTGGAGAGAGGTCGGGGCTGCGTTGGCGGCTCGTTGCGTGGGAACACGAACTCGCCATCGGGGGAGTCATGCCGACGCTGCCGATCTGGCTCTCGAAAGATTACTTGGTGCCGCTCGAACTCGAAGCCACCTACGAAGACACGTGCCGCGCCTTACGGATTCGCTGATGTTGTTTAAACGAGGATGAGCCATACCGCTACACGGAGAGTCACATGCGATTGAACTTCGTTTTCGCGTTGACAGTTTTCGCCTATTTCACAAGCAATAGCTATTCCGCACCTGTGCCCAAAGTCACAAAGCCAATTGGTTGTGAATATCAACCACATCAGAAGGGAACGGTCTGGATTTACGAGTTTTCAAAAGGTGTGCGTGAGACTCGAAAAGTCACTGCGAATGAGATTCGCGGCGAAAATACACTGATAACTATCGAAGTATCGCCCGCCCGGCATGGCGACAAGTTCGTTCTCAATCTGGAAGCCAATGAATCTGGTGTATTTTTACTTGCACACGATACCGCGAAATACGATCCGGCGGACAAGCTTTTCCCCATGCCGTTCAAAGCCAACACAGAATGGAAGCGATTGCCGCAAAAAGTGGACAACGCAAAAGTGAATCACAAGTGCATTGATATTGAAGAAGTGAATGTGCCATTCGGCACGTTCAAGGCGATTCGGATAGACACACTCACTACTGAGGCGAATATTGGAATGGAAGAGAGGACTTGGTACGCCTCTGGTATTGGCATAATAAAACACGAAAGTCGATTGCAATCTGGATTGTGGAATACTATGGAGCTGAAAACATTCAAACTCGGCAAGTAGCAGAATTTAGAAAACCTTGTGTGTAGCGATCGTCGTTGATTCGTGCCGTGCCTTACGGATTCGCTGATGGAAATTGACCTCAATGCGGACATCGGCGAAGGTGCGGGCGACGATGCCGTGCTGATGGCGCTCCTCACGTCGGCGAACATCTGTTGCGGCCATCATGCGGGGTCGGAAGCGATTTCGCGCGAAACGATCGCGCTGGCGAAACAGACGAAGTTGAGTATCGGTGCGCACCCTGGGTATCCGGATCGTGCGCAGTTCGGCCGACGCGAACAGTCACATTCCGAAGATGCCTATATCGACATGGCACTCGCACAGATTCTCGCCCTGATCCAATACGCGGACGATTACCAAATGCCCGTGAAATACGTGAAACCGCACGGCGCGTGGTACAACCAGGCCTGTCGCGATGCGGATGTGGCGCGGCCACTCGTCGAGGTGTGCGCGAGTTTAAGCTTGCCGCTCGTCGGGTTGCCGGGGTCGCAGTTGGAGCGTTGTGCGAAGGAAGTCGGCGTGTCGTTCTTCGCCGAAGGATTCGTCGATCGCCGTTACCGCAGCGATGGCTCGCTCGTCCCGCGCAGCGAACCGAATGCCCAGATCGAAGATCCCGCCGAGGCGATCGTACAACTCGAGTGGCTGATCCGCGAACGCAGCGTGCGGACGATCTGCATCCACGGCGATAGCCTGCACGCACTCACATTCGCAACGAAAGTGCGCGAAGCGATACTCGGGAACGGACATACTCTGAAGGCATTCGCGTGAAAATCATTTAACCGCGACCACTATTTACTTCGCCATCACGCCGAAATCGAATTCGTTCGGGCCGTCTTTCACTTCGCGTACTTCCTTGGTTTCGGTGTTGAAGCGTGCGGGGATGATGTTTTGCTCGACTTGTTTTTCGTATTCTGGGCCGGTCATGCCCGTCTTCGGCGGTGCGACCATGATGTACGAGGTGATCCGTACCTTCTTTTTGCCGAGACTGCATTTCCCTTCATAGACGCCATCTTTAATTTCCAAGATAGCCGGCGCGCCGCCATCGTCGCCTTCAAATGCGATTTTTCCCGTCGCCATCGGCGCGGCATCGAGAGTCACTTTGCCCTTCACGGCGACGGTTTTCGCGTCGGGTTTGCCACTGGAGCAACCGATGAACGCGAGTGGGATGAGGATCGTGCAAATATGCTTCCACGAGAACATGCGATTCCTTTGGTCGGTGGGAAGAAAAACCGACCGCGAAGACGGGGAGATTGTCTTCGCGGTCGGCAAGGTTCGAGTTCGACGTTCGCCGTGCAACCAATTTAGTCGAGGTTCGGTCCGGGAACGCCGTCGTCGCGGGTGGCGAGTTGGCCGAGGATTTGCAGGGCGATCGAATCGCGGAGGAAGCGCACGCTACCGTCGCCCAGCAAGCCGATGACACCGCCCGTGTGGGCCGAATTCAACGGGATATTTTGCCCCGTGTTCGCACAGACGCCCGCATTGGTACAGTCGCCACCATTCGGCCAGCCGCGCTTCTGGTTGATGGCATACCGAATCGTGGTACAGCTGAAGGCGCGATTATCGCCAGCCGCGAACGTACTCGTGACTTTGGTCGTCTGAGCCCAGCCGATCGTCCAGCCGTGCGGTCCTGCTGCATTCCACGCTTGTTTCGTACCGTCGAGCGTGAACAGGAAGTCGCCCTGTTCGCTGATCGTCATCGTGTTGCTCAGGCCATCCGTGATCGAAGCGAAGGTCAACTTCTGGTTCGATGGCATTGCGCCACCGCCACCCAAGAGTCCCGCACCACCACTGGCAACGCGAGTTTCGTTGTAAATTGAGGTTGGAATGACACCGTTCGTTGCACCCGAAATGGCGACGTACGTGGGGAACATGATGCTGCCACCATTCGGTATCCCGGAAGTGACCGTATCCGGAAGTGGGCTCGATGGGCAGCGATAACCGGGGATTTTCACGTTGTTAAATATCCCACCATTCACGGTATTGCCGTAGCCTGTGCCAGCGCCACCGTTCGTTGAGTTGCCGCCGAGGATGAGCTGATTGTACAGCGCACCTTGTTCGAGGTTCGGGAGGATGTAAACCATCCACGACGCACCCCAGCCACCAGCCCCCGCATTCGGGTCAGTTGGAGCGTTTGTTCTGCCTGGCCCCCACGGCGTTTGATCCGCACTCGTGCCGGGCGCTTGAAACCCGAACGTATCGTGGTAGCCGTGGAGTGCAAGGCCGATTTGCTTCAGGTTATTCGTGCATTTCGCACGGGCAGCCGCCTCGCGGACCTTCTGCACGGCGGGCAACAGCAATCCGATGAGGATCGCGATAATCGCGATGACGACCAGGAGTTCGATTAACGTGAACCCCTTTCGGCCCGATTTGGGCTTGGATAAGAACTTCATCTGAAACCTCTGGGAAGGAAATAAAACGCGGAAGCGATTGCGCTATTGACCGCAACCATAGCATACCAGCGCCAGCGGATCGGAATCTAGAGAATTTTTTTATTTCGCACAAGTCGTGCTCGTCAGCCTTCTGATACTCACCCGCGGTGAAGAACTTCGGCCATTGCCGCAACGGGCGGTCGTTCCAAGTCGATCACCGTTTCGGGTTCGATGACCAACGGGGTTTCGATTCGCGATTTGCGGGTGAACTGACGGCCGATGAAACATGCGAGGTCGTCCCAAATCGAGTACGCCACCGGCGTGACGAGCAACGACAGGAGCAGCGAGAGCAACTGCCCGCCGAGGATGACTTTCGCCATGCTGGCGCGGGCACTCGCGCCGGGGCCTTGGCCGGTCGCGATTGGGATCATCGCCGCCACCAGCATGATCGTCGTCATCAAGATCGGCCGCAACCGCGTTTCGTTCGCCTTCAAAATCGCCTCGTTACGCGGCAACCCTTTCGCCCTCAGCACGTTCGTGTAGTCGACTTGCAAGATGCCGTTTTTCTTGACGATGCCAAACAACATGAACAGGCCGATCATTGCATACACATCGAGTGGCGTCTGCAAGATGAGCAGCGATACCAATGCGAACGGTAATGTTAAGGGGACCGCCAATAAGTGACTGTCCCATATGTAGGTTTATGCCGCGGTTCGGTATTGAAACTCGGCCGTTTCGTTTTTCGGTTCGAGTCGGTTGAGCATCAGGTGGATCGTGGCCAACTTCACAAACGCCTCCGACGACATCACGCTTTTCTCCCGATCCTTGGTCAGCCGACGGCACTGGCCCAGCCAGGCGAACGTCCGCTCCACCA
>JAYVXI010000100.1:0-6516 GCA_043785305.1 Limnoglobus sp. | reverse complement strand
TTTGGCTTCGTCGGATTGCGGGCTTCCTGACGCTTTTCTTCGGCCCGCAACGAAAACGCTTCGTCGACTTTCGCCGTCGGAGCATTCGGCAACAACTTTTCGAGTTCGGCAATACGCTGCGTCGCGTGGCGTAACTGACGCTGCAACGCATCGATGACCGCGATCAGCCGATCGACGCCGATCCGCCCCTCGCGCAAGTCGTTCTCGAGTGACTCCGTCGCATCCATAACCCATCAATAGCCAATTCCGGCGACCGAGGGAATACGAGCAGAGATTGGACAGCTACGTTCCGGCGCATCAGGGGGACGACACCCTCAATCGTGCGGACTTGAAGAAGTCCGTCGATTTCTTCACGGCACTCGGCTACAAGTTCAATGCGCAATTCACCGATGAATCGTGTACTTGCATGATTATCAGCGAAGACATCTACTCGATGCTCATGACGCACGAACGATTCAAGACCTTCATGCCGAACGAGGTGTGCGACACGAAGACGGCGACCGAAGTGCTGATTTGCCTCTCGTGCGAAAGCCGCGGCGAAGTCGATGCGCAAATCCAGAAGGCGCTCGCGGCCGGTGGATCGACGTTCAAGGAACCGATGGACCTCGGCTTCATGTACGGGCGCAGTTTCCGCGACCTCGACGGTCACATCTGGGAATTGATGTACATGGACCCGAGTGCGGTGCAGGGGTGAGCCGTTTCCCGCTAGAATAGAATCTCACGAACGATCCTGTTACGGGAGATGCCATGCCTGCCGTCATGAGCGATGTCGCTGCCGAGATTCTCGAACTCAAGCACAAGATCGGTGCGACGATTCTTGCCCATTACTACCAAGAGGGCGAAGTGCAGGAACTCGCGGACATCACCGGCGATAGCCTGAAACTGGCCCGCGAAGCCACGAAGGTCGAGTCGCCAGTGATCGTGTTTTGCGGCGTGCTGTTCATGGCCGAAACCGCGAAAATGCTCAACCCGTCGAAGCGCGTGTTACTGCCAGACCTGCAAGCCGGGTGTAGCCTCGTCGATTCGTGCCCGCCGGACAAGTTGTTTCGCTACCAAGAGATGCTTCGTGAAAATGGCCGGAAATTCCAGACCGTCACGTACATCAACAGTTCCGCGAAGGTGAAAGCACTCTCGGATTGGGTCGTCACATCGGGCAATGCCGAAGAAGTCGTGCGGAAGATACCTGCGGAGTTTGAGATCCTGTTCGTGCCCGATCAACACCTCGGGCGGTACATCGAAGAAGTGACGAACCGCAAGATGATCTTGTGGAACGGCTCGTGCATGGTCCACGAGATTTTCAGCGTTCACGACCTCGTTCGTATGAAGCAAAAGCACCCGGCCGCGCAGACGATCGCACACCCCGAATGCCCGAAAAACCTTCTGGAACATGCCGATTTCATCGGCGGCACCGAAGCGATGATCAAGTACGTCGGCGGTTTCGCGGAGCCGATCGAGTTCATCGTCGCCACCGAGCCGAACATGATGTGGCAACTCGAACAGCGCCACCCGCGGCACCGCTACTTACCCGTGCCAGGCATTACGTGTTCGTGCAACAAGTGCCCGCACATGGCGCGAAACACGCTCGAAAAGATCCGCGATTGCATGAAGAATGGCTCGCCGGAAATCTTCTGGCAGCCGGAGTTCGACCGCGCGAAGGAAGTGCTGACGCGCAGCCTGCTGAACCCGCCCGCCGCAAAGCCACACCCCCAGGGCGATTGACGCCATGCTACCCGCCGACGTCATGCGTCAGATTCGCCGCTTGCAGTTGCGGGCCAAACGCGCCGTGCAAACGCTGCTCGGCGGCGAGTATCACTCTGCGTTCAAGGGCGCGGGTTTGTCGTTCGACGAAGTCCGCGAATACATACCCGGCGACGACGTTCGCGGCATCGACTGGAACGTGACGGCCCGCATGGGCACCGCGTATATCAAGCGATATATCGAAGAACGCGAACTGACACTCGTTCTGCTCGTCGATGTCTCTGCGAGCCAGCGATTCGGCACGGGGGCGTATCAGAAGCGCGCCGTGGCAGCGGAAGTGGCGGCCCTCATCGCGTTCTGCGCCATCGGCAACAACGACCGCGTCGGGTTACTCGCGTTCACGGATCGCGTGGAACGATACGTCACGCCGAGCAAAGGCACGCGGCACGTCTTGCGGTTACTCCGCGACATTCTTTTCTTTGCCCCGGAACACCCCGGTACGAACCTCGCGGCGGCGCTCGATCATTTGAACAAAGTGCAGAAACGGCGTGCGATCGTGTTCGTCGTCTCCGACTTTCTCGATGCCGATTTCGCCGACCCGTTTCGCCGGGCCGCACGGAAACACGACCTGATCGCGGTGCGGACCGGCGATGCCCGCGAGTATGCGTTTCCCGCAACGGGGTTGGTACGGCTCGAAGATGCGGAGACGGGCGAGCAACGCCTGATCGACACCGATAATCGCCGCTTTCGCGAACAGTTTGCCGCCAAATCGCAAGTGCGCCGCGATGCCTTCACGCAACTGACACGCGCCGCACAAATCGACCTCATCGACCTCGATACCGACGGTAAGCACCTCGATGCGCTGACGCGGTTTTTCCGGTTGCGCGAACGTCGCCGGAGGGGGCGATGAACCCGCTTGCCGTTACGCTGACACTCGACAAAACCACCGTGCGACTTTCGGAATCGGTGACCGTCACCGCCACGTTGCAAGGCCACGCGCCGCTGGTTGTGACGCCGCCGAAAGAGTGGCTGCTCCCGGAATCGGCGGCGGCGTGGCGTATCCGCCCGAACGGCCCGGCCACGCTGGAAAAGCAGCCCGACGGGCAGGAACGCTGGGTGCAGACGTTCCGTGCGGACCCGTATCAAGCCGGGGAATTGCCGTTGGCGTTCGCACCGATCGAAGTGAAATCCGGGGCGATGGCGAAGTCGGTCGAGTGGCCGACGCACACGGTGAAGGTGCAAACGAGCATCACCGCCGCGAACGCCTCAGAGGCACGGCCGATCACGGGAATCGAAGACGTACCGCCGGAAATCATCGACGATCGCGGGCCGACTACCATCGCCTTCGCGATGATCGGGCTGGCCATCGTTGCCGCACTGATCGCGTTCGCGTTACGTCGCCGCAAGGCCGCCACGCCCACGCTTGCCGCCACGGTGGCGCAACAACTGGATTCGCTCGAACGTAGCCATATCGCTAGGGAAATCGACGGCTGCACGTTCGCGGAACGGCTATCGGAAATCGTCCGCGACTGGGTGCAATCGCGTTTCGGGCTGCCCGCGAAACAGCAAACGACGACCGAGCTCACCGACGCATCGACGAAATGGGACAACGGCACCCGCGAAGCGATTCGCGAGGTGCTTTCTAACTGCGATCGAATGAAATTCGCAGGCCAGGAACCGACAGCCGACGAGTGCCGCGAGTTGGCAGCGGGGGCACGGTCGGCTTGCGGCTAACAGCCTACTTCTGCTTGCGGATGTACTCCATGACGATGGTCTTCACTCGCGGTGGCAGTGCTTCGATCTCGGCTTCGTCGAGTTTGCCGTCGTTGTTTTTGTCGTATTTCTTGAAGTTATCCTTGAACGCTTCGGGGATTTCGACGCCGCCTTTGGGGATCGCCACGGCTGCGGATTCGGGCTTCGCGGGGCGGGGTTTTTCGCGATCGACGATGTACTCGACGTAGCCGAGGTGCATTTCGTCGAAGGTTTGCGGCCCCCATTTCACGGTCTTCGTCGCGTCGGGGTTCGCGGGGTTGTTCGTGCTGTTGTCGTACCACACGGTGAACGTCAGCGTGCTCTTTTCGGGCACCACCACGGGCTGCGTGAAGGTGTACGGCAACTGCCAGTTGAAGTCGTAATGCGGCACGTCGAGCAGGGTCGTCGTCTTGCCGTCGGCGGTCGTCAGTTCGTAGCGGCACGCCTTCCCGCGCACGTGCATGTGCGGCATCAGCGAGGTGATCGTCACCTCCGAGGGGAGCACCAGCTTGCCCGTTTCCTTGTGGTTGTCGGCACCTGGCGGGATGCTGATACGCGGGTTCGCCACCGCGCCGACTTTGGCTTCGAATCGCGGGGCACTCTTCGCGTAGATCACGCCGATGCGGGTGCGGTCGGTCGTGGCCGTGCCGTCCGGGGTGTAGTGCAACTGGAGTTTCAGGATCGCGCCTTTGGGCAACTTCTTTGCGTAACCGTCGGGAAGCACAATCGCGCCGTTGCCGGGAACGTACGCAGCGAAGAAGCCCTGGCGGTCGTCGTCGGTCGTGTCGCGGATCGTCGCCCGCCCGCCGGGGAATGCCTTCAAGATTCCGCCGCCCGGAGATATCACGTGAACGAGCACGTGGTGGACAGTCGTTCGCGAACCCGGTTGCACTTCGATCGCTTGCACCCATTTGTCTTCGTCGAGGTGCGTTTCGATGATGATGTTCTGGTACGGCATGATGCCCGTCGCTTTGATCTCGACCGGCTTCGGCAGTGGAAACACGGCATCGGGAACGCCGATCTGCCAGTCTTTCGGCCACGCTTTCGCAAGTGGCGCATCGGCCACGTCGCCGAGTGTGTCACCCGTTTTCAGCCACGAAAGCAAGTCGGCTTTATCAGCGACGGACAGCGATTTGTCGTTGCGGAACGGCGAGTGCGTGCCGTCCTTTGGCGGTGCCGCGAACCACGGTGGCATCGTCCCGCCATCGACGACTTTGAGAATCATCCCCTTGTGGGCCAGCACATCTTCGTGCGTCATCAGTACGAACGGGCCAACGCCGCCCGCGCGGTGGCACTCCTGGCAGTTCTGTTGCACGATGCGGGAGATGCGGTTGTGGTACGTCACCGCCACCGCGTCCGGCTTCGGTAGATCGAGCGCACAACCCGGTGCGGTCGTTGCCTTCACTTCGGGGTCTTTGCCGACTAACAAGTGGTCGAGTGCGTTCTTCAAATACGTCAGTTTCGGGGCATCGAGCGAATAGCCGAGGCCGTACTGATCGTCGATCACGCCGCGATAGACGACGGTACGTGCGGCATCGAGAACGATCACTTCGGTCGTCGTACTTACACCGAGTGTGGCCGCGAATGTCCCCTTCGGATCGCTTGCGAACCGCCCTTTGAATGTGGCCACCGATCCCGTTGCCGTCGGGTTCACGAACAGGAACGCGATGCCCTTCGGCGTGTAGTCGGCTTCGATTTTCGCGAGTGTCGAAGTGAACTTCTTGCAGAGCGGGCACGAAGGGTCGTGCATCGCGACGACGAGGTAGCGACTGCTGCGATAATCCGAAAGCGTGCCGGCCTTGCCGCTGCTATCGGTAAATGGTCGATCGGAAATGTATCGGCCAATCGCGCCATCGCCGGGTCGCAACACCTTGGGGGATTCCTTCACACCTTCGGCCGTGGCAGTCATGGCGAGAGATAACACACCGGCAATTGCAAGCAGTCGCATGATTCGGTTCTCGTGGTGGTAACCGTTCCGTTACAGTAAGATCAACACGACTCGAACGGAAAGATTACACGGCAAGCGTGCGAACAGCTTGCGTGAATATATACTTCTCAAGGTTGGAAATGACACGTTACCAATCTAACAACGCATTCCCGTTAGCCCGACGCGCTAGCGAGGGATTATTATCGTTTCTGCAATGTCATGCCTTCTCGCGGGTTTCCCTCGCTTGCGCGTCGGGCTAACAATAACTTATCGAATCACCCCGCTCGAAGTATCGTATCCGTTCCTCTTCGCGCCTTACAGAGTCCATCATGTCCGTGGAACTCCTTTGCCCCGAATGCGAATCGATTTCGACTGCGCCCGACGAAATTCTCGGCGAGACCGTGCGTTGCGAGGAATGTAACAGCCTCTTCACCGCCAAGATACCGATCCGGCGACAACTTCTCGAAGACGGCGACGATGAGTACGATCGCCCGCGTATCAAACGCATGCCAGATAAGACTGGAATTATTGCCCGCCCGTTCCTCATCGGCGTATTGCTGATCGGTTTCCTCACGCTGCTGATCGTCGGTACGACGATGTATGGCGTGCTCGGCCCGAAGTCGGTACCAGCGGTGGCGAAGAAACCCGAACCCGTGCCACCGGGGATGTTAACGAACCCCGTTCTTGTGCATCCGATCACCCAACAGCCGATTGCGCAGTTTCCGAGCGGCGGACCGATGGCTCGCGATCCGCAGTTGCCGTTGGGCGGCGATCATTTTGAAATTTCAAACGCTCGCCGGGATGGTCGATTCGGCGATTTTTCGATCGATTTCGTATGTCTCAACGATGGTGTATTCCGCGGGAACTACAACGTTCATTGCAAATACGACGACGGTTCCATCAGCAAAGCGGACATGCGATTGTTCGACGGTCAACGCGGCACGCTGACGATTCGGACATTCGGCGATTTCGGTCGTCCCAAGAAGCAGAAGCAAAGAATGGAAATCTGGATTGAAAGTGGATTCGATGTCAAGAAGGTATCTAAGTGACTGTCCCATATGGGGCGGTTGGGTGAGTATAATGGTACATGAGAACCCAAACGTACCCGAGCGATGTCACCGACGAGCAGTGGCGGTTGA
>JAYVXI010000099.1:0-19455 GCA_043785305.1 Limnoglobus sp. | reverse complement strand
CAGCGAATCGAATCGGCACGTTACTACCGCTATCGCAGACGTAACCTGCCGCCACCATTAAAGAACGAGCAAAAACGATAACGATACAGTAGAATTAGCCGGATTGAAAACGGGTGTTCCTGCGATTCGAGAGCAGCGACAGTAACATTCTCGACACGACCGTTCATCGAATCGTCGGTGAGTTGCTGGAAGCGGAAATCGACATGCAAGGGCCATTCCCACTGCCGACTCGTCGCGAACATTACACTGTTTTAACGTCGAATGTGCGTCGAAAACACAGCATCGACACTCACAAGAGAATGATCATTCTTGTGAACGTCCATCCTTCCACCTTTGCCAAAGCGAGTTCGAGCGAATTGCCGACCGGGGTGTCATTCGGATTGCGCGTCACGAATGCTACGATTATGCAAGTGAGGCACCGATAGCATTTCGGTAGGGAATTACGAAACCTACTTGAGTTTTCGACTTCAAGGCAGTTGCCTCATTTTCAAGTAAAGTTGTCTTGACATGCGAAACGCATCGGTATACATTTAATAAAAATAATGAGAATCGCGCGAATACCTACTCTATCGACCTGTTTCTTTTTGATTGAACGACCAATCGGATTGAATCGAACTGATCCTGACTGATGACCAGCGATTACGGAGCGTGACCTTATGCTGACAAGTTGCCCATTGTGTTCGGCATCATTTGCCGTCAAACAGAAATTATCGGGATACAGTGTAATGTGTCCAAAATGCATGCACCCTGTCTGGGTTTCAACCACTGTAGCGGAAGCGGCGGGATCAGGCAAAGAATCAGCCGAAAGTCCTAGCACTAACAGGTGGCATATCTTGGTCATGGTGCTGGTGGTATCGATGGCGTTCGGAATTGCTGGCGGCTACGTGATCGGCCATCAAAAGGGTAATTCTACGAACGCACAAAAACTGACTGATTCAAATGCCCGTGCAATCCAGGCGGAACTCTCCCTGTCCGAGCGAGATACCGAACTTGCCAAGGCAAGATCGGACCAGGCAAAAGAATTCGAGCAATCTAAAAACAATGTTGCTGCTGCGTACAATGAAAAGCAAATTGCAATTAAAGAACATGAAAAACTTAAATCAATATACAATATCGATTTGGTAAATCTAAAGGCCGATTCCGTTAACAAAAGCAATGAGATTGAAGCGCTAACGAAGTCATATGCAGCTAAGATACAACTTATTGAAAATCGTCATAAAGAAGTAGAAGATAGTCACAAAAAAGTTATTGCGAACAGATCAGATCGCGCTAAGATTAAATTGACTGAATATCTCCTTGTGAACCAGGACAATTCCGATATTCAAAGAGCTGGAATAGTATTGCGTTTGATCAATTATAAACACAGCGACGGAGAAGCAATTGGATTGTCACGGATGTTTTGCACTAGTGATGTCTTAAAGGAATGCGCATTTTTAGTTCGTCTCGGAGGCGATTTTATTCCAGAGGGAAGTAAATTCACTTTTTCGGAATCATGGAGCGCTGCATTAAGTGAATTGAGCAAAAAATAACATCCAGATTTCACCCCACAAACACACCTCCCGCAAATCCGGGTTCGATGTCGATTTCGAATTGCTTTGCGGGGTTGCTGCCAGTTGTGATGGCGTTGCCGAGGTAGCCGGTGACTTTGCTGCCGGAGCTGGTGATGACGTCGGCGCGGTTGTCGCTGTCGAGGTTTTTTACGCTCACGCGCACGCCGTTGCGGCTGTTGATGTCGCCGGCCCGGCGGCGTCGAACTCGTCCAGCTCAACGTGCGAAAACTATCTTGGTTCAAGTCCCAAAAACTCACCGGATACGCCCCCCACACGCCGACGGGCTTCGTGCCGACATACAATTACGCCAACTGACAACGATTGTGCAAGGAGTTCCCCCTGTGTTTCGTATCGGTTCGGGCCACGACACGCACCGCCTGCAAGATGGGCGACCGCTCATCCTCGGCGGCGTAACGATCGATTACGCGAAGGGCCTTTACGGCCATTCCGATGCCGACGTGGTGCTGCACGCCATTACCGATGCGCTGCTCGGCGCGGCCGGGATGGGCGACATCGGCGACATGTACCCCGACACCGACGATTTTTACAAAGATGCGGACTCGGCGATTTTCCTAAATGGCGCACTCGAGCGATTGCGAAGTGGCGGCTGGTCGCCGGTGAATTTCGACATCACGATCTTCGCGCAGGAACCGAAGCTCGGGCCACTAAAAACGCAGATTCGCGAGCGAATTGCGACCCTCGTCGGGTTGCCGATCGATGCCGTCAACGTGAAAGCCAAGACGGGCGAGAAGGTCGGCCACATCGGCCGCAGCGAAGCGATCGGTTGCCACGCCGTCGTGCTGATCGAGAAACGATGATCGACACCGTTGCCATCGTTGCGGAAATTTTGAACGGATACGCCCTGAATCCGCGTGGCCTTCACGGTGTCGTTCACTGGGCGCGCGTGATGGAGAACGGCTGGAAACTGTCGGAAATCACCGGCGCGGATGGGGACATCGTGACGCTGTTTTCGCTGTTTCACGATTCGCGACGGCTCAACGATGGTAGCGACTGGGGCCACGGGCTGCGCGGCGCGAACCTCGCGAAGCGACTGCGCGGTTCGCACTTTGAACTGGATGATACGCGGTTCGATCTGCTATACCGGGCCTGCGAATGGCACACCGAAGGCAAGACCGATCCGGACATCACCGTGAGTACCTGCTGGGACTCGGACCGGCTCGACCTCGGTCGCGTCGGCATCGTGCCCGACCCGAAGTATCTGGGTACCGATGCCGCACGATCCCGTGCAATCCTGCGCTGGGCCGACAAACGCGCGACAGCCGATTACGAGCCAGCGATCGTAAGCACGTGGAACGTGCCGATGGATGATGAGTAACGAAGTGGTAGAATTGGGGATGGAAATGAAGTACGCATCCAAAAACGGTGGCGAGAGATGTCTATAACACTGACGCCGAATATCGACACAGCCTCCTCGAACCGGTTGGTGGGTCTTGAGGCGAGATTCCATTCCCTGGTAGACATCTGGAAGCAGTCGTGCCCGCCATCGTCTTCCGTCGAAAAACTGGCCACACATTCGGCTTACCAGCAGATTATTGGCATGGGACCGGATGCACTCGTCTTCATCCTGCGTGAGATGGAGCAGTCTCCCAATCATTGGTTTTGGGCGTTGCGGGCAATCACGGGCGAAAATCCTGTGCAACCAGCGAACCGTGGTAATCTTCGCGCGATGTCTGCCGACTGGTTTGCCTGGGCAAAATTGAAAGGTTATCAGTGGTAATGCACTATGAGTGAACCTTTTCATTTACTCTCGTATTTTGACGATTTAGACGAAACAAAATTTGAAGAGACGAGTCTGGCAGATCCAGGATACAATTGTATCGCATGGGCTGCAAATGATGACTCGCGATGGTGGTGGCCTGATGAAGATTCGTATTGGCCAGATTCCGCGCCAAGAGAACATACTTTGGAAGCTTTTGTGAAGGCGTACGAATCGTTAGGCTATGAGCAATGTTCGGATGGCAGTGCTGAACAATCCATCGAAAAGATTGCAATTTACGGCGATAAATCCGGACCGCAGCACGCTGCCAGACAGTTGCAAGATAGTCAATGGCACGGAGAGTGGACGAGTAAATTGGGGCCATACGAAGACATTCGACACATCGACTTGAACTGTATATGTGGCCAACTGTATGGTACCGTAATGATTTATATGTCGAGAAGGATGGAAGACTGATTTTCAGTGGCTCCGAAACTTTCGACCCAGATTTACATCACTATTAAATCCAACATTCAAACACAACAGCCCCCGAGAGATCCGGATGACGCTCCAAGTTTATTCGACGCTGTCGCGCAAGAAAGATGCATTCCACAAGAAGCCTGGCGAGCACGTCAGTATGTATGTGTGTGGGCCGACGGTCTATAAGCCGAGCCACATTGGCCACATGGTCGGCCCTGTCATTTTCGACACTGTCAAACGCTACCTCACGTACCTCGGTTTCGATGTTACGTGGGTGGTGAACATTACCGACGTCGACGACAAGCTGATCGTGCGTGCGAAGGAACTGAACACCACCGTTCCCGAACTCGCGGAACGGATGACGAAGGACTATCATTCGTGCCTGGCGTTGCTCAACGTCACGGGTATCGATCGCTTCCCGAAGGCAACTGAGCATATCGGCGGGATGATCGCGATCATTGCGAAACTGGTCGAGACCGAACACGCCTACCCGGCAAATGGCGACGTCTATTTCGATGTCGCGAAAGACGCGGATTACGGCAAGTTGTGCGGGTTCGACCCCGAACAGCTCGAAGGCGGCACGCGGATGGAAGCGAGTAGCAAGAAGCGTAACCCCGGCGATTTTGCTTTGTGGAAAGGGGCAAAACCGGGTGAGCCAAAGGAAGTGACGTGGGACAGCCCGTGGGGGCCGGGCCGCCCCGGTTGGCACATCGAGTGCAGCGCGATGAGCCAGCAACTCCTCGGCGACACGATCGACATCCACGGCGGCGGCCTCGACTTGCGGTTCCCGCACCACGAAAACGAACTCGCGCAAAGCGAGAGCTACACCGAGAAACCATTCTCGCGAATCTGGATGCACAACGGCCTGCTCAAACTGCGAACGGGCAAGATGGCCGGCTCGCTCGGCAACGTGCTCAACGTCGCCGATGCGGTGAAAGTGGTGAACGGCGAGGTGCTGCGCTTCTTCATGTTGAACACGCACTACCGCTCGCCGATCGACCTCGGCGACTGGGAACCGACGCCCGGTTCGATCCCGAGTGGCCTGCTGAATGCACAGAAAGCGTTCGACACATTCGTGCGTTTCGCCGACCGCTATCGACGCATTATGGGCAAGAGTTTTTACGCAATCGACGCACCGACGAAGGGGAGCCATCGCCGCCGGTTCGCTGCCGATCTCGGCGAGTACATGAAGCGCTTCGGCGAGCATATGGACGACGACTTCAACACCGGTGGGGCCGTCGGCGTGCTGTTTGAACTCGCGACGTCGTTGAACCGCATGGCGGATGCGGGCCACCTCGAAGACAGCGCTCCGAAGCGCGACGAAGCAGTGCTGCCGGTGTTCGTCGAAGGCGCGATGCTGATGAAGGAGATGGGGCAAATCCTCGGGGTATTCCTGCAAAAACCCGAGGAAGTCAAGCTCGGTGGCGACGACAACCTCGTCGCGGGCCTGATGGAATTGCTCATCGAATTGCGGAACAATCTGCGAACCACCGCCAAAGGCATCGCCGATAAAGCCGACCCGACGAAGAAGATTCTCTTCGATCAAACCGACCTGATTCGCAAGCGTCTCGGCGACCTGAACGTCTCGCTGGAAGACCGCGCCGGCGGCACCACGTGGCGCGTGGGGAGTTGAAAGATCTTTCCAACTACACCTTCTTGAAATCGGTGACGAGTTCAAAGGTGCCATCGGGCAGCGGGACTTTGCGGTAGTCGCCGAAGAGGTTGGGGGAATCGGCGCGGAGCACGTCGAGGACGTGGCCCGCGAGCTTGCGGATTTCCGGTTCGGCGGCGGACGCGCCGCGCTGTTCCATGAAGTGGCGCAAGGCGCGGGCGTTGGCCGTCACGAAAATCTTCGTCTCGGTCGCGTTCGGCAACACGCTGCGTGCGGCCTGCCGTGCGGCTTTGCGGCGCGTCGTGCGGTCGGGGTTCGGCGGCAACATTGCCGCCGTCGCCGCAGCCGGATCGCCGAGTTTCTCGTTGAGTTTCTCCGCGAGCTTCACGTACGATTCATGTGCATGTTTCACCGCATCCAACCAGATCGCATGAAGTTCCGGATCGTTGGCAATAATGTCCGGCTCGACGTATTCGGCAACGGACTCATCAACGTATCTTTGTGAAAGCTGGGAATACCCCATGCCGGCCCTGTGTCGCACGAGTTCGTGCGAGAGGCTGCGGCTGATGCCCGTGAACACGAAGTTCCAGACGCCGTGTTCGAGTACCGAGCCGTGGCCGACTTCCTTGATGTGGTGCAAGTACGCCGAGTTGCCGCCCGGTCGCGGTTTGGCGAACGACATGTAACAGAGCCGCCCCGCCGTTTCGGTGAGTATCTCGGCGGGCACTTCGCTATCGCTGTTCCAACTGACGCCGTGGTCGCTGAGGAGCCGTTCGAGTTCGGCCGTCGCCACCATCTGCTTGCCTACTAAGTACACGCCCGGTTCGACGATGGCCCGGATCGTATCGGTCGATTGCGTTGTCATGGAGTGTCTCGGTAACGGCGTATTCGCAAGTAACAGTTAAGTTATGGTTGACGGAACCGACATCAACCTTCGGCGTCAGAAAGCCCGTTGCGCCATAGAGCAAGATAGCGCAACTTCAAAACTTGCGGTGTGGGCTGGCACGAAAAGTCCCTTATACCGAAAGGTGAAACGATGCGTCTGTTCGTTACTGTTCTTGCGTTCGCAATTATTGCGGTTCCGCTTTCGGCTGCGGAGCCGACGCTCGCCGAGAAGCTCAAGCCGACTATCGATGCTCACAAAGGGAAAGTCGCCATCGCGGTGAAGAACCTGGCCACGGGGGAGGTGTACGAACACAACCCCGACGAAGTCATGCAAACCGCGAGTTTGATTAAACTCGCAGTTATGGTCGAAGCGTATCGCCAAGCCGATGAGAAGACGCTCGACTTAACCAAAATGATGACCTTGGCGAAAGACGACAAAGTACCCGGCGCGGGCATACTCACCGATCACTTTTCCGATGGCGCGATGCTGTCGATTCGCGACGGTATACGCCTCATGATTCGCTACAGCGACAATACCGCCACCAATATGGTGCTCGACCGCGTTGGCATCAAGAATGTGAATATCCACACCGTGAAGCTCGGCATACCCGAAACGCGAATCAACTCGAAAGTCTACAAACGAAGTAGTTCGAGCGTCGATTTGGCACGCTCGGAGAAGTATCAGCTCGGCTCGACGACCGCCAAGGAAACCTCGAAGTTACTCGAACTCATCCACACCGAAAAAGCGGCAAGTGCCGAGTCGTGCAAAGCGATGATTGCCCACTTGAAGGCGAACGACGACAAGGAACTGCTCGTACGGTATTTGCCCAAAGGCACCGTGATGGCACACAAAACCGGCGCGACGAATCAGGTGCGAAACGATGCGGGTATCGCGTACATTCCCGACGCGACCGACGCCGACAAGAAACGGAAGATACCGGTGATTGTCGTCGTACTGACGAATGAAAACGAAGACCAACGCTGGGTACTCGACAACGCGGGTCAGGTGACCATCGCTAAGATCGGCAAAGCGGTGTACGATCACGTTTCGATGAAAAATCGCCTTGATTCGAGGGATAACCATGCCAACTGACGAACTCGCGAAGGCCGTTGCGGCACTTCGCAACGCGAAAAATGTTGCCGTGTTGAGCGGCGCGGGGGTATCGGCGGAAAGTGGCGTGCCGACGTTCCGCGCGTCGGATGGCCTCTGGGAAGGCCACCACATCGAGGATGTCGCGACGCCGAGCGGCTTCAAGCGGAATCCGGCACTCGTTTGGAAGTTCTACAACGCGCGGCGGGCCAACGTGAAGACCGTGCAGCCGAACGCGGGGCACTACGCGCTCGCCGCGATGGAACGCCACTGGAAAGAGTTCACGGTGGTGACGCAAAATGTCGATGGCCTACACCAAGCGGCCGGTAGCGTTCGCGTCCATGAAATTCACGGCAGCTTGCGGCGCACGCGCTGCACGCAGTGCGGCATCATTCGCGATCGCCGGTTGGACGTGCTGGCCGAGTTGCCGATGTGCATCGACTGCGGCGCGATGTTGCGTCCCGATATCGTCTGGTTCCACGAGATGTTACCGCCCGACGTGTGGCAACGCGCCGAGCACGCCGCAGAGACGTGCGACGTATTGCTCGTCGTCGGCACGTCGGCGGTCGTCTACCCGGCCGCGAGCCTGATACCGATTGCGAAACAGCAAGATCGCGCTACCCCTGCGACCATCATCGAGTGTAACCTGACGCAAACCGAAGCGAGCGCAATGGCCGACATCGGCTTATACGGTCCGTCGGGCGAATCGCTACCGAAGCTCTGCGCGGCACTCGGGATTCCGATTTGAAGCGAAGCGCGTAGAACGGCTTGGCGAGCGGGGTGTAAGCCTTCGCTCGCTGTCACCGATTGAATTTCACGACGAGTAACACAATCGCAGCGACACCCACGACGACGAGCGCGGCGGCTCGGGCGATTTTCCAACTGCTCCACGGTCGCTTGCCGACGACTTTGCCCGAACGGCCGTTGATGAGAATCTGGAACGTCTGATCGTGATAGCGGTACGCTGCCACCCAAACGGGCAAGAGCAGGTGCTTGAAGGTGATCGCCGAGTACTTCGATTTCTTGTTTTCGACGCGCTGATGATCGCCGCCGATGTCGCGACAAATGAGCCGAGTGATCTCCGGTTCGATCAGCGATTTCGCAATCTGAAAGCCTTCTTTCAAGCCGATGGTGTATCGTTCCGTTTTGAAACTGCTCAGGAACTCCGGCTGAAATGGCTCCAGTTTGGCGATCTCCCACGGCTCCAGATTAT
This sequence comes from Limnoglobus sp., assembly GCA_043785305.1. GTDB lineage: Bacteria > Planctomycetota > Planctomycetia > Gemmatales > Gemmataceae > Limnoglobus. The sequence goes on along the minus strand of JAYVXI010000099.1, from coordinate 10,908 downwards.
CGGTGAGCGAGTCTGGCAAACTCTTTGAAGCGATCACCAGCACGTCGTCGAAGAAGTGCTGGACCTCGCCCGTTACCGAGTACCAGCGGATGCGAATCACCGTTCGCGTTTCGGTGCGAGTGTTGCCGTTGGAATCGGTGACGGTGTAGGTTTCGTAGTCGGTGTAATTGTCGCCGCGCTGGCCTTCGTAGAAGGTGTACGTCATGGCATCGTACGTCCAGAACGGGACGTACACGCCGGAGAGTTGGCCGAGATTTGCGATCTTCTTTAGCTCGGTCGGCGCGAACCAGAGTTCGCGTAGCCAGGCATCGAATTTCTCGCGGGCTTTTCGCAAATCGATACTAAACGGCAGCAGGCATTCCGGGCAGATCATCCCCGCGACGGCAACGGGTTGATTCACGAGGTGCGTCGCACAGAACGGGCACTTGTCGGTAACGACATTTTCTTCGAGCAACACGAGAGCGCCGCAACCGGTGCAGCGCGTCTGCGATTCGCGGCCCGGTATCGGCTTCGTCTGGCCGTCGAGATTTTCGAGATATTTCAGGTAGTCGCGCTCGACGATCGTGTCGTCTGAACCGCGTGCGATTTTTTCCTGGTGGCCGCAATACGGGCACTGTAACCCACGGATTTTCGGATCGAAATCGAGTCGCGCGCCGCACTGGATGCAGGGGAACTGCTTCCCTTGCGGTGGGGCTTTCGTCACCGCCGGTTCTTTGCGAATCGGTGGCGGGGCATCGGTCGGTAGTGCGTCGGGCATGGTCATCAGTTCGGCAGTGGTGGTGGCATCTCGCCGAACAACGCCAGCAGTTCCGGGACGGTATCGGCGGCCACCCAGTTCGGCGTACCCGCCTTCCACACCAGCGAACTCCGCTTCACTTCGCCGGTTTGGATCTTCTGTGCAACGATCGTCATCTCGTACGGCCCGGCGGCGGCACCGTTGACCACGAGGTGAAACCGTGCGGTGGCGGGGAGCGGTGGCGGCATTCCCCCGCCGGTTTGTGCCGCGTTCGCGTTGGCTTGCGTGACCGCGTTCACCACCTGTTGCCCGATGGCCACGCCCGCCCCCAACCCGACGCCGATGCCCGCGCCGCCGTTCGGGTTGTTCGCCGCATCGCGGATCGCTTCGGCCGTCTGAAACTTCGTGTATTGGTCGAGGTTTCCAAGCACGCCCATCTCGGAACGCTTATCGAGTGCCGCTTCGACTTCGGGGGGCAGCGAGATATTTTCGACGTAAAACTGCGTCAGCGAGATGCCCATCTTGTGCAGTTCGGGGGCGATCTTTTCCATCGCGACTTTGCCGAGCTTTTCGTAATTCCCCGCGAGGTCGAGCATCGGGATCTTCGCGCTGCCGATCGTGTCGATCAGACGCGAAACGATCGTGTTCCGCAACTGGTTCGTGACTTCGTACGCTTCAAACGAAGGATCGGTCGCGACGAGTTCCTTCAGGAACGTGCCGGGTTCGGTGATCTTGAACGCATAGTTGCCAAAGGCGCGCATCCGCACGGGGCCGAACTCGGGGTCGCGCACCATGATCGGGTTCGACGTGCCCCATTTCTGGTCGGTCCACTGTTTCGTCGAGATGAAATAGACTTCGCACTTGAACGGTGACTCGAAGCCGTATTTCCAGCCGAGAATCGTCGACAGAATCGGCATGTTGTTCGTGTCGAGGGTGTACATCCCCGGCAGTTTCACATCGGCGAGTTGACCCTCTTTAACGAACGCCGCCGCCTGGCCTTCGCGCACGATCAGCTTCGCGCCGTTCTTGATTTCGTTGTTGTGCCGCGGAAAGCGATACGCCAGGATTTCGTTTTGCGATGGCTCGGTCCACTCGATGATGTCGATGAACTCGCCGCGTAATCGATCCAAAAGACCCATGACGGAACCCTCCGATAAGCCAGTGAGAAAGGCACGCCGCTGTTGTATGGCGTTACTCGTACAGTTCCACAATCGGTGTAACCGCGTCCTTCTTTATGAGTGCCGGCCAATAGCCGAGGACTTCGCGGACTTGCGGGCGGCCCGTCGTGTAACCGGTGACGCCGGGGTAGCCGGAGGTAACGAGCGGCGCGAACTCTTTGGTGAAGCGTTCGACCGATGCGATGTTCGGGTCGCGGACGGCCATGCGCAGCACGACCTCGGCGGGTTCCGATTGCGTAGCCACCACCCCCGGCACGCAGCTACCGGCACCGAGTGTTTCGACTAGAGAATGCTCGAAACTCACGCCCGCTCGTTTCAGACGTTCGAGCAGGATCGTACCGCATTTCCGTGCTTTCGCCGCTGCGTTCGGTCCAAAAATCACCAGCGTGCCCGATGCCGTGAAACCATCGCGAATCGCCACGGAGACTTTGTAACTATCGGTAGCCGGGCGACCGCGACTCCCCGTGACCGAGACTTCATCGGGGGCGGATTGTCGAAGTTGCACCGTCGTAAAGTCAGCAACGACATCGGGAGTCAGGTATCGCGCCGGGTCGGCGACTTCGTACAGAAGTTGCTCGCTGACGGTTTCAATGTTGATAGCCCCACCGCTGCCGGGCGGCTTCAAGACGGTGAACTCGCCGTTCGCACGGACTTCGACGATCGGGTAGCCGACGGTTTCAAGGTGCGTCGAATCGTCGGCGTTCATCCACAACCCGCCCGTCACTTGCGTGCCGCACTCGATGAGGTGCCCCGCCACGGTGCCGGTCGCGAGTTGGTCGATGTGCGTCCAACCGAACTCATGAATGAGTGGGCCGAGTGTCAACGACGCATCGGCGACGCGGCCGGTGATGACGATATTCGCACCCATCCCGAGCGCCTGCGCAATTGGCACGGCACCGAGGTAGGCGTTCGCACTGACCACGCGCCGTCGCACGTTCGCCAGCGGCTCGCCCGTATCGAGATGATTGAGTGCGTGGCCATTCGCGAGAAGTGCATCCAGATTCGGCATCAAATCATCGCCCGATACGACCGCGATGCGGTGCGCGTTCAGCCCGTCCTTCGCAATAATCTCCGCGACTTTGCGGGCACAAGCCTGCGGGTTCATGCCCCCCGCATTCGTGACGATTTTCAGTTTCGGTTGCATCGCCAGAATCGACGCGAGCCTGTCGAGAACATCGAGAAAATCGCTTGCGTAACCCAGCGAGGCGTCGCGTTGTTTCGTCTTCGCGAGAATCGACATCGTCAGTTCGGCGAGATATTCGAGCGTGAGATAATCGAGCCGGCCGTCAATCGCGAGCCGGATCGGTGCATCGACGCTATCGCCCCAGAAACCACAACCGTTGCCGATGCGTACGCTGTTCACGACCTATCCTCAAATTCGCTGAGTTTCCAGTTGCTCGACACATATCGAACGGTTACAACGAAGGAATTATAACACGCCCATTTTCGCCACACGTTGAAGGTGCCTGCCGATGTGCAGACTGCCCGCGTTCCTGATTGCCATCCTTTGCGTGATCCCCACGTTTTCTCGTGCCGAAACGCCCGCCGATTGGGCGTATAAACCAGTCGCAAAAGCGAGCGTACCGCAGTCCGGCTTCGCGAACCCAATCGATGCATTCCTGGGCGCGAAACTCGCCGAAGCGAAACTGGCGTTCGCGACACCGGCGAACAAAACGACGTTACTTCGCCGCGTGACGTTCGACCTGAGCGGGTTACCGCCGACGCCGGAAGAGATTGCCGCGTTCCTGAAAGACGATACGGAAAAGGCTTACGAGAAAGTCGTCGATCGCTTGCTCGCCTCGCCTCACTTCGGCGAGCGAGTCGCGATCTGGTGGCTCGATGTCGCACGTTTTGCGGAGACCGACGGCTTCAAATCCGACGACCACCGCCCCAACGCCTGGCGTTACCGCGACTACGTGATCGACAGTTTTAACTCCGACAAGCCGTACGACCGCTTCGTGAAAGAGCAGATCGCGGGCGATGAACTGACGGGTGACAACGCAGCGATCATCGCGACGGGATTCTTGCGGCACTTTCCCGATGAGTACAACGCGGTCAATCTCGAACAGCGTCGCCAGGAGATTTTGAACGATATCACCGACACGACGGCGGCGGCATTTCTGGGCGTCACACTCGGTTGTGCGAAGTGCCACGACCACAAGACGGACCCGATTACGCACGTCGATTACTATCGCTTTCAGTCGTTCTTCGCGGGGATCTGGCCGACGGAGAAACCGCTGTTGTCGCAAGAGGCGATCTCCGCAATCGATGCAAAATCGAAGGCGTGGGAAGCCAAGACCGAGGAACTTCGCCAGCAGATGGCGGAACTAGAAAAACCGTTCCGCGAGAAAGCCGAGAAGAAAGAACGCTCGCGGTTCCAGGAAGAATACGTCAGCCTGATCGACATTCCGAGCGAGCAACGTACACCGTGGCAAAAGCAAATTGCGGCGATGGTCGAAAAGCAGGTGTATTCGGCGAAGCGTTTCACGCCGACGCAGATGAAAAGTCCCGTCAAAGAGAAGTGGGAAGGCATGTCCAAACGAATGGCGGAACTCGCAAAAGACAAGCCCGCCGATCCGCCGATGGCAATGGTGATGACCGACGTGGGTGCCACCTCACCGCCGCAACACCGGCTCAAACGCGGCGACTGGCGGAAGCCCGGCGAAGTCGTCGAACCCGGTTATCTGTCCGCATTCGACGACCGCGATGCGGAGTCGGTGACTACGAAAATCGGCACGTCCGGACGGCGGACGGCACTCGCGAATTGGATCGCCGCCGACAAGAACCCGCTCGCTTCCCGCGTGATCGTCAACCGCATCTGGCAGCATCTGTTCGGTCGCGGCATCGTCGCCAGTTCGAGCGATTTCGGCCTCACCGGCGAACGCCCGACGCACCCAGAACTCCTCGATTGGCTCGCGCAAGATTTCGTTGCCAACGCTCGATCGATGAAGCACGTTTACCGGCAGATCGTGACCGCGATTGCCTACCGTCAGTCGGGGATCGGCAACGAGTCGCATTACGCAAAAGACCCCGAGAACAAACTCCTGTGGCAGATGCCTCGCAAACGGCTCGACGGCGAATCGCTCCGCGACGCGATTCTCGCGGTGACGGGCACGTTGAATGCGAAGATGGGCGGGCCGAGCGTTTACCCCGAACTGCCATCGGAACTGAAAGGCACGGCAGGTTGGAAGGTCAGCGAAGACCCTACCGAACGCAGCCGACGTAGCGTGTACGTCTACGTGAAACGCAACCTGCGATACCCGCTCTTCAGCTTGTTCGACAGCCCCGACCGCAGCGAAACCTGCGCCCGCCGCTTCACGACAACGACCGCGCCGCAAGCGCTGACGCTCCTCAACGATTCGCTCGTTCTCGGCTACGCGAAGACCTTTGCAGAGCGGGTGATTGCCGATGTGGGCACCGATACGGGCAAGGTCATCGAACGCACGATGTTCCTCGCGCTCGGGCGTAAACCGTCGACCGAAGAAGCGGCCAAGCTGAGTGCGTTCTTCGCAAAATCGACTGGCACCACGATCGGCCGCGTGACCGACCTCTGTCACTCGGTGCTGAATTTGAACGAGTTTCTGTACATCGACTAGGAATCGCTCATGCACGTTCCCGCATTTGCCTCGCGTCGCGAGTTCCTGCACCTTGCCGGTGGTGGCTTCGGCGCGCTCGCGATGTCCGCAATGAATGCCGATGCCGCACCCACTGATGACCCGTTGACACCGAAGAAACCGCACTTTGCCGCGAAGGCGAAATCGGTGATTTTCCTGTTCATGGAAGGCGGGCCTTCGCACGTCGATTTGTTCGATCCAAAACCCGAACTGACGAAGCGGCACGGCCAAAAACTACCCGATAGTTTCGGGCGGGTCATCACGCCGATGGGCACGGGTGGCAACACGCTCCTCGCCAGCAAACGCAAGTTCGCCAAGCACGGTAAAAGCGGGCTGGATGTCTCCGATTGGCTCCCGCAGATGGCGACGACGGCGGACGATTGGTGCCTCATGCGGGCGTGTTGGGCCGACGGCCTCAACCACGTCGGCAGCGTTTGCCAAATGAATACCGGCTCGGTGCTTGCGGGTAAGCCGAGCCTCGGTTCGTGGGCGATTTACGGCCTCGGTAGCGCCAACCGCAACATGCCCGGCTTCGTCGTCCTCACCGACAACGGCGAAGTGACCGGCGGGGCACGAAACTGGGGCACCGGCTTCATGCCCGCCACCTATCAGGGCACGCTGTTCCGCAACGGCGCGAACCCGATTCTCAACCTCGCTACACCCACGAATGTGACCGCCGACCGACAGAAACAGAAACTTGAACTGATCGGCCAACTCAACGAGATTCACAAGCGACAACGGCCCCACGACAGCGAACTCGATGCGAGGCAGGCCGCATATGAACTCGCGTTCCGGATGCAGGCCACCGCACCGGAAACGGTCGATCTCTCGACCGAAGATGCCGCCACGAAGGAGATGTACGGCCTCAACCGCAAGGAAACCGCCGACTTCGGCCACCGCTGTTTGCTCGCGAGGCGACTGGTCGAACGCGGTGTGCGTTTCGTGCAAGTCTATTGCGGTGCGGGCAGCCAATGGGATGCACACGCGGACATCGAAGGCAACCACACGAAGTTGTGTACGCGGGCCGATCAACCGACGGCGGCGCTAATCAAAGACCTCAAGCGACGCGGGTTACTCGATTCTACGCTCGTCATTTGGGGTGGCGAATTTGGCCGCACGCCGATGAGCGAAGGCGCGAGTGGCCGCGACCACAACCCGTTTGGATTCAGTATGCTCATGTCGGGCGGCGGCGTGAAAGCTGGGACCACGCACGGCACCACCGATGAGTTCGGACTACGTGGCGTCGAAGGCAAAGCCCACGTCAGCGATTTCCACGCCACGATTATGCACCTGTTGGGCTTCGACCACGAACACCTGACATACAAGCACAACGGCCTCGACGCACGGCTCACCGGCACCGGCGGCCACGTCGTGAAAGAAGTCATCGCGTAATTCTGTGTGCGCAAACGCTGCTATCGAGCGACCCGAATCGGCACCGATTCGGGTTGGCCGACGCAAATATCCCGAATGATGTAGTTCGGACGTCCCTTTACTTCGATGAAGATTCGGCAAACGTACTGCCCGAGAATTCCCAAGCTGAGAAGTTGCGTCGCGCCCATGAACAGCACGATGGCAACGAGGACCGACCAACCCGAAGGTACAGATCCCGTGCGAGTGGCCTCAACGCCCACCCACCCGCTGACCAGCATAGCCATCATCATGGCGACGATGCCGCAATAACTGATGGCGCGGAGCGGGTAACTGCTGAAGTTGACGATGCCATCGGTGGCGAGGCCGATGAGTTGGCGGAAGGTGTACTTAGGCGTTCCGGCCGCACGAGCATCGCGCTCGTAGATCAGGCCGACTTGCCGAAAACCGACGAATGTGCGCAACCCGCGCACGAACCGCACGCGCTCGGGAAGGTGCCGCAGCACATCGACGACCTTGCGATCCATGAGGCAGAAGTCGCCGCTATCGAGCGGAATGTCGATGTCGCCGATGGCGCGCAAGAGGCGGTAAAAGCTGAAATACGCAGCCCGTTTCAGCAACCCTTCCTTGCGTTTCGTTCGCACAGCATACACGACATCGTGCCCTTCGCGCCATTTCGCAATGAACTGCGCCAACACTTCGGGCGGATCTTGCAGGTCGCCATCCATGACGATGACGGCCTGCCCCGTGGCATGATCGAGGCCCGCCGACACCGCGGCTTGGTGGCCGAAATTCCGGCTCAGGTGAATCGCCACCACGTGCGGATCGCACGTGGCTAGTTCGTCGAGTAGATGCGGCGTACTATCGGAACTGCCGTCGTCGATTAAGACGATTTCACAAGCGATCGACGCGAGGCTCTCGCGCAAGCGGCGATACAGTTCGGGTACGTTTTCGCGTTCGTTGAACAGCGGTACGACGACGCTGATTTCCGGCACGGGGCGTTCGATCACCTCGGCACGGCGAATGCGATAAGTCGGTAAGGTTTGCATCCGTACACACGATAATAACGATGATTGCGGGCACTCTGCACGTTCTCTTAGGCAGAGTGTCGCGAATCGACGGCAGAAAGGGAATAGCAGTCGGAAAAGTTCAGCGCACAGTCGGATAATATCCTGCCAGCCGATCCGGTGACACCCCCATGGCAGCGAAAGCGGTAATCGCCCAGTTGCGTGCGGTTTGGCGTACGAGTCCAACTTTCTGCCAGCGTCGATCCGAGACGAAAATCCGGCGAGGCGACACGACGACGACGCCCAATCGTCGCAATTGCTGACCGATTAAGACATCTTCGAGGAAGCGAACCGGCGGGAAACCACCGACGGTATCGAAGGTTTCTCGCTTCAAAAATAGGCCCTGATCGCCGTACGGTATGCCGACGAACCGCACCCGCGCCGATGCCGCCGCCGCGATACACCGGAAGCCGAACCCCGGCGTCGGCACGCACATTTGGAAGCAGCCCGCCGCCACCCATGGCTTTTGCAACCAGCGAACGGCATCATTCAACGCCCCCGATTCGAGCGTGCAATCGGCATGAACGAACACGAACGCATCTCCCGTGGCAACCGCCGCCCCCGCGTTCATCTGGTTCGCACGACCGCGCGTGGAGTCGATCACGCGATCTGCGAATGGGGCTGCAATCGCCCGCGTGTCGTCAGTACTTCCACCATCGACGACGATTAACTCGTGCGGATTCTGTTCGCGAATGTTCGTAAGTGACATCGCGATGACACTGGCTTCGTTGAGTGCCGGAACGACGACCGAGATTTTCATGCCTAAAACTCGACAGTTTTCAGCGACTTGGCACCGGCACGCATCGGCAGTACCGTGGCAACGATGCCGATGGCGACGCCGACGGGCAGACCGGCGTAGGCCCACCACGGGAAGCCGACGGTCGTGATTTTCTGGAAGTGCTTCATAACAGCCGCGGCGTGCATGGGGACTGCCATCACGGCGAGGATGACGACGACGTAGAGCAGGCCGACGACCATGTTCACGGTGCCGTTGAAACCAACGACGATCTTTGAAGGGTCGGTCTCGCGGAAGTTCGGCATGTACGCACCGAGGCCGACGTTCAAGCCGCTCAGGCCGATTGCCATCACCGCCACCGTGAGCGCGTGAACCATCAACCCAGCCATCGAGAAACTCAGTAGTAGCTCGCTGCCGATCACCAGCGTTTCCGCGATCAGAACCGAACCGGTGGCGGCGAACGCGAACTTGCCGATCAAGATTTGCTGGCGTTTCAACGGCATCAAACCGAGTATCCAGAACTTGCGCCCTTCGAGCGAGATCAGCGGAAAGATGAATCGGCTAAGACCCGCGCACAATAGCACCGACGTGCCCGCGAGGTTCACCAACCCGAGGATGTATTTGTCGAGTGAGTCGAGGTCGGCGGTGTAATATTGGCGGAAATTGCTCGCGCCGATCAGGATCATTCCGCCGAAAATGAACAGCAACACCCACTGCGTCGGGTCGCGCCGAAAGGTGCGGAAATCCTTAATTACGAGTACGCGCGTCGGCTTATCGAGGTAGAACACCAGCCAGCCCATGATGCGATCGAGCCAGTTGGCCCCGTAACGTTTTTGCGTGCCGCCGAAGCCGGTGGCGCGGTCGAACGCGGTGCGATAGATCCGCGATGCCGTCCAGGCGGCGATGAGGAACGCGAGTAGGCCATTGCACCAGATCATCAACAGCGGCAGGATCATCTCCGCGACTTCTCCTCGCGCGGCCGCCATAATGCCGTTGGTCATCCAATGGCTCGGCGCGAAGGCACTGCGGGCGAGCGCGAACTGCCCGACGAAGCCTTCGAGTTCATCCTTGCTATTCGTAACTAACGTCGAACGCGCGGCCATCGCGGTGCGGTACATCCAGAAACCGACGACGACCGCGACGATGACGCCGATTGCGATCAACGCCTGTTTCCGGTTACGCGGCAAGAAGCGAACGAGCATCAGGCAGACGAACGCCGAGACCGCGCCGGGCAGCAACACGAAACCCATAAGGTACAACGGCAGTAGCGGATAATAGAACCACGGCACACCCGCAACGAGGCCGTACGCGATGAGGATCGGCATGCCGAGCACCACGAACCCCCACGACGAGAACGCGACGGCGGCCTGGAATTTCGTCGCGAAAATTCGGTCCGCCCGTGCGGGTGTCGTCAGGAGGAAGTTCGCTTCCGGCGCGGTGAACAAGCTGGCGTAGAGGATAATTCCCGTCGAGAACAGCAACATCACACCGAGCGTGAAGAACATGAGGTCGAACAGCCCGCCGACGATGAGACCCTTGATTGGCAAGTTCAAACGAAAGAGTTCGTAGAAGCCAAAGTAGCTGAGTCCGAAGACGAATGCGGTAACGAACAGGCTCGTGCCGAGCATCGTGACGAGCCGCACGCGGCCACTCTCGAGCATCGCGTGCAGGCCGTTCCGCCACAACCGCTGGCGCAGCGAACGAAACACAGCCGCCTGGTCGGTAGACATTGCGTTCCTCGGTTTCAGCGATTCCGGCTAGCCCGCATCGCGCATTTTGATGTTGCGCGATTCGCAGGTATGCCCAGGGGTACGACGTAAGACGTCTAACCCTGGGCTAGAAGATGGAACCCCGTTGGGGTAAATACTTAGCCGATTCTTACCCCAACGGGGTTAAATCTGACAGCCCAGGGTTAGACGCTTCGTCGTACCCCTGGGTTTACTGACGATGTTCATTATCGAAAATCCGGCGAGCGGCACCGCGTAAGCGTGCCGTGCGAACCCGCTGTGGCTACCACGGCATGCTTACGCAATGCCGATCGCCGGGCGCAGGTCTGTGCGTGATATGCCTTCATTTCAAAACAGCCAACTTCAAAATTAGCGCGTCGGGCTAACCCGGATATTTCATCTGCGGTTTCGGGCGGGGCATTTCCTCGCTGCGACGGCGGAATTTGTTATTTTGAGCGGTTGCGGTCGATTGGGAGTGGAAG
>JAYVXI010000098.1:0-6539 GCA_043785305.1 Limnoglobus sp. | reverse complement strand
CGAGGTCGATCGGCACGTAGCTCCAATCTCATTTTGGGCTCGGACCAAGCACGGCAAACGCCGTGCCGAACGCGATAGGGCTTGTCCCGGTGGCTCGTAATGAACGTGCATTCTCCCCTTACCAATGAGCAATCGGCACGGTCACTGGGAGAACGCAGCCACTCGGACATGCGAACGATCCGTTTGGGTCACCGTGCGCAGATCTGCTGCATCCACAGTCGTCACGGCCACGGTACTTCCGTCCAGGGTCATAAATTCGACTTCGTAAGCCAGCCCATCACTGTAGACATGGACAACTGTGCCCACGTCCCCCGCTTTCAATTCTTCGCCTGAAATATCTTTCGTCAGAACGACCAATTCATGTTCGGCGATCATGTTTTAACTCCTTTGAACGGAAACGCAGTGACCAAACGGGGAATCGAATGCCCGACATCGACAATCCATACGGTTCGCACCATCGGTTCTTCACCCGATGGCGTTCTCAGTTTCCCATCCACAACGTATTTTATACCGTGACTCGTCTCTGAACGATTTGCAATCGGATTCGCAAGACCGAGTTCTTTTATTGCAGCGGCAAAGTTTTCCCACTCATCGAGACGGAAGCCGCGATCCAAGAAAAAGCGGGCTTTACTACCTCCAACATCATGCAGAAGGTCGAGAAGATAATCTGTAATTTTCGCTTCTTGGATAAGCCCATTGCATTACCAATGCGCGATCGGGCCATCGGGGACGGACACTAGCGATTGTTCGACGTCCCATTCGCTCCAATCGGGGGGTGGGCCGTTGTCGACGAACGGCGCGAGGATCGACTCGAACTCGGTGAGGTCGTTGAGCATCACCAGTTTTTGTTGCACTTTCTTCGGGAATCGCAGTGCCTTCGTGTACCACGTCACGATTTTGCGGAACATGATGCAACCGTGCTTTTCACCGCCGCGCCAGTCGATGAGGCGTTGCAGGTGCAACCGCATGAACTGGATGCGTTCGTGATAACTGCCGCGCGGGCCGGGTTCGCCATCGTGAACCCAGTTCGTGAGTTGCCGGAAAAACCACGGGTTGGCGAGCGCCCCGCGACCGATGGCGAGGCCATGGCAACCGGTTTCGCGGATCATCGTTTCCGCGTCGGCGATGTTCATAATGTCGCCGTTGCCGAAGACCGGCATCCGATCGACCGCCTCGACGACGCGACGAATTCCATCGCGATTCACGCTTCCACTAAAGCCTTGTTCGCGGGTTCGGCCGTGGATCGTTACGGCTGCGACGCCGATCTTTTCGAATTCGCGCGCGAAATACGGTGCGGTCAGTTGGCTATCGTCCCAGCCCAAACGCATCTTCACCGTCACGGGCAGCGACACCGCATCGACGACTTTCCGCACGAGTTCGATCGTGCCACCGGCCGTGTCGCACATCAGCGACGAACCGCCGCCGACGGCGACGACCTTCCGCACGGGGCAACCCATGTTAATGTCGATGATCTCCGCGAGGCCGCGATCTTGCAGCCATCGCGCGGCACCGGCTAACTCCTCCGCTTTCCCGCCAAAAATTTGCACCGATAGCGGCCGATCGGCGGGATCGGTGGCCAGCAGTTCCATCGTCTTGCGCAAGCCTTCGAGGATCGCCCGCGCGTTGATGAGGTCAGTCGTAGCCAGCCCCATCCCGCCGATTTCGCGAACCGACAATCGGAACGGCAGGTTCGTGTAACCCGCCAGCGGCGCGAGCGTGAACCGCGATGCCAACTTCACCCGACCGATGAACAGCGGTTCGCGGTAACGCCGTGGCGGCGCGGGGTACGGGGCAAGCAGTGTCGAAGTCATCATCGCAGGACGGTACTCGGTGGGGATCGCGGTGTGAAACGTGACATTCGGCAGGCTATTTGAGGTTCACGGCAACGAGTTTTTTTTCGCCGCGGGCAAATAATCGACCATCGGAGAACGACGGGGTCGAACGCACTTTGCCGTCGAGGATCTTGGCGCGTGCAAGTTCGACGTACTTCGCGGGATTCGGTTCAAAAGTTACGAGTTCGCCCGCTTCGGTGACGGCGAGGATTTTGCCATCGACGGCGATCAGGCCCGCACAACCGAAGCGATCGCGGGACCATTTGACGGTGCCGGTTTTCCAATCGATGCAGCGCAAGCGTCCGGTGCCGAAGTCGGCACGGCCATCGGTGCCGTAAAGTTCGTCGCCGATGAGTACCGGCGTGTTGTACTGGCACGATAGCGAAGTATCATTCGACCAGATTTCTTCGAGTATCTTCCCGTTTGCCTTCAACAGGATCGCGCCGGTGGCGTACGACGACGTTAAAAAAATCTCCGAACCGCGAACGAGTGGCGTCGATGCGTTGACCGACGCATCGAGCCGAGAACGCCACGGAAGGTCGAACATCGCAGTGCCGGTTTCGACATTCACGCCGACCAACCCGCGCCGAGTGAACGTGATTGCGAGTTTTTTTCCGTCGATCTCCGCGACGGTTGGCGACGAATAACTCGGGCCATCGTCGCTGGTTTTCCAGGCTTCTTTGCCGGTGGCCACATCGAAGGCGACAACGCCCGCACCTTTCGCGCCGACGTTGACGATAAGTTTTTCGCCGACGACGAGCGGCGAACTCGCGACGCCGAAATAGCCTTTGTCGATTTCGTAATCGGTGAGGATGTTCCGGTGCCAGATTTTTTCGCCGGACTTCGCATCGACCGCGTGCAGATCGCCGTTGGCACCGAGAATGAACGCGCGACCATCGGCCACAGTCGGCGTGGCGCGGGGGCCGTCGTCGAATTGGAAATTATCGCGATACTTTGCCGGGTAATCGTACTTCCAGAGTTCGCGACCGGTGGCGGGATCGAGCGCGACGAGGGTTTCCTTGCCTTCGGTGCGATGGAAAAGATAGGCTTTCCCGGCAGCCGTCACCACGCCGGCCCAGCCGGTGCCGACGTCCTTGGACCAGGCGATTTTCGGGCCGTCTTTGCCCCACGTGAAGTGCAGTTTCGTCTCCGCGGACTGCCCATCGCGCTTCGGCCCGAGGATTTGCGGCCAGTCGGCGGCGCGTGCGAAACCCGCTACAAATGCCATCGCCACGGCGACCAGCCCAACGTATCGAAGTCTCATTCGTTTCCCCAATCGGATCGGCACATTTCGGGCGTACCGTCGCAAGCGATTCTCTCAAGCTATAGTATGCTAGATATTCGCAACGCGAGGCCCGCACGTGATTGTTTATCGCCCGTATCGCAACAACGACCCGCCCGTCCTGATGGAAGTCTGGAACGAAGCCGCGACCGGTCGCGGTGCGTTCCCCATCCGAACGCCCGCACCGCTCGAACGCTGGATTTTCAGCAAACCGTACTTCGACCCGAACGCGATGATTATTGCCGAGGAGGTCGTCGAAGGCACCACGAAACGGATCGTCGGCTTTTCGCTCTCTGGTTTCGGGCCGAACGACGAACATACGGGCCCATCGCAAGATCGCGGCTTCGTCTGTTGCGTTCTCGTACGGCCTTCGCACCGCCATCTCGGCATCGGTGGCGAACTCGTACGCTGCGGCGAACAGTATCTCATCGACCGCGGCGCGAAGACGCTGGTGTTCGGCTCGCAATGGCCGACGAACCCGCATTTGTTCGGTTTATACGGTGGCAGCAACTCGCCGGGCGTGCTCGAAAGCGATGTAGAAGCCAAGCCGTTCATCGAAAAGCACGGGTATGCGCAAACGTCGTCGATGATCGTGTTCCAACGCAAACTCGATATCCCGCTGACGCTCGCCGACTCGCGTTTCAACCTCTTGCGCAAGCGATACGATATCAATTTGCTGAAGTCTGCTGCGGTGGCGTCGTGGTGGCAAGAGTGCGTCTGGAGTTCGCTCGAACCGGCCGAATTCCGCGTGATGGACAAGTTGACCGGCTTCCCGGCGGCCCGCGCCATCGCTTGGGAACTCGAAGGTTTTAACTGGAAGTGGAATGCGCCATCGGCAGGGATTATCGACGTCCAAGTTCGCCCCGACTTGCGCAAACTCGGCGTCGCCAAGATGCTACTGACGCACGTGTTGCGGTTCCTACAGGATCAGTTTTTCGGCATCGCGGAATTGCAAGTGCGCTCCGACGATCCCGCCGCCGTCGGGTTGTGTAAAAGCGTCGGCTTCGAGCCAATCGACATCGGCCACGTCTACGAGAAGCCGGTTACGGGTTCTCCCAACTGATGACCAAACGCGACATCGGCCCGTTCATTCGCAATCGAATCATCGGGATCGGGTCGAACGGGTCGGGGTCGCGTTCGACCGTCACGACGTTCGGACTCACGCGCAACCCCGCTTGATAGTGCAAACTGAGTACGATCACTTTCGCGGGCACTGGGCCACCATCGGGGTGTGGCGAATCGGCGGGGATAATGTCCGTCAGTACGACTTTCTTGCGGTCCGCCTGCTCCCACTTTGCCGAACCGATGAGCACGAACGAACAGTCGCGTTCGATCTGGAACAAAATGATACCTTCGCCGAACTGGCTGATTTCTCGCACCGATGCCACTTTCCGCCAACGATCCGCCGTCGTGTTGGTGCGACAAACGACCCAGCCGATGTTGTAACGCCGACAGCATTCGAGCATCTCGGCATCGGTCCAATCGGCGAGTAACTTGCCATTCAAACGATCCGAACGCAACCCGCAGAATGCATGTTCGAATCTCGCATCGGGGTCCAATCCACCGAGAAACGCGCGTTCGGTGTACATCGGTAGCAGTGCCGTCCAGTTCCAACTCGTGCCGGTCGAGGGGCCATCTTCGATGAGGATGCGTCCCTCGCGCGTAGTGCGCGTGGCGATTTCCTTCACGAGCTTTTCTTGCTCCGCGTTCAGCCCCATCGCGATCGGTTCGGTTCGCAACCCGAGCGAATACCTTAGCGGTCCCGTCGTGTACCCACCCCAACCCGCGATGGCTGGGAGTAGCAGTAAAATTAACAGTAAGAGCGAACGGTAGGGTAGCGTTTTGCCGATCGTTTGCGCCATCCACGCGGCAGGCAAGACCGCGAGCGCCGCAACTAGCGGCGCGGCGCGTTCGGCTCCGCCATTCGCAAGCGGCGGCCACGTCTGCCCGAGCCGTGCGATGCAGAACGCCAATAACCCGGTGAGCATTAACAGCGCGGGTGCCGTCTTACGGTTGGCACGTGCGAACCAAACGCAACCGAACACCCCCGCGACGACCATCGGCCAGCCGAGTGGGGCCGGGCCTAAAAGGTGACCGTTTCCGTCCCACGAGTCGAGCAGCGCCCCCCAGTTCGGTAGCGGTGCCACATCGTCGACGGAGGGCTGACGCAGCCACCAGAATTTCGCCCAATCCCAGATCCACCACATGTTGAGCGCGATGCCAACCGAGGAGATGCCGAACAAACCGAGGTGCCAACCGGGGCCGTGCCGCGGTGCCACGGCGAGGTAATAGATGCCGAGAATCGGCGCGAGCCCCAGCCAGACCACGGGGTGCGCATACCAGCCGATGATCGCCGTGCCGGAGAGAATCAGCCATGCCGTGATGCCGGGTTCCCAGTTGTAACGCGAGAGCCACGAGATGAAGATGATTGCCGACATTCCCGCCAAAAGCAGATCGCTATCGCCCGCATCGAACATCGCGCGAACCGGCGCAGACCACCAGACGCCACAGCCGAACGCACCGGCCAGACACGCTCCTGGTGCCGATAATCCGATGCCGCGACCCGCAAGCACGAACGCACCCGGAACGAGCAAACAACAGACGAACAAGCCGATTTTGTAGGCAGCCGGGTCGTAGCCTTTGCCGGAGATGGTTAAAAACAGTTCTGCCGGGCGACAGCCGCCATCAAAGACGGGCGTCTTTGGGTAGCCCGCCTGAAAGTTCGGATCGAAACAGGCCGTCGCATAGCGTTGGCGGAACGTCTCGGAACCGAGACTGCCGTGATAAAGGTGCAGCGGGTGTCGGCCCGCAACGATCGGCCGCGAATCGTGCAAACCCGCCCAGCCGCCGAACACCGGCAGCGACAAACCGGCTTGGCCCACGGTCAGCACCAACACCGCGAGTAACCAGCCCGGTTTCGCACGAAATCCGTCGGCAGGTGAACCATCCATGACATCCGCACCCCAACGAGGTCAACAATGGTGCCGATGGTATCGCAAATCGTCGATTCGGTACAAGAGCAAGGCCGCGTTCAGCGATCAGCGGTCAGCCAGGAGTATTCGTAGCAGAAGTCGTGAGACTTCTGACGCAACGATCTCCCACTTCCCGAAGTCTCACGACTTCCACGATACTTCACACGGCGGAAAAGGATACTTCGTGCAAAGGCGAAAACCTCTTATTCTGGTAGCCGCAGGTCTTTAGCCTGCGTTTGCCACGGTCAACGACTGAGGGTCGTGGTGAGTCTGCGAAACACGACGGTTCGTGCGCCCGGAATGAACGTTTTGGCGGATCGCGTCGCGTCTCGAAGACTCGCCACGACTGGTTTTTGAGGGTGGAAGTCACCGTCCCATGGTACCACCATGGGCTGAGAGAGCGACACCTTCAGTGTCGAGGTTCTGTTTTTCGGTCCTGAAAGGATCGCTCAC
>JAYVXI010000097.1:0-6568 GCA_043785305.1 Limnoglobus sp. | reverse complement strand
TCCTGCCAGGAGAAAGGGATTTAAGCTCGCAAAGCCTACCACCCAAACCCCGTGCCAAAAACCCCAAATGGGACAGTTATTAAATTTCGTGTGCTTACGTCGATTCTGGAGTGCTTTACATGCGTCATTTGTCGCGAAAATGGGTCATTTCCAGCTTCGTCGCGACGATCGTTATCGCGATTGTGTTATTTGCTTTTGTCCGCAGTCGCTCTGCAAGCCCGTACGATGACTTGTTCCCGCGAATCGTGCATGGGATGCGGCAAGACGCTGTTGAAGCGTTGCTCGGGCCGCCAACTGGCGCGATGACCGCGGAAGCGACGGCACGCATTCTTGATGGCCGTACGTTCGACGATGTCGATGCCCCGCCTGTGAATCTGCAAGTGATAACGGCATTTTGGTACGATGGCCGGGATCGGCGAATCCGCATCGAGTTCGTCGATGGCAAAGTCTGGCGGGCAAAGCTCAACGGCCCCGGTATGAGCCGTTATTCCGCTCAGTGACGCCCGAGAATCGAATCGATCACCCAACAGCCACGATGATGAATCGCGTGTTCCGCACGGCAATGATCGAGCATTTCGGTGTCGTCGCAACCGGCGTCTTCGAGTGCATCGGCCAATATCGGCAGTTTCTGCCAACTTCGCTCGTCGTCGATCGTGACGGTCAAATCATGAACGGTCGACGTACGCCATTGCGGGTCGAATTCATTCTGAGAAAACGGGTTGCCAACGATCTCTCGCACCACATTTGCCTGGTTCTCGCACTTTCTCGCGGCAGTCAGCGTTTCTTGCGGTGTCGCTTGCTGCTGTTCCAATTGGCGAATCATGCCGATGGCGGTGCGTGCGAGCGAGAGGCAACTTCCTTCGGAACCGCTCATCGCACGCAACGCGAACGTCAGCATGTTCCCCTGCATCAATTCGTTGAACGTGCTCATCATCGACATCTTCGCGTGGGCGTCCAGCGAACGATCTGCGGCCTTCTCGAACATCTCCGCCATGTATGCGGCACCCGATTCGTACGTCGAGCGAACGCGACAGCAACCGCAGACAATCAGAAGCAGTTTGCGGTCGGCGAGGCGTTTACCCACGAATTCGAGCATCGCATCGGGTTCGTCGTGGCGCAACCATTCGGCTTCGGTCATGGTCAGTCGTTGGGTTTTGCGGGGAGTAGCCGCACGTTGGGGCGGCGGGTTTCGTAGCCCGATGGCGGCGGGAGTTCGGTGCTTCCGCCCAGGTTTGGCGGGGGCAACGGGATCCCCGGCGATGGAATCGTATACGGCGGGGCAGCCGGTAATGGGGCCGCGTAACCGCCGGGAAACGGTAGAACTTCGCCACCTTGTGTGTGCGGCACAGCACCTGGAACGGGGCGAACGGTGATGTCTTTATCGGCTTCGTACGTTCGGCCATCGAGCGTTACGAACCGCACCGCGATGCGTACGCGCTCGGTGCCCGGCAGTTGATCCCACTGTAGCGGGATGTAATAACCGGTGGCGAACAGGCCGCCACGCCAGGTGCGACGCAGTTGCTCCGGTGGCACTTCCCAACGGCCAATCGCGGTCTTCACGCCGCTACGGGCGATCTCGAACGCGCTCACCTCGGCACGCCCAGGAACTTTCACCGATGAACCATCGTCGTCGCGGGGAACGAGCACGATTTGCAGGGCTTCATCGCCGGGGCGGTCGTCGTTATCCGCGCCGCCGGTGCCTGTACCGAGGACGATTTCCTTCAATGGCAGCGTCGGCGCACCAGCGCCATTGTCCATTTCGGGGCCGTAACGGGGCGTGCGGGCATAGGCGTTATTGAGCGACTTCGCGTTCTGCAACTCGCCGCGGGCTTCGTTGAGTTCGCGTTCGCGGGTACGCAATTCGGCTTCGATGATTTCGTAGCGTTTCGTCGAACGGCACGATGTGCTGAATGTGGCGAGAAATGCGACACCCACGCAAACGAGCCGACGAAACCGCGCGTTCTCGCGGTGCCATCGGCTCGTGGGTGTGACTGCGGTGCGCATCCTTGGCGTCCCCACCGCACAGTCGATCCACTGGCGGGGTTTATTCCTTGCGTCGGGCCAATTCTTCGGGCATCCGCTCCAGCACGGCATCGATCAAGCCATAATCCTTGGCTTCGTTCGATGCCATGAAGTTGTCGCGGTCGGTATCCTTTTCCATCTGATCGAGCGTCTTGCCGGTGTGCCGCATCAGGATTTCGTTGAGCCGCTTCTTGGTCTTCAGGAACTCTTTCAGGTGAATCTGAATGTCGGTCGCAGTGCCTTCCATCCCGGCGAGCGGCTGGTGGATCATGATCCGCGCGTTCGGCAGTGCGAAGCGTTTGCCCTTCGCACCCGCCGTCAGCAGCACGGCTCCCATGCTCGCGGCCATGCCGATGCAATACGTCGACACGGGGCAAGTGATGAACTGCATCGTGTCGTAGATCGCCATCCCTGCCGAAACCGAACCACCGGGGCTGTTCACGTACAAGTGAATGTCCGACTTCGGGTCTTCAAACTGCAAATACAGCAGTTGCGCGACGATCAGGTTCGCCATCTCGTCCTGGACCACCCCTTGCAGGAAGATAATCCGGTCTTTGAGGAGACGGCTGTAAATGTCATAGGCTTGCTGTTCGCGGCCTTTGCTATCGATCACCATCGGAATCAGCGGCATGTCGTCCTCGCGAGTATGACACTCAGGGCGAACCGCAGCACGATTATTATCGGCGGTGCGCCCGAGTAGGAATGAAGTTGGTATGGGTTGGTGTTTGTGTATTGTCGCCGACAGGTGGTTCCCGTGGGCGCGTTCCGTTTGCGTTCGCTAACCGTTGTGGTCAGTACAACCGTTATCGCTTCGATTCCGTGACCGCAGGCTTCGTCAGCACATCGTCGACGAGGCCGAATTCTTTGGCCTCGAAAGACGAGAAGTAACGGTCGCGGTCGGATTCTTTCTCGATCACGGCGATCGGCTGACCGGTGTGATTCGCCATAATCTGATTCAACCGATCGCGTTCCTTCATCAGTTCCGTGGCCTGAATCTCGATGTCCGATACTTGGCCGCCGACCTGACCGTACGGCTGGTGGATCATCACCTTCGAGTTTGGCAGCGCGTAGCGTTTGCCCTTGGTGCCAGCGGCGAGCAACAGTGCGGCTCCACTCGCGGCTAATCCCATGCAGTACGTGTGAATCGAACATTCGACGAACTGCATCGTGTCGTAAATCGCGAGTGTGGCCGACACCGAGCCACCAGGGCTGTTGATGTACATGTGAATGTCCGCAGACTTGTTCTCGGTCACCAAGTACAAGAGCTTTTGGATCGTGTAATTCGCGAGGAAGTCGGTAATCACGGGGCTGCCGCCGGTTTCCGGCGAGCTACCGATGAACAGAATGCGGTTTTCGAGGAGCAAGTCGCTGAGCGTGAGCGTGCGCTGACGAGAATAGGCTCCTCGCTGATTTTGCGGCTCCATCAGTCCGGCCATTGCCATCGCCATCGGTTCGGTTGGAGACATCATTTTGCGATTGCCTTTCTTCGGAATGGGCGAGCGACCGCACGTCGTGCGGTCGCTCGTTACTCAACGGAAACGGGGGGCCTGACGCCCCCCGATCCGGAATCTCTTGCGTCTCTTTATACTGTACGCAAGCGGTCAACTACTAGCAGGGGTTTCCGATGGCGTTTCTGGTGCGGCTTCGGCGGCTTCTTGGCCTGCGGTCAACACGGGCACCGACGACGTCGCGATCTCTTCTTCCGCGCTATCGCTCAGAACCAGCGTGTACTCTTCAAATTCTGCCGATGCCATCACGAAGTCGAGTGCTTTGCGTTCGAGCAGTTCCGTGGCCAGCGACTCGATCAGGTCTTCCTTTTCCATGCGGGCACGCACCTTGCGGTACGATTCGCCTTCTCGGTCGGCGATCTCGGCGATTTCGTTTTCGATATCTTCGTCTTCGATCTCGATTTTCTCGAGTTCGGCGATCTTTTGCAGAACGAATCGCTCTTGCAACAACGCTGCGGTACTGTTCAGCGAATCCATTTCGAGGACGCGGAGGCGACCCTTGATCTGGTCTT
Organism: Limnoglobus sp.; assembly: GCA_043785305.1. Lineage (GTDB taxonomy): Bacteria > Planctomycetota > Planctomycetia > Gemmatales > Gemmataceae > Limnoglobus. The sequence goes on along the minus strand of JAYVXI010000097.1, from coordinate 2,526 downwards.
CGCTGACGCCGTTCGCCCGCATCTCGATGACCTTCTGGTTCATGCTTTTGCGAGCCTGACGCTTGAGCATGTCCGGAGGCAGTGTCACCTTCGCGGCTTGCGACAAGTGATTGATCACACCTTCGCGGGCCACTTGGCGTTGTGTGTTTACGAGTTGTTGATCGAGGCGAACGCGAACGAACTCATCGAGTTGTTCCTTCGCTTTCAACCCGAACTGCGACAACAGTGCTTCATCGATCTCTGGCTGCTTGATCGTCTTGATGTCTTTGACTTTGAACGATGCCTGGAAGGTCTTTCCACGAAGCGATGCGTTATTCACTTCCTGCGAAATCACCATATCGACCGTGCGTTGGTCGCCGACCTTCGCACCGGAAAGCTTCTTCGCGAATCCCTCGGCGATACCGTCGGCCATCGCTAGACGCGGTTCGACTTTGACGCGGACCTCGGAGATCGTGTTGACCACGACCCCGTTGTGCTCAATGACCACTTCTGCGGTAATAATGTCGTCGGTCGCTACCGCTGCCTCAGCACCGTTCGCTCCGACCTTCGGAACAATTTGGCCCATCGGCTCGAGCATTTTCCGCGTTTGCTTTGCCACGTCCGCGTCAGTGAACGTGTACATCGGTTTTCGGAGCTTCAACCCTTTGTAAGGGGGCAGATCGAACTCGGGGCGAACCTCGATGTTGAATTCATAGACGAATGGCCCCTCTTCGGGGATGAAAATCGTCGCCGGGTCGAGTTCCGGGGGCGCGAGTGGCGAGATCGATTGCTCGTCGGCGAGTTGTTCGAGGCTCGCCATCAGCACTTCGGTCTTGATGTCGACGAGTACGTCTTTCTTATACCGACGCTCGATGATCTTGCGCGGGGCCTTTTTCGGGCGGAAGCCGCGTACCGTCGATTGCGTGCTGAACATCAGGTCCGAGTATTTTTCGTCGAGGCGGGCATCGATGGCCGCACGATCCACGGTCACCTTGACGTGCTTTTTGCACGGTCCCGCGTCGCGAATCTCGACGGTTTGAGGCAACTTCGTTGCGATCGCGTCGGGCGCGGTCAACGAGTGCGAGGTGGTCGTTTCGGATTGCGATTCGTTTTCGGCGGCCATCAGTGGCTCCCAATTTTGCTCTGCGGACCAAGCGGTAAAAAAACGCGAGGAGCCGAGAATATTCGCGGGTCAGGCGTGGAAGTCCGCCAACCTACGACTTCTCGGCTCCAGAATGCCGAACGTTCCGTTATTGCCGGAAGCGTTGAGAGCGGGTGATGGGATTTGAACCCACGACAACCTCGTTGGCAACGAGGTACTCTACCACTGAGTTACACCCGCAATTGTTCTACTTGCATCCACTATATTACGGTGGGTGTCACCGGTTTCAAGGGGAAGTCGTCTCTTCTTTGAAGCAAACCGCCCATCGAACGGCAAGGCGCACCACTCGGATTGCGCGCCGATCACTCGTTTTCTAATGCCGTTTCGATGTATTCACTGGCAAAAACGAACTTCGTGCCGTTGCCCGCGTGGTTCGCAAGCTCTTTTTTGGCAGACAGTTTCGCGCCGAGGTACCGCCCTGCTTTTGCATCGATAACCACTTCACCTTCCCAAAGCCACGGCAGCAGCGGTTGTAACTCCGACGGATCTTTCGGTGCAGACACTAGTGTTGTTGCGACGCCAATTGTTGCGCGATTTCCGATAATACCTTTGAAAGTGTAAGTCTGTTTGGCGTCGAAACTCTCGCCGGTGCCTACGGGTGGATCGAGTTTGATCGCGAATGTGCGATCCCAAGTCGCGTTCGCGGCGGGGGCATTCTGCGGGAGCAATACGCGGAACGGCAACTCCGCTTGAAGCCGTGCTACGGCTTGTTCGCCCGTTGTCGCTTTGATGTTCGCTACGCTGCCAAAGGCATTCACGCTCGCGGTCAGAATCGGCTTGTTTAGGAACTCCGCCACCTGCTTTGCGCCTTCCGGCGTTGCCGAATCGAGGACGAGCGTATCCATTGCGGGTTTGCCATCGGTGCCGACGATTGGTTTCGTCACTTCTTGCCGGATCGCGCCGATCGACATTTCCAGCGTTGCCACTTCGTCGGCTACGGCTTTTACGGTCCATTTCCGCGTGATGTTCAGCTTCGTTGTCGTCGTTGTGGTTGTCGGCTTTTCGTTCTTTTGAAGCGGAATCGTCTCGGTAATCGTCGTTGTATGTTCGACCGCGTACGTCTGCACTTGCCCCGTTTGCCACTTTAATCGCAAAGGCACCTGTGCGCGTGTTGGATTCGCAAGTGCAATCAAGAAAACGACCAGTGAGAAATATCGAAACACAGTTCGCCCTCCAAAGATTGAGAGCCTGATAACGCAATCTTCAGGCGACCGAAAGGCGAAGTTTCGCGGAAAAAATCGACGTAAGTCACAATTGCGGACACTCCAAAACCGATTTTTGGGGTGTTTTTCCGGGTTTTGAGTCCCCAAAATGGCACTTTTTGATCGCGTGTCGCCGATCCGTTTGCCGTATCGCGAAGCCGGTTCGTGGATTACGCCGATTGC
>JAYVXI010000096.1:0-1942 GCA_043785305.1 Limnoglobus sp. | reverse complement strand
CGATACGATGAAGATCCGCTTCGACGAAGAACTCCCCGCATGGAACTACCGTGCCATTCCCGCCAAATGGGACAGTTATTAAATTTCAGTTGCTAACTACTTGATCGGCACTTCGTAGACGATCGCGCCGAGGAGGTCGCCTTCCTTGACGTTGTGGCACGACGCGCATTGCTTCAGCACGGCGGGTACGATCGTGGCGGCGCGGAGGACCGGTTTGCCGTTCGCTTCGCCGATCTCTTCGAAGTACTTCTTGCCACCCTGGATTGCCTCGATCGCTTTTTTCTCGAATGGCGTGTTGGCGACATTATCTTTGCGTTTCGGCTTGCCGGTCGCATCGACGAGCCGTGCCTCGTGCCAGCCTTTCTTTTTCATCGCGTCGAATACCGCACCGGCCACCACCGCGGCGGGCGTGTCGAATTGCTGGGCCGCGTACGTCTGGCTGATGCCGACGACCGCCGTTTTGTAAAGGTCGTCGAGCATCAGAATCTGCTCGCGCGTCCGTTCGACGGCGACCTTGTCCGGCCCCGCTTTGTCGGCTGCCACGACCGGTTGCCCATCGCGAACCAGTGCCCAGCTCGTGCCGATTCCGAACGCCAAAACCACCGCCACACGTACCGCAAATCGAATCGTCATCGCAGACCTCACTTCCAGTGGGGAGAGTAAAAGTGCCCGTTAGCGCGATGGTATCTTAACCCTCGAATTCAGGATGTCAATGTCCGAATTAGGATCGGTTGCCGTTTCGCCGCACAGAATCGCTAAAATCTCTCGAAGATGCGAACGAATGACGGAATATCCCTTTGGAGGTTTGTGTCATGATGTTCCTTCGTACGATGTTGGTGCTGGCTTTTACGGCGGGGGTTGCGGTGGCGGCCCGCGACATCGTTCTCAGTTCGCACGAATCGGCGAGCGGTCGGTTCGTGGCGGACTTTCCCGGCAAAGTGAAAGCATCATCGCGCATGGTGCCATCGCCGGCGGGTGAGCTGACGGTGACTTCCGAGATCGCGACCGCGAAGGGTCAATCGGACGTGGTGTTCGCCGTCGCGTACACCGATTACCCCGCAACGTTCGCGAACCTCGATGCCAGCAAGTTGCTTACGGCGGTCCGCGATGGCATGAAGACCCGCGACGGTACGATCGCGAACGAGAAAGACCTCGTCGTCGATGGCGACCGCCCTGCCGGAATCGAAGTGCAGTTCGACTACGGCAAAACCCATGCCCGCGCCCACCTCCACCTCATCGGCACGCGGCTCTATCAAGTGACGGTGACCGGCACGAAGGACGATGTGGAGTCAAAGACCGCGTCGTTGTTTCTCGCCTCGTTCAAATTGCGGAAGTGACCGGCACGAAAGAAGCGTGGAAGTAGAGAGCAAAACAGAACATAATACACGATGAGACTGTCAAGTGTTGGTAAGCCCTTTGAAACCCCACTTCGATGAGTGTGAGAAATAATACATGCGCATACACACCCGTTGCCTCCATGGCCACGGTGGTAATTTCGCACAGTTTCAGCCATTCGACGAGTTGGCGAAGACCCGCCGTGTGGGCGGGAAATTCGCGAACGTTCGGCGTGCCATCGGGGTGGTGGCCGACGCAGACCCAGTGGCTCGCGTCGCCGACATCGATGCCCGCCGCGTGCTCGTGGTGGATCGGCATCGCCGTCATTTTGGCCTGCGCCTGAAGCGATTCGTGCTCCTGGCTCGCGTGAAACTCCGCCTGACGTTGCGAGGCCCGCTCGCGGATTTTCTCGCGCGCTTCGCGTTGATGAGCTTGCTCTTGCTGCGGGTTGCGTTTGGCCATGTTGGCCCGGTATCGCCCGGAGCACGTACTGGAATTAAAGTTGTGCTTGCAGATGTGGGAGAGCTATCAGAAGATCGTTGCCAAGATCGATGAGGCGATCGACGCGCAGTTGCGGAAAATGAAGTGCGATCTGCGAGTGAATAAA